>NZ_CP121682.1:6345340-6647500 GCF_029760955.1 Streptomyces cathayae
TCAGCTTCCACAACGTCGTCGCCCGGTACGCCTTCGCCATGGGCCGCGAGGGCCTGCTGCCCGGCGCCTTCGGCCGCACCACCGGCACCAGCGGCGCCCCCGGCACCGGTTCGCTGCTCCAGACGGGCATCGCCGTGGTGCTCGTCCTCGCCTTCGCCCTCACCGACGACAAGCCGATCGGCGACCCGACCGCGCCGGTCCTGCACCTGTTCACCTGGGGCGGCAACATCGGCGCCCTCGGCGTGATCGTGCTGATGGCGATCGCCTCGCTGTCCGTCGTCGTCTTCTTCGTCCGCCGCGGGGCCGCCGGCGCCCAGGCCTGGCGGCTGGTCACCTCGGCGCTGGCGGGCCTCGCCCTGGTCGTGATCGCCGGCTACACCGTCAAGGACTTCGACGTGCTCGTCGGCGCCGGCCCCGGCTCCGCGCTGAGCCGGCTGCTGCCCGGCATCATCGGGCTGGCCCTCGTCGCCGGCCTGGTCCAGGGCCTGGTCCTGCGCGCCCGCGCCCCCGAGGTCCACGCCCGCATCGGGCTCGGCAACGAGGCGTTCCAACTGGACAAGGAGGCCGAGCGCGACGCGTAGGCCCGGCCCTTCCGAAAACGGCCTCGGCCGCGGTACCGCACATGCGGTACCGCGGCCGAGGCCGTGTCCGAAGGGCCGACCGGTCGCCTATATGACCAGCGACAGGAGCAGCACCAGAGCACCGGCGACCACCGAGATGATCGTCTCCATGATCGACCAGGTCTTGATGGTCTGGCCCACGTCCAGCCCGAAGTACTCCTTCACCAGCCAGAAACCGGCGTCGTTGACATGGCTGAAGAAGACCGAACCGGCACCGATGGCGAGCACCAGCAGAGCGGCGTGCGTGGTCGACATGTCGGCCGCGAGCGGCGCCACCAGACCGGCCGCCGAGATGGTCGCGACGGTCGCCGAACCGGTCGCCAGCCGGATCGCCACCGCGATCAGCCAGCCGAGCAGCAGGGCCGGGATCGCCCAGTCCGCGGAGATGTCGAGGATCATCTGACCCATGCCCGAGTCGATCAGCGTCTGCTTGAAGCCGCCGCCCGCGCCGACGATCAGCAGGATGCCGGCGATCGGGGCGAGGCCCTTCTCGACCAGCTGCGAGATCCGGCTCTTGTCGTATCCGGCGGGCAGGACCAGCGTGAAGATGCCGACGAGCACGGACGCGAGCAGGGCGATCATCGGGGAGCCGGCGACGTCGAAGACCCGCTGGACGTTGTTCTCGGGGTCGTCGATGACGATGTCGACCAGTGCCTTGGCCAGCATCAGCACGACCGGCAGCAGGATGGTGAACAGCGTCGGGCCGAACCCGGGGCGCTTCTCCAGGTCCTCGGAGGCGCGCTGCGGGATCATCCGCTCGGGGGCCGGGACGTCCACCCAGCGGGCGGCGTACTTGGAGAAGAGCGGACCGGCGATGATCACCGTCGGGATGGCGACGAGCACACCCAGCGCGAGCGTCACGCCGAGGTTGGCGTCGAGCGCGTCGATCGCGACCAGCGGGCCGGGGTGCGGCGGCACCAGGCCGTGCATCACGGACAGACCGGCGAGCGCCGGGATGCCGATCCGCATCAGGGAGTAGTTGCCGCGCTTGGCGACCATCAGCACGACCGGGATCAGCAGGACGACGCCGACCTCGAAGAACAGCGGCAGACCGATCACCGAGGCGATCAGCACCATCGCCCAGGGCATGGTGCGGCCGTTGGCCCTGGCGAGGATGGTGTCGACGATCGTGTCGCCGCCGCCGGAGTCCGCGAGCATCTTGCCGAGGATCGCCCCGAGGGCGATGAGCACGCCGACACCGGCGACGGTGGAACCGAGTCCGGCGCTGAAACTGGCGATGACCTTGTCCAGCGGTGCCCCGGCGAACGCGCCGAGGGCCAGCGAACCGATCGTCAGGGCCAGGAAGGCGTGCAGCTTGAAGCGGGTGATGAGCAGGACGATGACGGCGATACCCGCCAGGACGGCGATGCCCAGCTGGGTGTGGCCGGCCGAGGTGATCGCCTCGGGTGCGTCCGCTGCCAGCATCTCGACTCTGAGTCTGGTCACGGTGAATCCCTTGTGAGTACGGGGAGAACCCCTGGGAGTACGGGGGAACTACGGGGAACCGGGGCGTGGGGGAACCTCGGGGTGTATGGGGTCCCCGGGGGAGCGGGGACCGGTGGAGACGGCTCAGGGCGGGGACCCGTGAGCCGGCTCGGGGCAGGCCCGGAGAGGGCCTGCGGCAGGGGAACTACGGGGCCGGCTCGGCGAGGGCCGACAGGGCGGTGACCGCCTGTTCGGCGATCTCCTCCGGGCTGCCCGACACGTCGACGGCGACCCCGAACTCGTCCTCGCCCAGCGGTTGGAGCGTGGCGAACTGGGAGTCGAGCAGGGCCGTGGGCATGAAGTGCCCCTCGCGGTGCGACATCCGGTCCTCGATGAGCGCGCGGTCACCGGTGAGATGCACGAAGACCACACCGGGCGCGGCCGCCCGCAGCCGGTCGCGGTACGACCGCTTCAGCGCCGAGCAGCTGACCACCCCGCCGAGACCGGACCGCCCGTGCGCCCAGTCACCGATCGCGTCCAGCCAGGGCAGCCGGTCCTCGTCGGTGAGCGGGGTGCCGGCCGACATCTTGACGATGTTGGATTCCGGGTGGAAGTCGTCGGCCTCGGCGTACGGGACGTCGAACCGGGTCGCGAGCAGGGGACCGATGGTGGTCTTGCCGGTGCCCGCGACACCCATGACCACTACGACATGGGGGGTGTTCATCGCTGCCTCACAGTCTGTTGTCGCCCTCGACAACCTGATGTCGACCGCAACTGAAACCTATAGGTAAGACAATTTCAAGACTGTGTGACGAATAAGTCTGACCTTTTGCTTCCGTGATCCGCCCCGTACTCTGTGTGGATGAGCACCATGGGCCGGGGTCTGCACGGCCGCGTACTGGACACCCTCGGCCCCGAGATCACCGGAGGCGAGTACCCGCCCGGCAGCGTTCTGCGTACAGACGAGCTCGCGCAGCGTTTCGACGTGTCACGTTCCGTGATGCGTGAGGTCGTGCGCGTCCTGGAGTCCATGCACCTCGTCGAGTCCCGGCGCCGCGTCGGTGTGACGGTCCTCCCGACCCGCGAGTGGAACGTCTACGACCCCCAGGTCATCCGCTGGCGACTGGCCGGCGCGGACCGGCCCCGGCAGCTGCGCTCGCTCACGGTGCTGCGCTCGGCCGTCGAGCCGGTCGCGGCCGGGCTCGCCGCCCGCAACGCCACCGCCGAGCAGTGCGCCGAACTCACCGAGTGCGCTCTCGGCATGGTCGCCAACTCACGCGGACAGCGGCTGGAGGGATACCTCTTCCACGACATCGCCTTCCACCGGGTGATCCTCACCGCGTCCGGCAACGACATGTTCGCGCGCCTCGGTGACGTCGTCGCGGAGGTCCTCACCGGCCGTACCCGCCACGACGTGATGTTCGACGATCCCGACCCGGCCGCGGTCACCCTGCACGTCCAGGTCGCCGAAGCGGTCCGCGAGCGCGACGCCGCCCGCGCGGAGCACCTGACCCGCGAGATCACCGTGGGGGCGCTCCAGGAACTCGACATCCTGGCACCCTGAGGGCGCCGTCAGTCGAGGAAGTCCCCTCAGTCGAGGAAGTCCCCGTCGACGTACACCCACGCCCCGTCCACCCGCTCGAAGCGGCTGCGCTCGTGCAGTGAGCCGCCCCGGTGGGACGCCCGGAAGGTCACCGTCCCGGTGGTGTGGAAGGCGGAGCCGCCGGTCGTGTCCAGGATCTCCAGCCCGGTCCACCGCATCCCGGGATCGAGGTCGACCCGCTCCGGCCGCGTCCGCGGATGCCACGTGCGCAGCAGGTAACCGGCGTCCAGCCGCACGAAGGCGCAGTACCGCGACCGCATGAGCCGCTCGGCGGTCGGCGCGACGGCCGTCCCCGCGTGGAAGCGGCCGCAGCACGCCTCGTAGGTCTCGGGGAGTCCGCAGGGGCAGGAACGCGTGGTCATGTCGGCCATTCTGCCCGGTCCGTTCCGAGTCTTGACGGCGGCCCGTGAGGTGGTGCGGGACCGAGCTCCTGGGACGCACTGTCCCCGCCTGCCCGTCGGATGGTGGCTGGCGGTTGCATCCGCACGAACAGCTCTGTGTCTCATGCGGAGCTGACGTGGAACTGGCTGGTGCGGTGGGGACGTTGATGGTTCGGAGGGGACAGAGTGGTCTGTGATTCTGGACAGGCGGATGGCGGAGTGACGATCGCCGTGTTGCCGGATCATTGATACGAGAGGGTGGGAAACGGTCGATTTTCATGGCCTCGGGGAACGCGGGGGAGACCTCGCGGCAGAAGACTGCGGACATCATGAGGAGGAAGGTAGGCCGGTCGGTGATGCCTGCGGCGCGGCATTGTCGATGGTGACGTGACTTTCACCGAGGTCGGCTCCATGGGCCTCCGCGTCCGTCATGGCGACCACGACCCGTACCTGCCGACGAGTCGGCTCGGCGCGAGTATCGCCGCTTGATGACGCGCATGACCTGCGTCACCGTCGTGATCGCGGCTACCCCACAGGGTGGACACGACCGTCGTGGCCGGCCGCTCAGGCGCGGACCTTGGCGTGCCTGAGCGGGTGGATCACCGCGGTGAGTCTCAAACAGCCCGTAGCCATTGATCGAGGACTGCGAAGTCTTCGTCGGTGAGGCCTCGGGACGACGCGACGGGGTGGAGGAGAGCCGGGGCGGGATGGTGAGTGGATACCCAGTCCCGATCGGCGTCGGTGATCTCGTCGTCGACCCAGACGAACGGACGTCCGTCCGCCCATGCCACCAGGGCTCGGGTCTTCCAGTGGAGCCCGAACCACTGGTCCTCGTGCGCGTCGGAGGGTTCCGGCCAGTTCACGACCGGCAGTTGCGGTAGGCCGAGCCGTGGTGCTAGCTCGGTGTTCGCCTCCTCCTCCCAGGTTGTGGCCCAGACCAGTTCGCACGGCAGCGCCGCGAGCCGAGGACCGACACGTGGGTCGAGCCGTGCCAGGTGCGAATCTGACGCGGTGCCCGATGGCTCGCACTGCGGGCCGTCGCCGAACGGCAGGAGAGGTCCGTCGACGTCCAGGAACAGCAGCGGGCGTTCTTCGCGCTCACTCATGCCACGGTGTCCTGCTCATGCTCGACCGGATGGATGCCGTCGGCCCGCACGTACACGCGTCGGATGAGGCCGGGGCCTGGTTCTGGGAGGCGGTGTGGTCGTCCTGCCACTGCTCGGTCAGCCGGGTCACGGTCGCCGCTGAGAGCTCGGCGGCCGAGCCGGGTAACTGCTCCATGGCGGGCGCGAAGCCGCCGGAGGACCGGCCGGGCAGGTAGAGCAGGGGCAGGACCTTGCTGATCTCCAGGTACTTCCGGCACCAGGAGGTGAGGATCTTCGACGAGGAACCGCTTGCGCTCGCCCGTCACGCCGTCACCGCGATCGACCCGGCGACGGTGGAGGTGCTGGAAGGTACGGACTCTGCTGCGCAATTCGGCTGGGTGTCGGTTCCGGCTTCACCGGCGCGTGAGCACGCGGAACTCGTTGCCGTCGGGGTCGGCCAGCAGCACCGCGCCGTCCCCTCCACGGGCGGATTCGAGACGCTGCGCCCCGAGGGAGAGCAGGCGCTCGACCTCCGCTTGCTGATCGCCGTCCGGGGCGAGGTCCAAGTGCAGGTCCTTGCCGGGGTCCGGCATCAGCGGCGGACCGCCCCACGTGATCTTCGTACCGCCGTTCGGTGACTGGACGGCGGTCTCCTCGCCCTGGTCCCAGACCAGCGGCCAGCCCAGCGCCTCGCTCCAGAAGTAGCCCACGGCCTGCGAACCATCGCAGGCGAGCGCTCCGATGAGACCGCAGCCGGCCAGGAAATCGTTGTGCGGCTCGAGGACACAGAACTCGTTGCCCTCGGGGTCGGTGAGCACCACATGGGACGCGTCCGGTCCCTGGCCGACGTCGGCGTGCTGCGCGCCGAGGTCGAGCGCTCTGGCCACGGTCTCCTGCTGGTTCTCCAGGGAGGAGCTGGTCAGGTCGAAGTGCAGCCGGTTCTGGGCGACCTTCTGCGCCTGGGAGGGACGGAAGCCGAGGCGGTAGCCGGCGTCATTCCCGGACAGCAGGGCGACGCCGTCGTAAGGATCGTCGGCTCTCTCCAAGCCCAGGACGCCGGACCAGAAATGCGCCAGGCGCTCGGGCTGGTGAGCGTCGAAGAAGACTGCGAAGAGTCGGCTGCTCATTGCGCCACGCATCCTCGGTCCGCTGAGTGCCAGCTGTCGGCAGGGCGCCATGTCAGCGCCTCGAACGAGGATCCTCATTCGCATCACCCGAGGACCCCGCGCATGACCTGTCGGTCGGTCGGGCAATGAAGAAGGGCCCTTGGGGATCAAAGGCCCTTCGTTCCTGCTGGTGTCCGAGGGGGGACTTGAACCCCCACGCCCGATAAAGGGCACTAGCACCTCAAGCTAGCGCGTCTGCCATTCCGCCACCCGGACAAGGTGTCTGACGCGCGGGTTTCCCCCGCTGCGACGACGTAAACATTACCAGGCTTTCCGGGGTGGCCGATCACCCCGGTGGGTGCGTTGCCGGGCCTGCTCCGTCCCGGCGTGAACGCCGTGCGACGGGCCGGGTCCGGTCTTGGGGCGGATGCGTTCTGGGGAGAGGATGAGGGGGACCCACCAGCAGTGACAGCGGGAGGAACCACGTGAGCGTGACGGACACGGCCAAGGGCGTCACCGGTGAGGACGAGGTCGTGGACCTCTGCCGCGACCTGATCCGGATCGACACCAGCAACTACGGCGACCACTCGGGCCCCGGCGAGCGCAAGGCGGCCGAGTACGTCGCCGAGAAGCTCGCCGAGGTGGGCCTGGAACCGCAGATCTTCGAGTCCCACAAGGGCAGGGCCTCCACCGTGGCGCGGATCGAGGGGGAGGACCCCTCGCGGCCCGCGCTGCTGATCCACGGGCACACCGACGTCGTACCGGCCAACGCGGCGGACTGGACCCACCACCCCTTCTCCGGCGAGATCGCCGACGGCTGCGTGTGGGGGCGTGGCGCCGTCGACATGAAGGACATGGACGCGATGACGCTGGCCGTCGTCCGCGACCGCATGCGCAGCGGACGCAAGCCCCCGCGCGACGTCGTCCTCGCCTTCCTCGCCGACGAGGAGGCCGGCGGCACCTACGGCGCCAAACATCTGGTCCACAAGCACCCCGAGCTGTTCGAGGGCGTCACCGAGGCGATCGGCGAGGTCGGCGGGTTCTCCTTCACCGTCAACGAGAAGCTGCGCCTCTACCTCGTCGAGACCGCCGAGAAGGGCATGCACTGGATGCGGCTCACCGTCGACGGCACGGCGGGCCATGGCTCGATGACCAACGACGACAACGCGATCACCGAACTCAGCGAGGCGGTGGCCCGGCTCGGCCGGCACACGTGGCCGGTACGGGTCACCAAGACCGTACGGGCCTTCCTGGACGAGCTCTCCGACGCGCTCGGCACCGAGCTCGACCCGGAGAACATGGAGGAGACCCTCCCCAAGCTCGGCGGCATCGCCCGCATGATCGGCACCACGCTGCGCAACTCGGCGGCGCCCACCATGCTCGGCGCCGGCTACAAGGTCAACGTCATCCCCGGCCAGGCCACCGCCCATGTCGACGGCCGCTTCCTGCCCGGGTACGAGGAGGAGTTCCTGGCCGACCTGGACCGCATCCTCGGCCCGCGGGTGAGGCGGGAGGACGTGCACGCCGACAAGGCGCTGGAGACCGACTTCGACGGCCGGCTGGTCGACGCCATGCAGCTGGCGCTCGGCGCCGAGGACCCGATCGCGCGGGCGGTGCCGTACATGCTCTCCGGCGGCACCGACGCCAAGTCCTTCGACGACCTCGGTATCCGCTGCTTCGGCTTCGCCCCGCTGAAGCTGCCGCCGGAGCTGGACTTCGCCGGCATGTTCCACGGGGTCGACGAGCGGGTGCCGGTGGACGGACTGAAGTTCGGGGTGCGGGTGCTCGACCGGTTCCTGGACGCCTCCTGAGGTAATTCGACGGTTCCGATAATCGTGCAGACGTGCGGAGTTGACCGGGAAGAGTGAATGCGACGATAAGCTCGTAGCCTCATTACTCCTTCCTCGTTACCCATGATGTGATCCGCGACTTGGGATCGCATTGCCAACGAGGAGGAATAATGATCAAGAAGGTCGTCGCTGTCGCCGCCGCCACCGGTGGACTGGTTCTCGCGGGTGCGGGCATGGCCGCCGCCGATTCCGGTGCCCAGGGTGCCGCCACGCACTCCTCGGGCGTCCTCTCGGGCAACGTCGTCCAGGCCCCGGTGCACGTCCCGGTGAACGTCTGCGGCAACACGGTCTCCGTGATCGGGCTGCTGAACCCCGCCGTCGGCAACGTCTGCGTCAACCAGTGACGTTGTGCCTCGCCCCTTAGGGCAAGCACTTTCCAGGGTTTGAGCTCGTCGGCCCCGGAGCGCGCGCCATGCGCTCCGGGGCCGACCGGTCTCGCAGAACGTCGCAATACCGGGAATCCGACGGACGGAATTCCCGGCACAAGGTCGAAGGCAGGGATTTCAGCTATGCGACAGGTCACCCGCAAGGGCCTGATGACCGTGGCCGCCGCCACCGGCGTGATCGCCGCCGCGGGCGGGGTCGCCCACGCCGACTCCGGCGCGCAGGGTGCCGCCGCGGGTTCGCCCGGCGTGCTCTCCGGGAACACGGTGCAGGCGCCGGTGCACGTGCCGGTGAACGTCTGCGGCAACACCGTCGACGTCGTCGGTGTCCTCAACCCGTCCGTGGGCAACTCCTGCGCCAACCAGGGTGGTCCCACCTCGGCCGGCCACGGAGAGTCCGGCCACCACGGAGAGTCCGGCCAGCACCGTGACTCCGGCGGCCACCGGAGTCACGGTGGCCACGGTGGTGCGCACGCCGACGGACACACCGCCGGCTCGCCCGGTGTGCTCTCCGGCAACCAGATCCAGGCGCCGGTCCACATCCCGGTGAACGTCTGCGGCAACACCGTCGACGTCATCGGCGCCGGCAACGCCGCCACGGGCAACGACTGCACCAACGGCGCCCCGGACGCTCCGGACGCCCCGGCGGAGCCGCAGGAGCCCGGTGGCGAACCGAGCACGCCGTCCGCTCCGCGCGAGGAAACCCCGGCCGGCCCCGCGCAGGACAACCAGCCGGGCCCTCGGTCCGTCGCCGCGCCCCAGGCCGAGGCGCAGCTCGCCCGGACCGGCAGCGAGCTGCCGATGGGTCTCGCCCTGCCGGTCGGCGCGGGCGCGCTGCTCGCCGGAGCGGTCCTCTACCGCAAGGCACGGGCCGCCGCGTGACAGGGGTCACAGGGAGCGGGCCCCGCGACCGCGGGGCCCGCTCCCCGACCGATCTCACGGCTGTCGGCAGGTGGCCCGAGCTCACCAGGTCGCGCGTACCTGGCGGATGATCCGCCGCCGCAGCCGCACCTTGCGGCTGCCGTCGCGCAGCAGGCTCAGACGGTCCAACTCCCAGTGACCGTACTCTGCGTGGTCCGTCAGCAGACGTGCCGCCTCCTTGCGGGAAACCCCGCGCGGTACGTACACGTCGACAAATTCGTATTCCGGCATCGCATCTATTGTGCGTGCTGGGCCCCGGTACGGATAGCGTCTGCACTATGTCTGATGCTGCGCAGCCCACCGCTGCCGAGGTACGCGCCGCCGCCGAGGCGGTCAAGACCGCGCTCGACCGCCACCTGGCCGCGGTCGAGCGCCGGTCGGGTGAGGACGACCCGGCCGTCTACGAGGCGTTCAACGAGCTGGCCGTAGCCGCTGAGGCGTACGACGAACTGCTCTACGACCGCCACGACGAGGTGACGCCCTTCGAGATCCCCGGTGCGGAGGACGCCCTGCCGCCCTACACCGGACCGGAGGAGCCGAACGCGCTGAGCGTGCTGATCCGCCGCGACTACGCCGTCGTGGAGCCGCAGCGGCTGCTGGCGCACGCCCAGCGGATCGAGGCGGCGGACGACGAGGAGGGCTCGGACGCCTCGGACACCGTCCACGGCGCGCTCGGCGTCCTGTTCGGCGAGTTCGAGCCGGACGAGATCGCATCCCGGCACAAGGAGTTCGGCCTGGAGGAGGGGGACTCCACGCTCTGGGTGACGGCATCGGACGAACCGGCGGAGCCCGGTGAATGGCTGGCGGCCCCGTTCGAGCAGGTGGACCCGGCCCGGGTCGTGTGCCGCTTCGACGTCAGCGCGGTCTTCGACGAGGACCTGGACGACGACCTCGACGACGACAGGGACGACGGCCTCGAGGCCGGGCAGGTGCGGATTCCGGACGAGGACGAGGATCTGGAGCCCCTGGACGCGGATCGCTGAGCGGGCCCGGGCCCGGGTCCCGGACGCAGGGTGAGGGCGGTGGCACCGAGGGTGTCACCGCCCTCACCGTTGCGGGCGGCGGCAGTCAGCCGGCGGCTGCCGGAATCTGCGGCGCCAGCAGTACCGGGAGCCGGGTCGTCCGGGGCTTGGCCGCCACCTCCGCCACGGCGCGCGGCAGCGCCTGCTCCACACCGTGCACCACGGACAGATGGCGGTCCGCCCGGCTGAACGCGGTGTACACCCAGGGCCGGCTCAACGCCGGAACGGCATCGCCCGGCAGCACCACGACCACCGCGGGCCACCGGCACCCCGCGGCCTGGTGTGCGGTCAGCGCCCATCCGTGCCGTACGGACTGCTCCACGCGCTCCTGCGGCACCACGAGGGCCTCGCCCGCGCAGGACAGGTGCAGGCCGTCGGCGTCGGCCCGCACCACCCGGCCCGGCACCGTACGCCCCCGGGCGGGGGAGTAGGCGATCCGGTCGCCCGGGTCGAATCCGCCGAAGCGCCCCGGCCCCGGATTGAGCCGCTCCTTCAGCGCGGCGTTCAGCGCGCGCGTGCCCACCGCGCCCCCGTGCCCCGGGGTGATCACCTGCGTCTCCTCGGCCGGCACCCCGATCGCGCGCGGCACCGAGTCCACCACGAGCTGCACGGTCCGGTGCACGGCCTCGCCCGCGTCCCGCACCGGCACGATGACGACCTCCTTGCCGGGCGCCGCCACCTGGCTCAGCTCACCGGCGCCGATACCGGAGACCAGTTCGCCCAGAGGCCCCGGATCCGGCCGCCGGGAGGCGATCTGCGGGCAGACGCGCGCCGCCAGCAGATCGGCGAACACCCGTCCCGGCCCGACGGACCACAGCACCCCCGGATCCCCGGCCAGCACCAGCCGGGCACCGTCCGGCAGCGACTCCGTGACCAGCGCGGCCGCCTCGACGTCCAGCCGGGGAGCGTCCAGGACGACGAGCAGATCCAGCCGCAGCGCCCCGTCGGAGTCACGCCCCGGCCCCTCGGCACCGGACAGCAGCCCGGCGACGGTGGCGGTCCCGGGGCCCTCGGCTCCGGCTTCGTCGGCCGTCCCGGCACCCCCGGCCGCGGCAGCCTCCAGCAGGGCCGCGAACCGGGCGCGCCCGGCCGGATCGTGCGCGGCGGCCCAGGCGCGCAGCCCGAGACCGTGCGCCGCCCGCAGCAGGGCCGCCGGCTCGGCGAGGGACGCCTGCCCACCGGTGTGCAGGACGAGACCGTGGCCGGCGACCGCACGGATCAGCTCACCCCCGGAGCCGCCCGCCGCGGCGGCGGCCCGCTCCCACTCCGCGTCCGGACCGTCCTGCCGGGGAGCGGAGCCGACGAGCCGGGCCAGGCCGTCGGCGAGGCTCTCCTCGGCCATCGCGTACCGCTCCAGCCCCACGAGGACCCGGACGGGCCGCTCCCGGTCCGCTCCGTCCGCTTCCTCCGTACCGTCCTGGCCTTCCCCGGCTCCGGCACCGACCCGCTGCGGTGCGGGAGCGCCCGCCTCCGGCAGCGGGTCCTGGAAGACGAGGACGTCGCCGTCCGAGATCGCGTCCCGCACGGCCCCCTCGGAATCCGGCACTCCCTGTTGCTCGAGGGCGGCGGTCAGCACGGACATTTCCAGCGCGGTGTGCCCGGCCGCCGCGGCCTGCTCCAGCAGCCACCCGGTGACGGCCCGCACCCGCCGCGCGTCGTCCGGCCCGGCGGCGGAGCCGAGCAGCGCACGGGCGAACCCGTCCGCCTGCGGAGGCCGTACACCGGCCACTCGCAGCAGCTGCCACGGATCGGCGCGCAGGGCTTCCGCGGCCCCCTCGCCCAGCACTCCGGCGGTCTGTACGGCGAGCGTCTCGGGTGCCCCGCCCTGGGCCAGTACCGCGCGTACGGCCGCGACCACTTCGGTGGCGGGGGCCGCCTCGACGGTCACCGGCGGCGCCGGTCGCGCCGGTTCGGGAGCGGGTCGCCGCGGCGCGGGCGCCGCCTCCTCGAACACGGCGGTCACCGGCTGCTCGCCGCTCTCCACGGCCCGCACGGCGGCGAGCAGGTCGGCGGCCCGGCCGCTCAGCTTGGCGCCGGCCTCGATCGGCTCCCGCCGCTCCGCCTTCCGCCGCTCGATCCGCTCCCGCTCGGCCCGCTGCGCGAGCAACTCGGCCTCGCTCTCGGACACCTGCCGCCCCTCGGCCGCGTCCCCGCCTTCCTCGGCTGCGTCCCCGCTCTGCTCGGCCGGGCCTCCGCCCTGCTCGGCCGGGTCGGTCTCCGCCCCGGCCGGTTCGGTCCGAGCCGGCTCGTCCGGCGTCCCCGGCTCGACGTCCTCCGCGGTCTCGGACGGCTCCGTGCTCACAGCGTGCTCCAGTCGTGATCGGGATAGCGGTGCACGGGCGCCGACACGTCGTCGAGCGCCCGGCAGATCTCGTCAGGAAGAGTAAGCGCCTCCACTGACAGTGCCGCCGTGAGCTGCCGCGCGTTGCGCGCGCCGACGACGGGAGCGGCCACGCCCGGCCGGTCCCGCACCCACGCGAGGGCGACCTGGAGCGCGGTCACGGCGAGCCCGTCCGCCGCCGTGGTCACGGCGTCCACGATCCTGCTCGCCGTGTCGTCGAGGTACGGCGCGACGAACGGCGCCATGTGCTCGGAGGCGCCCCGCGAGTCCGGCGGCAGGGCGTCGTTCCGGTACTTGCCGGTCAGTACGCCCCGCCCGAGCGGCGAGGACGGCAGGATCCCGATCCCCGTGTCGACGGCCGCCGGCAGCACCTCCCGCTCCACACCCCGCTGGAGCAGCGAGTACTCCATCTGGGTACTCGCCAGCCGGGCCCGCACCCCCGGCGCGGCGAGCTGCCAGGTCGCCGCCTTGGCCAGCTGCCAGCCGCAGAAGTTGGACACCCCGGCATAGCGGGCACGCCCGCTGGCGACGGCGATGTCGAGGGCCTGGAGCGTCTCGTCCAGTGGGGTGGAGGGATCGTAGGCGTGGACGTGCCACACGTCGACGTGATCGGTGCCGAGACGGGCGAGCGAGGCGTCCAGGGCGGAGAGCAGATGACCGCGCGAACCGTCGAATCTGCGCTCCGGGTCCGGTACGCTCCCGGCCTTCGTCGAGATGACGAGGTCCCGGCGCGGCACCAGCCCGCCCATGAGCTGCCCGAGCAGGTACTCGGCCTCCCCGTCGCCGTACACGTCGGCGGTGTCGACGAGGGTCCCGCCCGCTTCCCAGAACGTCTTCAAGAGGTCCGCGGCGTCGTGCTCGTCGGTGTCCCGGCCCCAGGTCAGGGTCCCGAGACCGATACGGGACACGCGCAGGCCGGTACGGCCGAGATGCCTCTGCTCCATGAACGCCGAGATTACTGGCCGACACCCGCGGTGTGGGTGCCTGTGGACAACCGTTTTCCCCGAGTCCCCCAGGTCACCCCCGGGCCCGGCCTCCCGCGGCGCGGCACCGCCCCCGGCCCGGCCGACGGCGGTATAAGGTCACCGCAAGCGACGTTACCGATGAGTAAGGGGAGAGGGCCATGCAGCTCGGGATCAACCTCGGCTACTGGGGTGCCGGAATGGACTCGGACAACCTCGCCGTGGCACAGGAGGCCGACCGCCTGGGATACGCGGTCTGCTGGGCCGCCGAGGCCTACGGCTCCGACGCGGCGACCGTGCTCACCTGGGTCGCCGCCCAGACCGAGCGGATCGACGTCGGCTCGGCCATCTTCCAGATCCCGGCCCGCCAGCCCGCGATGACCGCGATGACCGCCGCCACTCTCGACTCCCTCTCCGGCGGCCGGTTCCGCCTCGGTCTCGGCGTGTCCGGCCCGCAGGTCTCCGAGGGCTGGTACGGCGTCAAGTTCGACAAGCCCCTCTCACGGACCCGCGAGTACGTCGAGATCGTCCGCAAGGCCATGACGCGCGAGCGTCTCTCCCACGACGGCGAGCACTGGACCCTGCCCCTGCCCGGCGGTCCGGGCAAGCCCATCAAGCTCACCGTGCACCCGCAGCGCGAGCACATCCCCCTCTACATCGCCGCGATCGGCCCGAAGAACCTCGAGCAGACCGGTGAGATCGCCGACGGCGCGCTGCTGATCTTCCCCTCCGCCGACCACCTGGAGGAGACCGCCGTCAAGCACATCAGGGCGGGCCGCGAGAAGGCGGGCAAGACCCTCGACGGCTTCGACGTCTGCCCCACGCTCCCGCTCGCCGTCGGCGACGACAAGGACGTCGCCGCCCTCGCCGACACCTTCCGTCCCTACACCGCGCTGTACGTCGGGGGCATGGGCAGCCGCAAGCAGAACTTCTACAACCAGCTCGCCGGGCGCATGGGCTACGAGCGGGAAGCCGCCGAGATCCAGGACAAGTACCTGTCGGGCGACAAGCAGGGCGCCGCCGCGGCCGTGCCGCACGACCTGATCGACTCCACGACACTGCTCGGCTCCGTGGACCGCATCGCGGACCGGATGAAGGCCTACGCGGCAGCGGGGGTCACCACCCTCACCCTCGCCCCCGCGGGCTTCACGCTCGACGAGCGCCTCGCCTCCCTGCGCGCCGGCACCGAGGCGCTGGAGCGCTCGGGCCTGGCATAGGCCCTGCCCGGGGCACCGGGCGCCGCACACGAAGTTTCCGCGGCCGTGGCGGGGGCTCGGGGGTCTTCCCCGCCACGGCCGTCACCCACCACAACGCCCGGCGGCCCCCTCCGGTTACGCCCCCGGGCCCCCGCGCCCGTCCTCCTTTCGGCGGAGTCGCCGGGCGCACCTGTTGCCGGGCGCGCCTCCTCGCCATTGACTCGTTCTTCGCGGACCACGGACTTCACGGATCACGGAACCACCGGACCACGGAACGCGCGGAATCGTTGTGGAGAGGGGCCCAGGATGCTGTCGGCCAAGAGTCTGTTCCAGGAGATCCTCGACGACGACGACTCCTTCGCGCTGTTCTGCTCCATCGCCGCCGGCGGCGAGTCGCAGGGCGGCTGGGAGAACGCCCGGATCGCGGCCCTGGTTCCCGAGAGCCAGCGCGGACTCGCCCCCAAGATCACCAGGCACGGCGCCGACGAGGACAAGCACGGCCGCATCTTCGACGCCCTGATGAAGAAGCGCGGTGTGCGACCGGTCCCCGTCCCGCCCGAGACCGACTACACGATCCTCCTCGAGCGGAGCGGCATCGGCCTGGCGCACGACAGGCTCAGGCGCGACGAACCGCTCACCGTCCAGGACATCGTCGTCTACCTCGCGCACAGCCGCGTCACCGAACAGCGCGCCTCCGAGCAGATGGAACTGCTCCGCAAGCACTTCGCCGACCACCCCGGACTCGGCCGCGCCGTCACGATGATCTCCCGCGACGAGGACAACCACCTCGCCTACTGCCACGAGGAACTGCTGCGCCTCGCGTACGCCGGACACGGCCGCGCCATCCAGCGCACCCTGCGCGCGTGCGCGCTCACCGAGATCCGCGTCCACCGCGACGTCAGCCTCGCGGTGATGGCCCGGATGGGAGACATCCTCGGCTGGTCCCGGGCCAGAGGGGCGCTCCTGGCGGCCGGCATCCACGCGGTGTACGCCTACGAGCGCCTGGGCGGCTGGCGCCGCATGGTCTCCCTGCGGATGCCGGAACGCCGCAACGCCCTGGGCGGCCCCGCGAGCAGCGCGCCCGAGTTCGCCTGACCCTCCCCGGGCGGGGCCGCGGCCCCGCCCGGCTACATCCACCCGCGCCGCTTGAACAACCGGTACAGGAACACCTCCAGCGCGGCCATCGCCAGGATCACCACCGGATAGGACCACTCCCACCGCAGTTCCGGCATGTGCTCGAAGTTCATGCCATAGATCCCCGCGAGCATGGTGGGGATCGCGGCCATGGCCGCCCACGCGGAGATCTTCCGCATGTCGTCGTTCTGGCGGACGCTCACCTGGGCCAGATGCGCCGAGAGGATGTCCGAGACCAGCCGGTCCATCCCCTCCACGGAGTCGTTCACGCGTGTGAGGTGATCGTGCACGTCACGGAAGAAGGGGCGCGCCTCCTTGGACACGAAGGGCACCGCCGCGCCGAACGAGCCCGCCTCCGTCAGCCGCGCCATCGGCGGGGTCAGCGGCCCGGTCGCCCGGCGGAACTCCAGGACCTGCCGCTTGAAGGCGTAGATCCGGGACGCGGTGAGCTGGGTACCGGCGCCCTCCGGTGAGAAGACCTCCGCCTCCAGCTCCTCCAGATCGGTCTGCAGCTCGGCCGCCACGAGGAGGTAGTGGTCGACGGCGGCGTCGGCGATCGCGTACACCACCGACGTCGGCCCGTTGCCCAGCAGCTCCGGTTCGTGCTCCAGCCGGCTGCGTACGGCGTCCAGCGGGAATCCCTCGCCGTGCCGGACGGTCACCACGAACGAGTCACCCAGGAAGATCATGATCTCGCCGGCGGAGACGGTGTCGCCGTCCGGTTCGTACTCGACCGGTTTGAGGACCATGAACAGCGAGTCGTCGTACACCTCCAGCTTGGGCCGCTGATGTGCCTTGAGGGCGTCCTCGACCGCGAGCGGATGAAGGCCGAACTCCTGCGAGACCAGGGCGAACTCGTCCGCCGTCGGCTCGTGCAGCCCGATCCAGACGAAACCCTTCGCCGCCCGCGCGCCCTCCAGCGCGCCGGAGAAGTCCTCGGACCCCTCCGTACGGTGCCCGTCCCGGTAGATGGCACAGTCGACGATCACGGAACGCATTCTCCTCTCACCCGCCGGCCGGCCCACCCGGCGGCACCACCGCGGGCCCACCCGGCACAGCACCTGACGGCACCCACGTGCGTGCGCCTACCCTGGTCCGCATGCCCACATTGCTCCTGGTCCGGCACGGACGATCCACCGCCAACACGGAGGGGCTGCTCGCCGGCTGGTCGCCCGGCGTCGCCCTGGACGAACGCGGGGCCGCGCAGGCCGCCGCGCTGCCCGGACGGCTCGCCGAACTGCCCCTCTCCGAGATCGTCGCCAGCCCTCTCCAGCGCTGCCAGGAGACGATCCGGCCGCTGCTGAAAGCCCGGCCCGGCCTCACCGTCCACACCGACGAACGCATCGGGGAGTGCCACTACGGCGACTGGACCGGCCGCAAGCTCGCCGAACTGAAGGACGAACCCCTCATGGAGGTGGTGCAGGCCCACCCGTCGGCGGCCGCCTTCCCCGGCGGGGAGTCCCTGCGCACCATGCAGACACGCGCCGCCGAGGCGGTGCGCGAGTGGAACGCGCGCGTGGAACGCGATCACGGCCCCGACGCCGTGTACCTCATGTGCTCGCACGGGGACATCATCAAGTCCCTCGTCGCGGACGCACTCGGACTTCACCTCGACCTCTTCCAGCGGATCTCCGTCGAGCCGTGTTCCGTCACCGCGATCCGGTACACACGGCTGCGTCCCTACCTCGTCCGGCTCGGCGACACCGGTGACTTCGCCTCCCTGGTGCCGCGCGAGGAACCGCCCGCCGACGACGCCCCGGTCGGGGGCGGTGCGGGCGCACCGTGATCGTCGGCCGCAGTAGGGTGAAGCGGTCGCAGCAGCGCCGTGTCAGCCGTCGCCGCCGTTGCAGCAGCCGAAGCCGTCGCCACTGCCTCGACTGATACCCGTACCCACCACTCTCAATGGAGACAGGACGTGTCCCGTCAGGTGTTCCTCTACGACCAACCGGAACGTTTCGTGGCCGGTACGGTCGGACTGCCAGGGCGCCGTACGTTCTTCCTCCAGGCCTCAGCCGGCTCCCGGGTGACCAGCGTGGCTCTGGAGAAGACCCAGGTCGCCGCGCTCGCCGAGCGCATGGACGAACTGCTCGACGAGGTCGTACGCCGTAGCGGGGGCAGCGCCGCGGTGCCCGCCGTGGCGCCGACCGAGATCGCCGACACCGCCCCGCTGGACGCCCCGGTGGAGGAGGAGTTCCGGGTCGGCACCATGGCCCTCGCCTGGGACGGCGAGGAGGAGTGCATGATCGTCGAGGCGCAGGCGCTCGTCGAACTGGACGCCGAGTCCGAGGAGGACCTCGCCGAGGCGGAGGAGAGGCTGCTCCAGGACGAGGAGAACGGCCCCCCGATGCTCCGGGTCCGGCTCACCGGGGTCCAGGCCCGTGCCTTCGCCAAGCGCGCCCTCGACGTCGTCAACGCGGGACGGCCGCCGTGCCCGCTGTGCAGCCTCCCCCTCGACCCGGAAGGACATGTATGTCCGCGCCAGAACGGATACCGCCGCGGGGCGTGACCACCGCCGGCCCCGCCGACGCGGTGCTGCTCGCCGAGGGCGAGCTGACCGTGCGCGGACGCCTCCGTGAAGCATCGAACGCGGCGCTGTACTGCACCGTGACCCACGACGGCCGCGAGGCCGCCTGCGTCTACAAGCCCGTCGCGGGGGAGCGCCCCCTGTGGGACTTCCCCGACGGGACGCTCGCCGGGCGCGAGGTCGCGGCGTACCAGGTCTCCGAGGCGACCGGCTGGGGACTGGTGCCGCCCACCGTGCTGCGGGACGGGCCGTACGGCGAGGGCATGTGCCAGCTGTGGATCGACGCCACGCCGGAGGCGGAACTGCTCGCGCTGGTGGACCGGGAGGAGCCCGGACCCGGCTGGAAGGCGGTCGGGCTCGCCGAGGTGGGCGAGGGGCGCACCGCGCTGCTCGTGCACGCCGACGACGTACGGCTGCGGCGGCTGGCCGTGCTCGACGCGGTGATCAACAACGCCGACCGCAAGGGCGGACACCTGCTGCCCACGCGGGACGGCCGGCTCTACGGCATCGACCACGGGGTCGCCTTCAACGCCGAGGACAAGCTGCGCACCCTGCTGTGGGGCTGGGCGGGGGAACCGCTGACCGAGGAGGCACGCGACGTCCTCGAGGCCCTCGGGAAGGCACTCGCCGAAGGCGGCGCGCTGGCCGCCTCGCTGGCCCCGCTGATCACCCGCGCGGAGATCGGCGCGACCCGCGAGCGGGTCGCGTCCCTGCTCGCCTCCGGTACCCATCCGCAGCCCGGCGGCCGATGGCCGGCGATCCCCTGGCCACCCGTCTGACCCGACCGTCGGCCCGAGCGCCGACCGTTTGACCCGGGCGCCGGCTGTCCGACCCGGGCGCCCGTCGCCGGCCCGGGCGCCGGCACGCGGCTCCCGCGCGACGGGGCACGTCCGGCGGCGGAGCGCAAGAGCGTCTTCTCGGTCGTCCGAGCCGCTCCGGTTCGTATCGGGGACCGCGGTCCGGTTACGCTCATGAGATGCATGCCTGGCCCGCTTCCGAGGTCCCCGCCCTTCCCGGTCAGGGGCGCGACCTGAGGATCCACGACACCGCGACCGGGGGTCTGACCCCGCTCGACCCCGGCCCCGTCGCCCGTATCTACGTCTGCGGCATCACCCCGTACGACGCCACCCACATCGGACACGCCGCGACGTACAACGCGTTCGACCTCGTGCAGCGCGTGTGGCTCGACAACAAGCGGCAGGTTCACTACGTCCAGAACGTCACCGACATCGACGACCCGCTGCTGGAGCGGGCCGAGCGGGACGGCGTCGACTGGGCCGCGCTCGCCGAGCGGGAGACCCGGCTCTTCCGCGAGGACATGACGGCCCTGCGGATGCTGCCGCCGCAGCAGTACATAGGCGCGGTGGAGGCGATACCCGGCATCGTCCCGCTCGTCGAACGACTGCGCGACCTCGGCGCGGCGTACGAACTCGAGGGCGACGTCTACTTCTCCGTGGAGTCCGACCCGAACTTCGGGCGGGTCTCGAACCTCGACGCGGCCGCCATGCGGCTGCTGTCCGCCGAACGCGGCGGCGACCCGGACCGCCCGGGCAAGAAGAACCCCCTCGACCCGATGCTCTGGATGGCCGCCCGCGAGGGCGAACCCAGCTGGGACGGCGGGTCGCTCGGCAGGGGCCGGCCCGGCTGGCACATCGAGTGCGTGGCCATCGCCCTCGACCATCTGGGCATGGGCTTCGACGTCCAGGGCGGCGGTTCCGACCTGGTCTTCCCGCACCACGAGATGGGCGCCTCGCACGCCCAGGTGCTCACCGGCGAGTTCCCCATGGCCAAGGCGTACGTCCACGCCGGCATGGTCGCCCTGCACGGCGAGAAGATGTCCAAGTCCAAGGGCAACCTGGTCTTCGTGTCCCGGCTGCGGCGCGACGGCGTCGACCCGGCGGCGATCCGGCTGGCGCTGCTCGCCCACCACTACCGTGCCGACTGGGAGTGGACGGACCAGGTCCTCCTGGACGCCGGGACCCGGCTCGAGCACTGGCGGGCCGCCGTCTCCCGCCCCGACGGCCCGCCCGCCGAGGCGCTCGTGGAGGAGATCCGCGAGGCCCTGTCCAACGACCTGGACGCCCCGGCCGCCCTGGCCGCCGTCGACCGCTGGGCCGTGGCCCAGGAGCAGGACGGCGGCACGGACGCGGGCGCGCCCGGCATCGTCTCCCGCGCGGTGGACGCCCTGCTCGGCGTGGCACTGTAGCCGCCGGGCACCACGACAGGCGCGAACGGCCGAAGGGGGCGGCCCCGTCCATGGACGGGGCCGCCCCCTTCGTGCCGGTCAGTCCTCCGAGGAATCCTCGCCGTCCGCGTCCGGCTTCGGCGGATTCGGCGAGCGGGGCCGGCTGCCCGGGCCCTCCCGCCGGAACGACGGGCCGTCCGCGCCGTCGGCCGTGGCGTGCCCACCGGGTTGCGGCGGGCCGGACCCACCGTCGCGGCGGCGCAGATAGCGCTCGAACTCGCGGGCGATCGCCTCGCCGGACGCCTCCGGCAGTTCGGCGGTGTCCCGGGCCTCCTCCAGCGACTGGACGTACTCGGCGACCTCGCTGTCCTCGGCGGCCAGTTGGTCCACTCCCACCTGCCAGGCGCGCGCGTCCTCGGACAGTTCGCCCAGCGGGACGCGCACGTCGATCAGGTCCTCGAGCCGGTTCAGGAGGGCCAGCGTCGCCTTCGGGTTGGGCGGCTGCGACACGTAGTGCGGGACCGCCGCCCACAGCGAGACCGCGGGGACACCGGCGTGCGTGCACGCCTCCTGGAGGATGCCGACGATCCCCGTGGGGCCCTCGTACCTGGTCTCCTCCAGGTCCATACGGCGGGCCAGGTCCGGATCGGACGTGGTCCCGCTGACCGGGACCGGACGGGTGTGCGGGGTGTCGCCGAGCAGGGCGCCCAGGACGACCACCATCTCCACCCCGAGTTCATGGGCGAACCCCAGCAGTTCGTTGCAGAACGAGCGCCAGCGCATGGACGGTTCGATACCGCGGACGAGGACCAGGTCGCGTGGCTTGTCGCCGCCGATCCGGACCACCGACAACCGCGTCGTCGGCCAGGTGACCTTACGGACCCCGCCGTCCATGAACACCGTGGGCCGGTTGACCTGGAAGTCGTAGTAGTCCTCGGCGTCCAGCGCCGCGAACACCTCGCCCTTCCACTCCCTGTCCAGATGCGCGACCGCGGTGGAGGCGGCGTCGCCGGCGTCGTTCCAGCCCTCGAACGCGGCCACCATGACCGGGTCGATCAGCTCGGGAACCCCCTCGAGCTCGATCACCCAGCGCCTCCTTCCGACGTGCCCTCGCGTACGCACCAACCTTACGGCGTGCCCAGCGGACGTACGCAGCCCCCTCGCAGGGGGAACGACCGAACACTGCCCCGGGGGACACCCGGAAACACCCCGCGGTGGCCGGAGCCGTCCGGGAGCGCGAGCGGCCCGGCGCCGGTCCTTCCCGGCACCGGCTCCCGAGGGGGAACCGGTGCCGGGCCCCCTGCCTCTACTTCTCGTCGAGCAGGTCCTGGACACCGGCGCGGACCTCGTCCGTGGCCAGTCCCCGGACGGTCAGGGTCGTACGGCGGCGGAGCACGTCGTCCGTCGTCTCGGCCCACTCGTGGTCCCGGGCCCAGACGACCTGCGCCCAGATCTCCGGGGCATCCGGGTGGACACGCCGGGCCAGCCGCGGGTCGTCATTGGCCAGCCGGGCGATGTCGAAGGCCAGCGAACCGTAGTGGGTCGCCAGGTGGCGGGCGGTGTCCGCCGCCATCCGCGGGCCGGGTGCCGGGTGGTCGACCAGCAGCCGGTGGGCGACCGCGCGCGGATTGGCCACCCCGGGCAGCGGCAGTTTCCTCGGCAGCGACGCGACCGGCTCGAAGTCGTCGCCCAGCGGCCGGCCCGGCAGCTCCTGGAGCTTGCGCATCACCGTACGGCCGATGTGACGGAAGGTGGTCCACTTGCCGCCCGCGACGGACAGCATCCCGCCGCGGCCCTCGCTGACGACCGTCTCCCGCTTGGCCTTCGAGGTGTCCCCGGGGCCGCCCGGAAGCACCCGCAGGCCCGCGAACGAGTACGTGATCAGATCGCGGTCCACCTGCTGGTCGCGGATGGAGAACGCGGCCTCGTCGAGTATCTGGGCGGTGTCCTTCTCGGTGACCGCGACATCCGCCGGATCGCCCTCGAACTCCTCGTCGGTCGTGCCGAGCAGCAGCATGTCCTCCCAGGGCAGGGCGAAGGTGATGCGGTACTTGTCGATCGGCGTGGCCAGGGCGGCCTTCCACGGGGAGGTCCGCTTCAGGACCAGGTGCGCGCCCTTCGACAGCCGGATGGACGGTGCCGCGTTCGGGTCCTCCATCCGGCGCAGGTGGTCGACCCACGGTCCGGTCGCGTTCAGCACGAGGCGGGCGTCGACGCCGAACTCCTCGCCCGACAGCCGGTCGCGCAGCTCGGCGCCGGTCACCCGGCCCCGGGTGAACCGCAGACCGGTCACCTCGGCGTGATTGAGGACGACCGCGCCCGACTCGGCCGCCGCGCGGACCGTCATCAGCGCCATCCGCGCGTCGTTCATCTGGTCGTCGCCGTACACGGCCACGGCCTTGAGGTTGTCGGTGCGCAGCTCCGGCACGTCCCGCGCGGCCCTGGCGGGGGAGAGCAGATGGCCGACGCCGTCGCCGAACGCCGAGAGCGCCGAGTACGCGAGGACACCGGCGCCGAGCTTCGCCGCGCCGTGCGGCCCGCCCTTGTACACGGGGAGGTAGAAGGTGAGCGGGTTCGCCAGGTGGGGGGCCACCCGGCGGGAGACCGCACGGCGCTCGAAGTGGTTCTCCGCCACCAGCTTCACCGCGCCGGTCTGCAGATAGCGCAGGCCGCCGTGGAGGAGCTTGGAGGAGGCGGAGGAGGTGGCGCCGGCGAAGTCGCCGGCGTCCACCAGTGCCACCCTGAGGCCGGACTGCGCGGCGTGCCAGGCGGTGGAGATGCCCAGGATGCCGCCGCCGATCACGAGAAGGTCGTACGACGCCTTGGCGAGCCGCTCCCGGGTCTCGGCCCGGCTCGGGTTCGAGCAGGAGGCCGGGCGCGTCCCCAGGGCAGGCACGGACTGCAGGGTGGACTGAGTGGTCATGTCGGGTTCTTGCTCCTCGTCGGGCGGTGTCAGTCTTCGTCGCCGAGCCAGCCCATGGTCCGCTCGACGGCCTTGAGCCAGCTCTTGTACTCACGGTCGCGGATCTCCGCGTCCATGCGGGGGGTCCACTCGGCGGCCCGGCGCCAGTTGGCGCGCAGGTCGTCGGTGCTGTTCCAGAAGCCGACGGCGAGGCCGGCGGCGTAGGCGGCGCCGAGGCAGGTGGTCTCGGCGACCATGGGGCGCACCACGGGCGCGTCCAGGAAGTCCGAGAGGGTCTGCATCAGCAGGTTGTTGGAGGTCATGCCGCCGTCGACCTTGAGGGCGGTCAGCTCGACGCCGGAGTCCTTGGTCATGGCGTCGGCGATCTCCCGGGTCTGCCAGGCGGTGGCCTCCAGGACGGCGCGCGCCAGGTGCGCCTTGGTGACGTACCGGGTCAGGCCGGCGATCACACCGCGGGCGTCGGAGCGCCAGTACGGGGCGAACAGACCGGAGAAGGCCGGCACGAAGTAGGCGCCGCCGTTGTCCTCGACCGAGAGCGCGAGCGTCTCGATCTCGGCGGCGGTGGAGATCAGGCCCATCTGGTCGCGCATCCACTGCACCAGCGCACCGGTGACCGCGATGGAGCCCTCCAGCGCGTAGACCGGCTTCTGGTCGCCGATCTGGTAGCCGACGGTGGTCAGCAGGCCGCTGTAGGAGTTGATGATCTTGTCGCCGGTGTTCATCACCATGAAGGTGCCGGTGCCGTACGTCGACTTGGTCTCGCCCTCGGCGAAACAGGTCTGGCCGAACAGGGCGGCCTGCTGGTCGCCGAGCGCGGAGGCGACCGGGATGCCGCCGAGCAGCTCGCCCAGGCTGCCGCCCCTGATCTCGCCGTAGACCTCGGCGGAGGAGCGGATCTCGGGCAGCATCTCCGTCGGGACGCCGATGGACTCGGCGATCTTCGCGTCCCACTGCATGGTGTGCAGGTTCATCAGCATGGTGCGGGACGCGTTGGTGACGTCGGTGACGTGCCTGCCGCCGTCCGCACCGCCGGTCAGGTTCCAGATGACCCAGGTGTCCATGGTGCCGAAGAGGATGTCGCCCGCCTCGGCGCGCTCCTTGAGCCCTTCGACGTTGTCGAGCAGCCAGCGGGCCTTGGGGCCGGCGAAGTAGGAGGCGAGGGGGAGACCGGTCTCGCGGCGGAAACGGTCCTGGCCGACGTTGCGGCCGAGCTCGCGGCACAGGGCGTCGGTGCGGGTGTCCTGCCAGACGATGGCGTTGTGGACGGGCTCACCGGTGTTCCTGTCCCACAGGACGGTGGTCTCGCGCTGGTTGGTGATGCCGATGGCCTTGATGTCGTCCCGGGTGATGCCGGCCTTCTCGACGGCACCGGCGACGACCTCCTGGACGTTGGTCCAGATCTCGGTGGCGTCGTGTTCGACCCAGCCCGGCTTGGGGAAGATCTGCTCGTGTTCCTTCTGGTCGACCGCGACGATGCGGCCGTCGCGGTCGAAGACGATGCAGCGGGAGGAGGTCGTGCCCTGGTCGATGGCGGCGATGAACGGGCCGTGGCCGTGGGAGGCGATGCCGGCGGTCTGGTCGTCGGTCACTGTGTGCTCCTGGAGGTTCCTTGATTACGGGACTGTGTGGACGGCGCTTCCACAAGACGCGGGGTCGCGCGGCGGCAGGGTCGCTGTCAGGCGAGGACGATGTTGTAGAAGCCTGCCGCGAGGGCGCCGCCGATCAGCGGACCGACGACCGGAACCCAGGCGTAGGACCAGTCGGAGCCGCCCTTGTTGGGCAGCGGCAGCAGGGCGTGCACGACGCGCGGACCGAGGTCACGGGCCGGGTTGATCGCGTAGCCGGTCGGGCCGCCGAGGGACAGGCCGATGGCGACCACCACGAGCGCCGTGATGAGACCGCCCAGCACCCCGAGACCGTTGCCCTCGGCGTTCAGGCCCTGGGTGAGCACGGCGAGCAGCAGCACCATGGTGCCGATGATCTCCGTGGCGAGGTTCTGCACCGCGTTCCGGATCTCCGGACCGGTGGAGAAGATGCCGAGCACGGGACCGGCGCCCTTCTCCTGTGCCTCCACGGCCTTGGCCGCGGTGGCCTGCGCGCCCGGACCGCCGACGATCTCCTGGTCGGTCAGGTGGGCCTGGAACTGTCCGTAGTACGCCACCCAGACCAGCGCCGCGCCGATCATCGCGCCGAGGAACTCTCCGGCGAAGTAGACCGGGACGTTGCTCCACTCGCCGTCCTTGATGGCGAGCGCCAGGGTCACGGCCGGGTTGAGGTGGGCGCCGGAGAGCGGCCCCGCGATGTACACCGCCGTCATGACGGCGAAGCCCCACCCGAAGGCGATGGCGAGCCAGCCGGCGTTACGGGCCTTCGAGGCCTTCAGCGTCACGGCGGCGCAGACGCCGCCGCCGAGCAGGATGAGTATGGCGGTACCGAGGGTCTCGCCGATGAAGATGTCGGAGCTGGACACCCGCGACTCCTTTGTCCTTCGTCCAGGGAAGCCGACCCCCGGGTCCCGCCGGGGATGGGCGCCCTCGGGGATGAGAGCGATGTCGGCCTTTGGCGTTGTCACACCCTAACGTGTATTGCCGGTAGCTGTTCGACAATGCCGACCGATGGACGGGAGTCTTTCTCCGCCTCGCACGTGCGTCAAGGGTTCGGTTGTCGAAAGTGCGATCGTTATCGATCGCGTCGATTGCGCCGAGTCATCTGCGCCGAGTCATCGATCTTCGCCGGGGATCCGTCACGTCCACCGGTCTCCGACCGGTTCGCCCGGGTCCGGGCACGACGACGACCGGGACGCCCTGCGGCGCCCCGGTCGGCTCTTCGGTGTGTGTGCGTCCCGCCGGTGCCTGTCCGGCCCGCTCAGAACCGCCGGGCGCCCAGGTCCCGCGACACCGCGCGGGCGCAGTCCCGCACCGCCGCGATCAGCTCCGGGCGCAGCTCGCCGTCCTGCCGCAGCCGCTCCACCGCGCCCGTGACACCGACCGCGCCGACCGGCATCCGCCGCCGGTCGTGGACGGGGGCCGCGATCGAGGCCACGCCCTCCCAGGTCTCCTCGACGTCCGCCGCGTACCCGCGCGCGCGGGTGAGGTCGAGGATGTGCTCGAAGGCGTCCGGCTCGCACACCGTGCGGTCGGTGAACGGCTTGCGGTCGGCCTCCAGGGCCTCGCTGTGCGCCACCGGGTCGTAGGCCGACAGCACCTTGCCCAGGGCCGTGGAGTGCAGCGGCTGCATGGCCCCTATCTCCAGGACCTGCCGGCTGTCGTCGGGACGGAACACGTGGTGCACGATCAGCACGCCCTGCTGGTGCAGTACGCCGAGGTAGACGCTCTCGCCGCTGGAGCGGGCCAGGTCGTCGGTCCAGACCAGGGCGCGTGCCCGCAGCTCGTGCACGTCGAGGTACGTGGTGCCCAGGCGCAGCAGTTCGGCGCCCAGCTGGTAGCGCCCGGAGGCGTCGTCCTGCTCGACGAAGCCCTCGTGCTGGAGGGTGCGCAGGATGCCGTGGGCGGTGCCCTTGGCGAGGCCCAGGGACGAGGCGATGTCCGACAGGCCGAGCCGCCGCTCGCCGCCCGCCAGCAGGCGCAGCATCGCCGCCGCCCGTTCGAGCGACTGGATGTTCCGTGCCATCGCCGTGCTGCCTCCGTCCCCTGCGACCAACGCGCGCGGCCGCTGCCACTGTTCGGCAATGCCGAACACTACCGCTCGATGCCGACCTCCCGCCAATGGTCCGCCGCCATCCGTCGTGCCCCCCGCGTGCGTACATACGGGTCCCGGCCATCTTCGTCCGACCAGTGGACGTGCTGAGCGTCGGGGCGCGGTCCCCGATACGCTGGCGGCGTGCCTCTGCCCGGGAGCACCACGAGGGTGCTCTTCGGACAGGCAAAGCCGACAGCCGTCGCATCTGAGGGAGCCCCGTACATGGCCTCGTTGCCGCTGACCCCTTCCGCCGACAGCCGGACCCGTGTGTCCGCTCTCCGAGAGGCGCTCGCCACCCGAGTGGTGGTCGCCGACGGAGCGATGGGCACCATGCTCCAGGCACAGGACCCCACGCTCGAGGACTTCGAGGACCTCGAGGGTTGTAACGAGATCCTGAACCTGACCCGCCCGGACATCGTCCGTTCGGTCCACTCCGCGTACTTCGACGCCGGTGTCGACTGCGTCGAGACCAACACCTTCGGCGCCAACCTCACCGCCCTGGGCGAGTACGACATCGCGGACCGCGTCGTCGAACTGTCCGAGGCGGGTGCGCGCATCGCCCGCGAGGCGGCGGACGAGTTCACGACGCGGGACGGCCGCCCCCGCTGGGTGCTGGGCTCGATGGGCCCCGGCACCAAGCTGCCCACCCTCGGCCACACCACCTTCGCCGCCATCCGGGACGCCTACCAGCAGAACGCCGAGGGCCTGCTCGCGGGCGGCGCGGACGCGCTGCTGGTGGAGACGACCCAGGACCTGCTGCAGACCAAGGCCTCCGTCATCGCCGCCCGCCGTGCGATGGAGACCGCCGGCCACGAGGTCCCGCTGATCGTGTCGGTCACGGTGGAGACGACCGGCACGATGCTGCTGGGCTCCGAGATCGGTGCCGCGCTCACCGCGCTGGAACCGCTGGGCATCGACATGATCGGCCTGAACTGCGCGACCGGCCCGGCCGAGATGAGCGAGCACCTGCGCTACCTGGCCCGCCACTCCCGCATCCAGCTGTCGTGCATGCCGAACGCCGGTCTGCCGGAACTCACCAAGGACGGCGCGCGGTACCCGCTGTCCCCGCAGGAGCTGGCGGACGCACAGGAGAACTTCGTCCGCGACTACGGGCTGTCCCTGGTCGGCGGCTGCTGCGGTACGACGCCCGAGCATCTGCGGCAGCTCGTGGAGCGCGTGCACGGCCTCGCCCCGGCGGAGCGCGACCCGCGCCCGGAACCCGGTGCGGCCTCCCTCTACCAGACCGTTCCCTTCCGTCAGGACACCTCCTACCTGGCGATCGGTGAGCGGACCAACGCCAACGGCTCCAAGAAGTTCCGTGAGGCGATGCTCGAGGGCCGCTGGGACAACTGCGTGGAGATGGCCCGGGAGCAGATCCGCGAGGGCGCGCACATGCTGGACCTGTGCGTGGACTACGTCGGCCGCGACGGCGTCGCCGACATGAAGGAACTGGCCGGCCGGTTCGCCACCGCCTCCACCCTGCCGATCGTGCTGGACTCCACCGAGGTCCCCGTCATCCGGGCCGGTCTGGAGAGGCTCGGCGGCCGGGCGGTCATCAACTCGGTCAACTACGAGGACGGCGACGGCCCCGAGTCCCGCTTCGCGCGCGTCGCGCAGCTGGCCCAGGAGCACGGTGCCGCGCTGATCGCGCTGACCATCGACGAGGTGGGCCAGGCCCGCACCGCCGAGAAGAAGGTCGAGATCGCCGAGCGCCTGATCGCCGACCTGACCGGGAACTGGGGCATCCGCGAGGAGGACATCCTCATCGACTGCCTCACCTTCACCATCTGCACCGGCCAGGAGGAGTCCCGCAAGGACGGCAGCGCCACCATCGAGGGCATCCGCGAGCTGAAGCGGCGCCACCCCAAGGTGCAGACCACCCTGGGACTGTCGAACATCTCCTTCGGCCTCAACCCGGCCGCCCGCATCCTGCTCAACTCCGTCTTCCTCGACGAGTGCGTCAAGGCGGGCCTGGACTCGGCGATCGTGCACGCGTCGAAGATCCTGCCCCTCGCCCGCTTCAGCGAGGAGGAGGTCACCACCGCCCTCGACCTGATCCACGACCGGCGCCGTGAGGGCTACGACCCGCTGCAGAAGCTGATGCAGCTCTTCGAGGGCGCCACCGCCAAGTCCCTGAAGGCCGACAAGGCCGAGGAACTGGCGTCGCTCCCCCTGGACGAGCGGCTCAAGCGGCGGATCATCGACGGCGAGCGCAACGGCCTGGAGACCGACCTCGACCAGGCGCTCGAGACCCGCAAGGCCCTCGACATCGTCAACGACACCCTGCTGGACGGCATGAAGGTGGTCGGCGAGCTGTTCGGCTCGGGCCAGATGCAGCTGCCGTTCGTGCTCCAGTCGGCCGAGGTCATGAAGGCGGCCGTCGCCCACCTCGAACCGCACATGGAGAAGCTCGAGGACGGCGAGGACCTGGGCAAGGGCACCATCGTCCTGGCCACGGTCCGCGGCGACGTGCACGACATCGGCAAGAACCTGGTCGACATCATCCTGTCGAACAACGGCTACAACGTCGTCAACCTCGGCATCAAGCAGCCGGTCTCCGCGATCCTGGACGCCGCCGACGAGCACAAGGCCGACGTCATCGGCATGTCCGGGCTGCTGGTGAAGTCCACGGTGATCATGAAGGAGAACCTGGAGGAGCTCAACCAGCGCGGGCTGGCCGCCGACTACCCGGTCATCCTGGGCGGCGCCGCCCTGACCCGCGCCTACGTCGAGCAGGACCTGCACGAGATCTACCAGGGCGAGGTCCGCTACGCCCGCGACGCCTTCGAGGGCCTGCGCCTGATGGACGCCCTCATCGGCATCAAGCGCGGCGTGCCCGGTGCCAAGCTGCCCGAGCTCCGGCAGCGCCGGGTCCGCGCGGCCACCGTGGAGATCGACGAGCGCCCCGAGGCCGGGCACGTCCGCTCGGACGTCGCCACCGACAACCCGGTCCCCACCCCGCCGTTCCGGGGCACCCGGGTGGTCAAGGGCATCCAGCTCAAGGAGTACGCGAGCTGGCTCGACGAGGGCGCCCTGTTCAAGGGCCAGTGGGGTCTGAAGCAGGCCCGCACGGGCGATGGGCCGACGTACGAGGAGCTGGTGGAGACTGAGGGACGGCCCAGGCTGCGCGGCCTGCTGGACCGGCTCCAGACGGACAACCTGCTGGAGGCGGCCGTCGTGTACGGCTACTTCCCGTGCGTCTCCAAGGACGACGACCTGATCGTCCTGGACGAGGCGGGCAACGAACGCACCCGCTTCACCTTCCCGCGCCAGCGCCGCGGCCGGCGCCTGTGCCTGGCCGACTTCTTCCGCCCGGAGGAGTCGGGACAGACGGACGTCGTCGGCTTCCAGATCGTCACCGTCGGCTCCCGCATCGGCGAGGAGACCGCGCGGATGTTCCAGGCCAACGCCTACCGCGACTACCTCGAACTGCACGGGCTGTCCGTGCAGCTGGCCGAGGCACTCGCCGAGTACTGGCACGCGCGGGTCCGCTCCGAGCTCGGGTTCTCCGGTGAGGACCCGAGCGCGATGGAGGACATGTTCGCCCTGAAGTACCGGGGCGCCCGCTTCTCCCTCGGCTACGGCGCCTGCCCCGACCTGGAGGACCGTGCCAAGATCGCGGAGATGCTCCAGCCGGAGCGCATCGGCGTCCACCTGTCCGAGGAGTTCCAGCTGCACCCCGAGCAGTCCACGGACGCCATCGTGATCCACCACCCGGAGGCCAAGTACTTCAACGCCCGCTGACCCCGCCCGGCGGTTCGCCCGGGCGTGTGACAAGCGACTGCGTCGTGCGCGACGTACACTGGTCGGTCCACCGCAGGCCGGTTCCCCTTGTGGGAACCGGCCTGATCGTCCCTTGAAGGAGGTACGTGGATGACCAGTACGGTTCCGGCCACCGCGCTCGGCACTCTCCCCCAGGCCCTCGGCGCCGCCCCGGCCGAAGGCTCCCCCCTGCAGGCCGTGCTCCTGGACATGGACGGCACCCTGGTCGACACCGAGGGCTTCTGGTGGGACGTCGAGGTCGAGGTGTTCGCCTCCCTCGGCCACGCCCTCGACGACTCGTGGCGCCATGTCGTGGTCGGCGGCCCCATGACCCGCAGCGCGGGCTTCCTCATCGAGGCGACCGGGGCCGACATCCCCTTGACCGAACTGACGGTCCTGCTCAACGACGGCTTCGAGGACCGCATCTCCTGTGCCCTGCCGCTGATGCCCGGCGCCGCCCGGCTGCTCGCCGAACTGTCCGAGCACGGCATCCCCACGGCCCTGGTCTCCGCCTCGCACCGACGCATCATCGACCGCGTACTGGGCTCGCTGGGCGCCCACCACTTCGCGCTGTCGGTCGCGGGCGACGAGGTCCCGCGCACCAAACCGCACCCCGACCCGTACCTGACCGCCGCCCTCGGTCTCGGCGTGGACCCGGTGCGGTGCGCCGTCGTCGAGGACACGGCGACCGGCGTGGCCGCCGCCGAGGCCGCGGGCTGTCACGTCGTGGCGGTGCCCTCCGTGGCCCCCATCACGCCGGCCGCCCGGCGGACCGTCGTACCGTCGTTGGAAACGGTCGATCTGACTTTTCTGCGCGGGCTGATGACGGAAATGCGCTAGGCGTTCACCCAGTGTGGAGCGGGTGGTGGGACCGGAATTCCCCAGGGCCCGTGTTCCGGTCGGCGGGTTGTGTGTCCGAAGGAATTCGGAGCGCTACCGGCTGGTGAATTCCGGTACCGCCCGGCCCGGTTCCGCTGTGATGTTCACCACCTTTCGAGGGGTCGGCAGGGGGGTCGGCATGTGGTGTCCGCGTCATTTCTGAGGCGGTCCGCGTTCCCTTGTGTCCCGATTGGTTGAACGCTGCCCCAATCCTTCCCCGTCCACGTTCGCCGGTGCGTTCACACCCGGTTCCACTGCGTGATGGAGGCTCAACTCCGGTCGCCGCGCCCCTCCCTACGGGCGCGGACTAATCTCATCGCGAGAACATCGCCCCATCCCCGTGGACGGCAGTGACAACCCCGTATGCCGCATACACGGAGTCGACAGCTCTGGAGAAACTCGAGCATGAACCGCAAGACTTTGGTGCTGGCGGCCGCGATCGGCCTGCTCGCGCCGGTACTCGCCGGCTGTGGCGACACCGGTGGTGGGAGCGGCGGCGGTGACGCGATCGTCGTCGGCACCACGGACCGGTTCACCGTCTCGGAGGAAGAGCCCGCTCCGGTCGACCCGGCGTACGCCTACGACGTCGGTACCTGGAACATCCTGCGCCAGACGGTGCAGACCCTGCTGGTCCAGCCGCGTGGCGACGGTGAGCCGGTGCCCGAGGCCGCGGAGAGCTGCGGCTTCACCGACACCGGCAACGAGCGGTACAGCTGCACCCTGCGCGAAGGCCTGAAGTTCTCGGACGGCTCGCCCGTCACCGCCGCCGATGTGAAGTTCTCCATCGAACGCGCCCTCGCGATCCAGTCCGACAGCGGTGTGTTCGCCCTGCTGTCCACGATCGACACCGTCGAGACCAAGGGCGACCGCGAGGTGATCTTCCACCTCACGTCGGCCGACGCCACCTTCCCCTACAAGCTGTCGACCCCGGTCGCGGGCATCCTCAGCGAGAAGAAGTACGACAAGGGCAAGCTGCGCGAAGGGTTCGACGTCGACGGCTCCGGCCCGTACACCATCGAGACCGAGGTCAAGGACGGCGAACTGGTCCGCGCCACCTATGCCAAGAACCCCTCCTACAAGGGGTCCCTGGAAGTGGCCAACGACAAGGTCGAGGTACGCAGCTTCGAGAGCGCCGAGGCCATGGGCCAGGCGCTCGAGGACGGCGACGTCGACCTCATGACCCGCAGCATGTCGCCGGAGCAGATCCGGGAACTCGCCGGCAACAACGAGGACGCCATCGACCTCGTCGAGTCGCCGGGTCTGGAGATCCGCTACCTGGCCTTCAACACCGAGGCCCCCAGCGTGGAGACCAAGGCCGTCCGCCAGGCCATGGCCCAGATCATCAACCGCAGCGAACTGGTCGCCAAGGTCTACGGCTCCCAGGCCGAGCCGCTGTACTCGCTGGTTCCCGCGACCGTCACCGGCCACTCCAACGCGTTCTTCAACAGGTACGGCGACCCGGACGTCTCCAAGGCCCGCCAGTTGCTGGAGAAGGCCGGTGTCACCACCCCGGTGAAGATGACGCTGCACTACACGACCGACCACTACGGTCCCGCGACCAAGGCGGAGTTCGAGCAGCTCAGCAAGCAGCTCAACGACAGCGGCCTGTTCGAGACCGACATCAAGGGCGCGGCCTGGGAAACCTTCCGTCCGGCCGGCAAGGAGGGCAAGTTCGACGTCTACGGCATGGGCTGGTTCCCCGACTACCCGGACGCCGACAACTTCCTCGCCCCGTTCCTGGACAAGGACAACTTCCTCAACTCGCCGTACGCCAACAGCCGGGTCAGCAAGGAACTCATCCCGGAGTCCCGCCGCCAGGCCGACCGGCTCTCCGCGGTCGGCAGCCTGAACGACATCCAGAACATCGTCGCGGAGGACGTGCCCGTGCTGCCCCTGTGGCAGGGCAAGCAGTACGGCGCCGCACGTGACGACATCACCGGCACCGCCTACATGCTCAACTCCTCCTCCACGCTCCAGCTGTGGGAGCTGGGACGAGGCGTGAGCGGCTGACGCCGCGGAGCCCCTGGCGGGCGCGCACACACCAGAGGGCGCCTCCGACTTCCCGTCTTGCGGAAGCCGGAGGCGCCCTCTGGTGTGTGCGGAGTGGAGCCGGGGTGCGGACCGGAGCGGGAGCTACTGCGCCCCGGGGCGCACCAGACCGCTCTCGTACGCGTACACCGCCGCCTGTACCCGGTCACGCAGCCCCAGCTTCGTCAGGACATGACCGACGTGCGTCTTCACGGTCGTCTCACTGACGAACAGGTCCGCGGCGATCTCCGCGTTGGACAGCCCCCGTGCCACCAGCTTCAGCACCTCGACCTCACGGTCGGTCAGGGTGTGCAGCGTGTCCGGCATCGGCTCGTCACCGGACGGCAGATGCGTGGCGTACTTGTCCAGCAGCCGGCGGGTGATGCTCGGGGCCAGCATCGCCTCACCGGCGGCCACCACCCGGATCGCCTGCACCAGTTCATTGGCCGGGGCGTCCTTCAGGAGGAAGCCGCTGGCACCCGCCCGCAGCGCCTCCACCACGTACTCGTCGAGATCGAACGTCGTGAGCACCAGCACCTTCGCCGGGCCGTCCCGCTCCGGGCCGGTGATCTGCCGGGTGGCCTCCACCCCGTCCATCCGCGGCATGCGGATGTCCATCAGCACCACATCGGGCTGCAGCGCCCGCACCTGGTCCTGGGCCTGGAGGCCGTCTCCGGCCTCACCGACGACCGCGATGTCCTGCTCGGCCTCCAGGATCATCCGGAAGCCCGTACGCAGCAGCGGCTGGTCGTCAACCAGTAGGACGCGGATGGCCACGTGACTCTCCTTCGCTAGTCCGCCCCCATTGTGCCCTGCGTGCCCTGCCCCTCCCGCCTCCGGGGCGCACCGGCCGGAGCCGGCCCGGACGCCCGTACCGGCAGCGGATACGGCGGGGGAGTGCCGCCGAACTCCGGGCAGTGCGCCTGGTGGTCGCACCAGCCGCACAGCTTGGTGGGACGTGGCCGCCAGTCACCCGTCTCCGTGGCCAGCCGGATCGCCTCCCACAGGGCCAGCAACTTGCGCTCCACGCGCTCCAGATCGGCGCGGACCGGGTCGTACGTCAGCACATCACCGCTGCCCAGGTACACGAGTTGCAGCCGGCGCGGGATCACCTGCTTCAGCCGCCACACCACCAGGGCGTAGAACTTCATCTGGAACAGCGCGTCCTCCGCGTACTGAGGCCGGGGCGCCTTGCCCGTCTTGTAGTCGACGAGCCGCACCTCGCCGGTGGGCGCCACATCCACCCGGTCGATGATGCCGCGCAACCTCAGCCCGGAATCCAGCTCGGCCTCGACGAACAGCTCCCGCTCGGCGGGCTCCAGCCGGCTCGGATCCTCCAGGGTGAACCAGCGCTCGACCAGCAGCTCCGCCTCCGCCAGCCAGCGCGCCAGCCGCTCACCCTCCGGGTCCTCGGCGAACAGCTCCGCGACCTCCGGCCTCGACTCCCGCAGCCGGTCCCACTGGCCCGGGACCAGCTGCTTCGCCCGCGGTGCCGTGCGCTCGGCGGCCGGGGCGTCGAAGAGGCGCTCCAGCACCGCGTGCACCAGCGTGCCCCGGGTCGCCGCCTCGCTCGGTTTCTCCGGCAGGCGGTCGATGACCCGGAACCGGTACAGCAGCGGACACTGCATGAAGTCACCGGCACGCGACGGGGACAGCGAGACGGGTGGCGCGGCGGCCACTTCGGGCGGGGCCCCGGCCACCACCGGCGGATCCGCCGCCACGACCGGCATGCTGTCGGGCCGTCCCGCGCCCTCGGTGCTCGTCTCCATGCCCACAGACCTTACGGCCCGGTACTGACAGGGACCCGCACACCAGGGGTGGCCACAGGGAGAAAGGGTGGCCACAGGGGGAAGGGGAAAGGAAGAGAAGAGAGCGAAGGGGGAAAAGGGGGAAAAGGGGCAGGAGAGGAGAGGGCGAGCGGGCGCGGCGCCGGACGGCAAGAGACAGGGGTGCCGGGGCGAGACGTGGGGCGACGGCCGCATACCATCGATACCAGACCCTCCCGTCCGGCAGGCACGGGAAACGCAGCGACGAGGGGACACCGGTGGACGCAAGCGGCGGAGGCGGGCAGCCGCGATCCGGCAACGACGAGCCGGACGAGCGCCACATGAGGGCCACGGAGGGCCGACCCCCCACGGACGGGGGCCGCCTCGACCCGCCCGAAACCGCCCCGAGCACCCCCGACGACCGCACCGACGACCGTGATCCGTCGGCCTCCGGCGACGCTCCGTCACGGACCGGAGGCGCCCCGGCGGAGACCGGGGAGCCCTCGGCCCCGGCGGACACCGACGGGGCCACGCCCCGGAACGGGGAGCAGCCCGCGCGACCTCCTGCCCCGGACACCGACGCCCACCCGCAGAACCCGCGGTCCCCGGACGACGGCTGGTCCGAGCCCCCTGCCCCCGCGGGTGCTCCGTCCGAGAGGGCTCCGCGGGACGACGGTCACCGGTCCGCGCCCTCCGAGCCCCACGGCACCGACCGCACCCTCGCCCACTCCGGATCCGGCAAGGGGCCCGCACCGCGTCCCCCGGAGCAGCAGCGCGGTGGACTGCTGATGGGACGCCCGTTCGGCGTGCCCGTCTACGTCGCCCCCAGCTGGTTCCTCGTCGCCATCCTGATCACCTGGGTGTTCGGCGGCCAGATCGACCGTGTGCTGCCCGAACTCGGCGCCGCCAGCTATCTGGTCTCGCTGTTCTTCGCCGTCGCCTTCTACGCCTCCGTACTCGTCCACGAACTCGCCCACACGCTCGCCGCCCTCCGCTTCAAGCTGCCGGTGCGCCGCATCCAGCTCCAGTTCTTCGGCGGCGTCTCCGAGATCGAGAAGGAGGCGGAGACTCCCGGTCGGGAGTTCGTACTCGCCTTCGTCGGCCCCCTGCTCTCCCTCGTCCTGTCCGGCCTGTTCTACGTCGCCCTGCTCGCCGTCGAACCCAGCTCCGTCCCCGGCGTCCTGCTGGCCGGCCTGATGATCTCCAACCTCATCGTGGCCGTCTTCAACCTCCTGCCCGGCCTCCCCCTCGACGGCGGACGCATGCTCCGCGCGGTCGTCTGGAAACTCACCGGCAAGCCGATGAGCGGCACCATCGCCGCCGCCTGGGTGGGCCGCGTCCTCGCCGTCTCCGTCCTGATCGGCCTTCCCCTGCTCACCCAGTCCGGAGCCCTCGGCTCCGCCGCCGAGGACAGCGTCGGTATGGACACCGTCCTCGACGCGCTGCTCGCCGCCATCCTCGCCGCGATCATCTGGACCGGCGCCGGCAACAGCCTGCGCATGGCCCGCCTGCGCGAACACCTTCCCGAACTGCGCGCCCGCGCCCTCACCCGCCGTGCGGTGCCCGTCGAGACGGACACCCCGCTCTCCGAGGCGCTGCGCCGCGCCAACGCCGCCGGCGCCCGGGCCCTCGTCGTCGTCGACCCCGACGGCACCCCGCTCTCCCTGGTGCGCGAGGCCGCCATCGTCGGCGTACCCGAACACCGCCGCCCCTGGGTCCCGGTCAGCGGGCTCGCCCAGGACCTCACCGACGGCATGCGCGTCTCCGCCGAGCTCGCGGGAGAGGACCTCCTCGAGGCCCTGCGCGCCGCCCCCGCCACCGAGTACCTGGTCGTCGAGACCACCGGCGAGATCTACGGCGTCCTGTCCGCGGCCGACGTGGAACGAGCCTTCGTCAAGGCCATGGCCCGCCCCGCCTGACATCCTCCCCGCCCTCGGGTGGTCAGTGGCCCACGTGGGGACCGGTAGGCTGGTCACATGTCCGAACCGACCGGTGCCGCCCGCCGCCGTGGGCCCTTCAAGGTCGGGGACCAGGTACAGCTGACCGACCCCAAGGGTCGCCACTACACGTTCACGCTCGAGGCCGGGAAGAACTTCCACACCCACAAGGGTTCCTTCCCCCACGACGAACTGATCGGCGCACCCGAGGGCAGCGTTGTCCGCACCACCGGGAACGTCGCCTACCTCGCGCTGCGCCCCCTGCTCCCCGACTACGTCCTGTCCATGCCCCGCGGGGCAGCCGTCGTCTACCCCAAGGACGCGGGGCAGATCCTGGCCTTCGCCGACATCTTCCCCGGCGCCCGCGTCGTGGAGGCAGGCGTGGGCTCCGGCTCGCTCAGCAGCTTCCTGCTGCGCGCCATCGGCGACCAGGGCATGCTGCACAGTTACGAACGCCGCGAGGATTTCGCCGAGATCGCCCAGGCCAACGTGGAGCGCTACTTCGGCGGCCCGCACCCCGCCTGGCAGCTCACCGTCGGCGACCTCCAGGACAATCTGTCCGACACCGAGGTCGACCGCGTCATCCTCGACATGCTCGCCCCCTGGGAATGCCTGGAGGCCGTCTCCAAGGCGCTCGTCCCCGGCGGCATCCTCTGCTGCTACGTCGCGACCACGACCCAGCTCGCCCGGACCGTCGAGTCCATCCGCGAGATCGGCTCCTTCAACGAGCCGACGGCCTGGGAATCCATGATCCGCAACTGGCACATCGAGGGACTGGCCGTCCGCCCGGACCACCGGATGATCGGCCACACCGGCTTCCTGCTCACCGCCCGCCGCCTCGCCGACGGGGTCGAGCCCCCCATGCGCCGACGCCGCCCCGCCAAGGGCGCCTACGGCGAGGACTACTCGGGACCCAACGCCGACGCGGGCGCCGCCCGCTGACCCGTCCCACCACCACGACAACGCACCGACGCCGTGGCGCAGTTCCCGGACCGTACCGGGAACTGCGCCACGGCGCCCTCATGTTGACGCGACGGCGACCGGTGTCTCCCCGGGCCCCGCACCGAAACCGCACACCCCGGCGTTCCCCCGCACTGTGACGTGTGGCACGATGCTGGCCACCCCCACCGGCACAGCCCTCACAGGAGACACTCCTCGTGCAGTCATCCGCCGTCCCGGAACTCGCCCACACGCACACCCGCCCGATCCACTGGGTCGCCACCGCCACGGCCGTCGCCGGAGTCGTGGCGCTCTCCGGCCTGCTGCAGCCCGGAGCCGCGACCGCGGCCCAGACACCCGACCCGCAGACCCCGCGGACCAAAAGCGCACCGGCGCACATCGCCCCGCCGGACCCCGCGGACGTCGAGTTCCCGATCGATTGCGGTCCGGGGCGGGCCGTGGTCAAGAAGGAGGCGGCCGGCGACCTCGACGGCGACGGGCGGCCCGAGACCGTGGCGGTCGTCCACTGCGACGCCTCCATGGGCACCCCGCCCGACGGCATGTACGTCCTGAGCGGGACCGCCGGAGCCGGTGCACCACGCGTGGTGGCCACCCTCGTCGACCCCGGGGACCGCACCAACGTCGACGACTTCGCCGTACGCGACGGCGAGATCACCGCGGCACTCCTCGGCTACTCGTCCTCCGACCTGCCCAGTTGCTGCCCCGACGTGCGCGAGAGCCTGAAGTGGCACTGGGACAACGGCGTGTTCGTCCGGTCCACGCCCTTTGGCGCACGGAGCGTGTGAACCACGCGCGCGTGATGGCGGGAACGGACCTGCGGGAAATCGGGCAGCGGTGACGGAAGGCGTCAAAGCGGTCACCCGGCGTCCGGGCCGTACACCTCCACACCGTCGGCCACGCGTCGCACGTGGATGCACTCGCCCGGGCACTCCTTCGCCGAATCGACCACATCCGTGAGGACCGGCAGCGGCACCCGCGCCGTCGCCCCCTCGGTCTGCAACAACTCGTCGTCCGGGCCCTTCACATAAGCCAGACCGTCGATGTCCAGCTCGAACACCTCGGGCGCGTACTGCGCGCAGATGCCGTCACCGGTACACAGGTCCTGGTCGATCCAGACCTCCAGGGCCTCGGCGTCGACTCCGGCCTCCTGCTGCACGCTCGTCTCCCCTGCCGTCTTTCGCGTCGGACCGAACGGGAATCCGACCAGCTCCGACGGGTGTTGAACACATCGACCCTACCTCCGCCGGGGTTCCCGTCACCCTCGGTGGGTATTCCCCTGGCGTGAGGGAGAGCGCAAGGGTGAAGATCGGACACACCCCGACCGTCTTTGTGATCTAGGGGTTTCAATCGACACCCGCCCAGGTAGGGTCTGGAAGCGTCCAGCTCCCCTTGGAGGAGGTGAGGACCGTGGCAGCCCACGACGACGACATGAACCGCGGCATCCGCCCGGGACGCGGGTCCGACGACCCGGCCGGGCAGATCGCCTATCTCGAGCAGGAGATCGCCGTCCTGCGCCGCAAGCTCGCCGACTCTCCGCGACACACGAGGATTCTCGAAGAGCGGATCGTCGAGCTGCAGACCAACCTGGCCGGCGTGTCCGCCCAGAACGAACGACTCGCCGGAACGCTCCGCGAGGCCCGCGACCAGATCGTGGCCCTCAAGGAGGAAGTGGACCGGCTGGCCCAGCCGCCGGCCGGCTTCGGAGTTTTCCTCCTGGCGAACGAGGACGGCACCGCCGACATCTTCACCGGCGGCAGAAAGCTCCGGGTGAACGTCAGCCCGAGCGTCGACCTCGACGAGCTCCGGCGCGGCCAGGAAGTGATGCTCAACGAAGCGCTCAACGTGGTCGAGGCCATGGAGTTCGAGCGCGTGGGCGACATCGTCACCCTCAAGGAGATCCTCGAGGACGGGGAACGCGCCCTCGTCCTCGGCCACACCGACGAGGAGCGGGTGGTCCGGCTCGCCGAACCCCTGCTGGGCATCACCATCCGCCCCGGTGACGCCCTCCTGCTCGAACCCCGCTCCGGGTACGTCTACGAGATCGTCCCGAAGAGCGAGGTCGAGGAGCTCGTCCTCGAAGAGGTCCCCGACATCGGCTACGAGCAGATCGGCGGCCTCGGCAACCAGATCGAAGCCATCCGCGACGCCGTCGAGCTGCCCTACCTCTACCCGGACCTGTTCAGGGAGCACGAACTGCGCCCGCCCAAGGGCGTACTGCTCTACGGGCCTCCCGGATGCGGCAAGACGCTCATCGCCAAGGCCGTCGCCAACTCGCTGGCCAAGAAGGTCGCCGAGGTCACCGGCCAGGCCGCCGGCAAGAGCTTCTTCCTCAACATCAAGGGCCCCGAGCTGCTGAACAAGTACGTCGGCGAGACCGAGCGGCAGATCCGCCTGGTCTTCCAGCGGGCCCGTGAGAAGGCCAGCGAGGGCACCCCCGTCATCGTCTTCTTCGACGAGATGGAATCCCTCTTCCGCACCCGCGGCTCCGGCGTCAGCTCCGACGTGGAGAACACCATCGTCCCGCAGCTCCTCGCCGAGATCGACGGCGTGGAGGGCCTGGAGAACGTGGTCGTGATCGGTGCCTCCAACCGTGAGGACATGATCGACCCCGCCATCCTGCGGCCCGGCCGGCTCGATGTGAAGATCAAGATCGAACGTCCGGACGCCGAGGCGGCCAAGGACATCTTCGGCAAGTACCTCACCCAGCGCCTCCCGCTGCACGGCGACGACGTCGCCGAGCACGGCGGTGACAGGGGCACGACGGTCCAGAGCATGATCCAGACCGCGGTGGAACAGATGTACGCCGAAAGCGAGGAAAACCGCTTCCTGGAAGTCACGTACGCCAACGGAGACAAGGAAGTCCTCTACTTCAAGGACTTCAACTCCGGCGCCATGATCGAGAACATCGTCGGCCGCGCCAAGAAGATGGCGATCAAGGACTTCCTCGAGAAGAGCCAGAAGGGTCTCCGCGTCTCCCACCTGCTCCAGGCGTGTGTGGACGAGTTCAAGGAGAACGAGGACCTGCCCAACACCACCAACCCCGACGACTGGGCCCGCATCTCCGGTAAGAAGGGTGAGCGGATTGTTTACATCCGTACCCTCATCACCGGAAAGCAGGGTGCGGACACGGGACGCTCCATCGACACGGTGGCAAACACCGGTCAGTACCTGTAAAAAGCAGGGCGGCTGCGGGTGCCCTCGACGGGGTACTCGCAGCCGACTGCTTTCCGGGAAACGACCGGGAACACGGCAAAGAGGCAAATGATCTCCCCACCAGCGCAAAGGCGTTCTAGGCTCTTCGGTACCGCCGAGTCGCGCAGTGCGGGGACGGGCACCGCACACGCACGGAGCGCCAGCGGTACTTGAGCAGCGCCCCCGACCGGGGACGCCGCCGGGCAAGGAGGGCCGCATGACTGTACGGCGAGTAATGGGCATCGAGACGGAGTACGGGATCTCCGTCCCCGGCCATCCCAACGCCAATGCCATGCTCACCTCGTCCCAGATCGTGAACGCCTACGCGGCGGCGATGCACCGGGCCCGCCGGGCCCGCTGGGACTTCGAGGAGGAGAACCCGCTGCGCGACGCGCGAGGCTTCGACCTCGCACGTGAGGCCGCCGACGCCAGCCAGCTCACCGACGAGGACATCGGCCTCGCCAATGTCATCCTCACCAACGGCGCGCGACTCTACGTCGACCACGCGCACCCCGAATACAGCGCTCCGGAGGTCACCAACCCCCGCGACGCCGTCCTCTGGGACAAGGCCGGGGAACGCATCATGGCCGAGGCCGCGGAGCGGGCGGCGGCGCTCCCCGGCGCCCAGCCCATCCACCTGTACAAGAACAACACCGACAACAAGGGCGCCTCCTACGGCACCCACGAGAACTACCTGATGAAGCGGGAGACCCCGTTCTCGGACATCGTCCGCCACCTCACGCCGTTCTTCGTCTCCCGCCAGGTCTTCACCGGCGCGGGCCGCGTCGGCATCGGCCAGGACGGCCACGAGCACGGCTTCCAGCTCAGCCAGCGCGCGGACTACTTCGAGGTCGAGGTCGGCCTCGAGACCACGCTGAAGCGTCCCATCATCAACACCCGCGACGAACCGCACGCCGACGCCGAGAAACACCGCCGGCTCCACGTGATCATCGGTGACGCGAACCTGTCCGAGATCTCCACCTACCTGAAGCTCGGCACGACCGCGCTCGTCCTGTCGATGATCGAGGACGGCTTCATCGCCGTGGACCTCGCGGTCGACCAGCCCGTACGGACGCTGCACCAGGTCTCGCACGACCCGACGCTGAAACGGCTCGTCACCCTCCGCAGCGGCCGCACCCTCACCGCCGTCCAGCTCCAGATGGAGTACTACGAGCTCTCCCGCAAATACATCGAGGAGCGGTACGGGGCCGACGCCGACGACCAGACCAAGGACGTCCTGGCCCGCTGGGAGGACACCCTCAACCGCCTGGAGAACGACCCCATGAGCCTGGCCGGCGAGCTGGACTGGGTCGCCAAGCGGGAACTCATGGAGGGCTACCGGCGCAGGGACGACCTGGACTGGGACGCCGCCCGACTGCACCTCGTCGACCTCCAGTACGCCGATGTGCGCCCCGACAAGGGGCTCTACAACCGTCTGGTCGCCCGCGGCCGCATGAAGCGGCTGCTGGACGAGAAGGAGATCGAGCGGGCCCGGACGAAGCCGCCGGAGGACACCCGCGCCTACTTCCGCGGCCGCTGCCTGGAGCAGTACGCGGACGATGTGGCGGCGGCCTCCTGGGACTCGGTGATCTTCGATCTGCCGGGCCGGGACTCGCTCCAACGCGTCCCAACCCTGGAACCGCTTCGCGGAACGCGTAATCACGTCAAGGAGCTCCTGGACCGCTGCCGCACGGCAGAAGACCTGGTCAGGGTGTTGTCCGGGAACTGAACCACGATCCGGGAACCCGGGAGGGGCCGGCCGGGCAGGGTGGAAGACCCCGGAGCCGGGAATCATCGAGACGGTCCCCGTACGTTGGAGCAAGTACGGGGGCACGGTCGGACCCGGCTTGTAGGGTCTGATCAACACTGATCGGCGCAATGCCGACCATGTCGGGCGAGCTGAGCGGGGTGAGGGTTATGGCAACGAAGGACACCGGCGGCGGGCAGCAGAAGGCCACACGCTCCACGGAGGAGGTCGAGGAGCAGACGCAGGACGCGCAGGCTTCCGAGGACCTCAAGGAGCGCCAGGAGAAACTGAACGACGACGTGGACTCCGTACTCGACGAGATCGACGACGTCCTCGAGGAGAATGCCGAGGACTTCGTGCGGTCCTTCGTCCAGAAGGGCGGCCAGTAGACCGGTTCGACCTTCGATTCGAAGGTCGCGCGTCAGGGTCGTGGGTACGGGGGAGTAGCTGGTGAAGCGCTGCCCGCGGTGCGGTCGGTCCGCACCGCGGGCGGCCTTCGCCAGGGGCGGAATGCCCCGGCCATACATGTGGATCACTGCCGCAGGACGGGTAGGGTCCGTGGCGTACCGTGCATCAACTGCAATTCGGCCATCGGCAAGTTGGGAGACGATCCCGACGCCATCCGTCGGGCTGCCGCCTATCTGGAGGGAACCTCGTGGAAGCCAACACTCCTAGCACCGGGCGGCTGCCGGCCGCTTTCCTGACGCCAGGGTCTTCCTCCTTCATGGACTTCCTCTCCGATCATCAGCCCGAGATGCTGCCGGGGAAGCGGCAGCTGCCGCCCGTTCAGGGCGTGCTCGAGGCGCCGCACGGCACGACGATCGTGGCTGTGGGCTTTCCCGGGGGTGTCGTGCTCGCGGGTGACCGCCGGGCCACCATGGGCAACGTCATCGCGCAGCGGGACATCGAGAAGGTGTTCCCGGCGGACGAGTACTCGGCGGTGGGCATCGCCGGGACGGCGGGGCTCGCCGTGGAGATGGTGAAGCTGTTCCAGCTGGAGCTGGAGCACTTCGAGAAGGTCGAGGGGACGCAGCTGTCCCTGGAGGGCAAGGCGAACCGGCTGTCGACCATGATCCGGTCCAACCTCGCGATGGCGATGCAGGGCCTGGCCGTGGTCCCGCTGTTCGCGGGGTACGACACGGACCGGGAGAAGGGGCGGATCTTCTCCTACGACGTCACGGGCGGGCGCTCGGAGGAGCAGGGGTACGCCGCCACCGGTTCCGGGTCCGTCTTCGCGCGCAGCGCCATGAAGAAGCTCTTCCGGGACGACCTGAGCGAGACCGAGGCGACCACACTGGTCGTGCAGGCCCTGTACGACGCGGCGGACGACGACTCGGCGACCGGCGGTCCCGATGTCGCCCGGCGGATCTACCCGATCGTCACGGTGATCACCGAGGACGGCTACCGCAGGCTCTCCGAGGACGAGGCGTCCGGGATCGCCCGGTCCGTGCTGGAGCGGCGGCTGGAGCAGCCGGACGGCCCGCGGGCCTCGCTGCTGTAGGGCGGGCGGTTCGATGCCGAGGGACCTCCATCCAGTGACTTCGACAGAAAGGGACGGTTGACCCGTGTCGACGCCGTTCTATGTCTCACCCCAGCAGGCGATGGCCGACCGGGCGGAGTACGCCCGCAAGGGGATCGCCCGTGGCCGCAGCCTGGTCGTGCTGCAGTACGCCGACGGCATCGTGTTCGTCGGTGAGAACCCGTCCCGTGCGCTGCACAAGTTCAGCGAGATCTACGACCGGATCGGCTTCGCCGCCGCCGGCAAGTACAACGAGTACGAGAACCTGCGGATCGGCGGTGTGCGCTACGCCGATCTGCGGGGTTACACCTATGACCGTGACGACGTGACCGCCCGGGGCCTGGCGAACGTGTACGCGCAGACGCTGGGGACGATCTTCTCGAGTGCGGCGGAGAAGCCGTACGAGGTGGAGCTGGTGGTGGCCGAGGTCGGGGAGACCCCGGAGGGCGACCAGATCTACCGGTTGCCGCACGACGGTTCCATCGTGGACGAGCACGGCTCGGTCGCGGTGGGGGGCAACGCGGAGCAGATCAGCGGGTACCTGGATCAGCGCCACCGGGACGGGATGACGCTGGCCGAGGCGCTGGAGCTGGCGGTGCAGTCGCTGTCGCGGGACACCAACGGCGGTGAGCGGGAGATTCCCGCGGAGCGGCTGGAGGTGGCGGTGCTGGACCGCACGCGGCCGCAGCAGCGGAAGTTCCGGCGGATCACGGGGCGGCAGCTGGCGCGGCTGCTGGAGGCCGGTGGTGCGGAGACGGCGTCCGAGGCGGAGGCCGACGCGGACACGGAGACCGGGGCCGAGAGCGAGGAGTAGGCACGTTCGAGCGGGCCTGCCGGCGACGGGGCGGGGGTCACCCCCGCCCCGTCGCCTGTCTGTCTCAGGGGGGTGCGGTGGCCGGGCCGGTCGATCCCCGGAGCACCAGGTGGACGGGGATGTCCCCGGCCTCGGGGGCGCGGTGGTCCAGGACCGCGAGGAGGGCCTGCATGCCGCGTTCGCCGAAGAGCTCCGCGTCGAGGCGGACCGTGGTGAGTTCCGGGTCGAGGGCCGTGGCCAGGGCCAGGTCGTCGAAGCCGGTGACGGAGAGGTCGTCGGGGACGCGCAGGCCCAGGCGGCGGGCCGCCTTGTAGGTGCCGGCCGCGAGCTGGTCGTCGTCGCAGACGACGGCGGTGGGGCGGTCGGGTCCGGCCAGGGCGGCCAGGGCGGCGGTGACGGCGCCCTGGATGGAGATGGGTGAGCGGGCCGTGCGGAGCGTGGTGCCGGGGGTCGCGGCCAGTCGGGTGGTCAGTTCGCGGGCGCGTACCTCGAAGGTCCAGGAGGGGACGTCGGCGGCCAGGTGCAGGAAGCTGCGGTGGCCCAGGGCCACCAGATGGCGGGTGAGCCGGCGGATGCCGTCGGCGATGTCGAGGTTGACCGTGGCGGCGCCCGGGTTGCTCTCGGGGTCGCTGTCGAGCATGACCAGGGGGAGCTGGTCGCCGCGGATGTCGGTCAGGGCGTCGGCGGCCATGGAGGAGGCGATGACGCCGTCGAGCGCGGCCTGCGCCGAGGCGAAGGGGTTGCGGGCGGGGCCGATGCCCTCGGGTGAGGGGTAGAGGACCACCCCGAAGCCGTGCTGGGCCGCGACGCGGGCGGCTCCGGTGTAGACGCCGGCGAAGAACTCGGTGGTGAGGGCGGGGACGACGAGAAGGACGGTGCGGGTGTGTCCGAGGCGTAGGTTGCGGGCGGCGAGGTTGGGGCGGTAGCCGAGGCGGTGCGCGGCGTCGCGTACGCGTTGTGCGGTGGCCTCCGAGACGCGGCCGCGCCATTTGTCGCCCATGACGAGGGACACGGCGGCCTGGGAGACGCCGGCGGCTCGGGCGACGTCCCTGCTCGTGGGGCGGATCTGGGCTCGGGCCACCGTGGGGCCGCTCCTTCGTCTGGACTGCGTCCGGACTGCGTCTGGACTGGTGAACAGCCGACATGGTACGTATGGGAACCTTAGTTATACGTACAACGTCGATGATTCCGGTGGACGCCGGTAGTGAGTGGAGGCGCGGCATGGCCACGGGATACCTGGAGATCCTCCGGGCGCGGCACGCCACTCGGCTGCTGGTGGGCACGCTGGTGGGGCGGCTGCCGAACGCGACCGCGGCCATCGCGATCGTGTTGTTCGTCCGCGCGCAGGGCGGTTCGTACAGTCTGGCCGGCGCCCTGGCGGCGGTGTACGGCGTCGCCAACGCGGTCGGCCAGCCGGTGCTGGGGCGCCTGGTGGATCTGCGGGGGCAGCCGCGGGTGCAGCTGCCGGCCGCGGTGCTGTCGGCGCTGGCGATGGCGGTCTTCGCCTTCGTGGGGATCGAGCCGCGGGCCGCGGCCTACGCGTCGGTGGCCGCCGCGGGGCTGTTCACGCCGCCGCTGGAGGGCGGACTGCGGGCCCTGTGGTCCTCGGTGCTGCCCCGGGAGGAGCAGATCCACCGGGCGTACGCGATGGACGCGGTGGCGCAGGAGGTCATGTTCACCGTCGGGCCGCTGCTCGTGACGGTGTGCGCGTCGCTGTGGTCGCCCCAGGTCGCGCTGCTGGTGCTGAACGTGCTGGGGGTGCTGGGCGCCCTGTCCGTGGTCGTGTCGGCGCCCTCGCGCGCGTGGCGGTCGGCGCCGCGTGAGGCGCACTGGCTGGGCGCGCTGCGCTCGCCGGGGCTGCTGGCGCTGCTGGGCGCCTTCCTGTTCATCGGTGTCGCGATGGGGTCCATCACGGTGGCGTCGGTGCCGTACGCGGACGGGCACGGGGGCGACCATGTGTACGGCTGGCTGATGACGGGCCTCGGTTTCGGCGCGCTCATCGGCGGTATGGCGTACGGGGCGCGGCAGTGGGCGGGTGAGCCGGCGCGGCGACTTCAGGTGCTGGTCGCGTTCCTGGCGGTGTGTTACCTGCCGCTGACGCTGATGCCGGGCGCGGTGGCGATGACCTTCCTCACGGTGCTCGCGGGTGTGTTCCTGGCTCCGGTGATCGCCTGTGCCTTCGTGCTGGTGGACCGGCACGCGCCGGCCGGGACGGTCACGGAGGCGTTCTCGTGGCTGGTGACGATGTTCACGGTGGGCGCTTCGGTGGGAACGGGCCTGACGGGCCCGGTGGTCGAGGGGGGCGGCGCGCAGTGGGGGTTCGCGGTTCCGGCCGCCGCGGGAACCGTGGCTTTGCTGGTTTTGATTTCCACCGGAAGGGTATTGGCGGTCGCCGTTCAGGGGGCGGTCGTTGCGGTCGGTTCGGAAAATGATCCGAACCGTGCCCTCGAACCTCGTTTGGGTTCAGGGGATCGGGCGTAATGTTCAGTCATGGACCGCCGCATTTTCGGGCTGGAGAACGAGTACGGCGTCACGTGCACGTTCAGGGGACAGCGGCGCCTGTCTCCTGACGAGGTGGCGCGGTACCTCTTCCGCCGTGTTGTGTCATGGGGCCGAAGCAGCAATGTTTTTCTGCGCAACGGCGCCCGTCTCTATCTCGACGTGGGGTCGCATCCGGAATACGCCACGCCCGAATGTGACAACGTGACCGAGCTGGTCACGCACGACAAGGCCGGGGAGCGCATTCTCGAAGGACTCCTGGTGGACGCCGAACGACGCCTGCACGAGGAGGGAATCGCGGGCGACGTCTACCTGTTCAAGAACAACACCGACTCGGCGGGCAACTCGTACGGGTGCCACGAGAACTATCTGGTGGCACGGCACGGGGAGTTCTCGCGACTCGCTGACATCCTCATCCCGTTCCTGGTGACCCGCCAGTTGCTGTGCGGTGCCGGGAAGGTGCTGCAGACGCCGCGTGGAGCCGTCTACTGCGTCAGTCAGCGGGCGGAGCACATCTGGGAGGGCGTCTCCTCGGCGACGACCCGTTCCCGGCCGATCATCAACACGCGTGACGAACCGCACGCGGACGCCGAGCGCTATCGTCGGCTGCACGTCATCGTGGGCGACTCGAACATGTCCGAGACGACCATGCTGCTGAAGGTCGGTGCCACCGATCTGGTGCTGCGCATGATCGAGGCGGGCACGGTGATGCGTGACCTCACCCTGGAGAACCCGATCCGGGCGATCCGTGAGGTGAGCCATGACATCACCGGCCGCCGCAAGGTCCGTCTGGCGAGCGGCCGTGAGGCCTCCGCGCTGGAGGTGCAGCGCGAGTACTACGAGAAGGCGCTGGACTTCTGCGAGCGTCGCGGTATCCGCACCGGCACCATCGAGCAGGTGCTCGAACTGTGGGGCCGTACGCTGGACGCGATCGAGGCCGAGGACCTCGACCGCATCGACACCGAGATCGACTGGGTCATGAAGTACAGGCTCATCGAGCGGTACCGGGCCAAGCACAACATGACCATGTCGCATCCGCGGGTCGCGCAGATAGACCTCGCCTACCACGACATCCACCGCCGTCGTGGTCTCTACTACCTGCTGGAGAAGAAGGGGCAGGCCGCCCGGATCTGCAACGATCTGAAGATCTTCGAGGGCAAGTCCGTTCCGCCGCAGACCACCCGGGCGCGGTTGCGCGGTGACTTCATCCGCCGGGCGCAGGAACAGCGGCGGGACTTCACCGTCGACTGGGTCCATCTCAAGCTCAACGACCAGGCGCAGCGGACGGTGTTGTGCAAGGACCCGTTCCGGTCGGTGGACGAGCGGGTGGAGAAGCTGATCGCCGGGATGTGAGACAGGGAGTTCCGCGGATCCGACGAACCGCGGAACGCCACACGGGCGCCGCACGTTACTCAGTGCGGCGCCCTTCCCACGCCGTAGAGTTGCGCGGACGCCACCCACAGGATCAACGATTACGAGGCCCCCACCGTGCGCCGACGCTCACTCCTCATCGCCGTACCCGCCGGACTGGTCACTCTCGCCGCGTGCGGCGACGGTGAGTCCGACTCGAGCAAAGCCAGCGAGAGCGCCTCGCCGTCTGCTCCGGACGGCTCGGCCGCGCCGTCGCCGAAGATCGTCGACGGTCCGCTGCCGGCGATCACCGAGGGTGTGAAGTTCGGCGAGAAGCCCACGGTGGAGAAGGGCAGTGGTGAGCCGTCCAAGGATCTCGCGGTGAAGACGGTCATCGCGGGAAGTGGCAGGACCATCGCCGAGAACGACTTCGTGGTGGCCCACTACCTCGGCCAGGTGTGGGCCACCGCGAAGGTGTTCGACAACTCCTACGACCGCAAGAGCCCGCTGGCGATCCAGCTGGCCCAGGGCAGCATCATCGACGGCTGGCGGTACGCGCTGGCCGGCAAGAAGACCGGCAGCCGGGTCGAGATGGCGGTCCCGCCCACCTGGGGGTACGGCACGCAGGGCAATGAGCAGGCGGGCATCAAGGGCACCGACACGCTGGTGTTCGTGGTGGACGTGCAGGACGCGTTCAACGCCAAGAGCTCCGCCAAGGGCACCGAGGTCGCCCAGGACGACATCGGTCTGCCCAAGGTGGGGACCGACACCGACGGCAAGGCCCCGGACATCGAGGTGCCCGACGCGGCCGCCCCGAAGAAGCTCGTGTCGAGCTACGTCATCGAGGGCGACGGCCCGAAGGTCGGCGCCGAGGACAGCGTGCTCGTGCAGTACAAGGGCGTGTTGTGGGACGGCGGCAAGGAGTTCGACTCGACGTACTCCCGGGAGCAGCTGACCTCGTTCTCGTTGCAGCAGGTCGTCAAGGGCTGGGCGCAGGGGCTCACCGGGAAGAAGGTCGGCAGCCGGGTCCTCATCGTCATTCCGCCGGAGCTGGGCTACGGCGACAACCCGCCGCAGGGCAGCGACATCAAGAAGGACTCCACACTGGTCTTCTCGGTCGACATCCTCGCGAAGTTGTGACCGCGCGTGATGTAAGACTGTGTGTGTTCGCCTTTCCGTAGACAAGCAGGAGCGTTAGACGTGAGCATCGACAAGCCCGAGATCGACTTCCCGGGCGGCGAGCCCCCGGCGGACCTCGAGATCAAGGACATCTGGGAGGGTGACGGGGAGGTGGCGCAGGCGGGTCAGACCGTCACCGTCCACTATGTCGGTGTCGCCTTCAGCACGGGTGAGGAGTTCGACGCCAGCTGGAACCGTGGCACCCCGTTCCGTTTCCCGCTGGGCGGCGGCCGGGTCATCAAGGGCTGGGACCAGGGCGTGCAGGGCATGAAGGTCGGCGGGCGTCGCCAGCTGACCATCCCCGCCCACCTCGCCTACGGCAACCAGAGCCCGACTCCGGCGATCAAGCCCGGCGAGACCCTGATCTTCGTGGTCGACCTGCTCGGCGTGTGATCGCCCGCTCGATCGCGGCCTGATCGCCGTCGGGCCGGGTGACGACCGGAGTCGATCACTTGGGGTCCATGCCTGCTCGGGCATGGGCCCTCGGCTTTTGCCGTGCCACCACGGGGCGGTACGGTCATCGGACTGAGCACCATAGGGAGGCGAAGGGCGTCGATGGCCATTGCCAAGGCCGAGCGGCTGATGAACCTGGCGCTGTGTCTGCTGGGGACGCGGCGGCCACTGAGCAAGCGTGAGCTGCGCGAGTCCGTCGAGGCCTACCTCGAGGCGGCCTCCGACGACGCCTTCAACCGGATGTTCGAGCGCGACAAGGACGATCTGCGCGAACTCGGGCTCGTCATCGAGACCGTCGAGAACCTCGACGGCGAGGTCGGCTATCTGGCCCGGCGGGACAGCAACCGCCTGCCGCCCATCACCCTCGACGCGGAGGAGGCCGCCGCGCTGGGGCTGGCGGCCAAGGTGTGGCAGCAGGCCAGACTGGCCGGCGCGGCCAGCGGTGCCCTGCAGAAGCTGCGGGCCGCGGGGCTGCCCGAGGACGTCGACCCCTACGGGGCGCACAGTGCGCTCGAACCGCGCATCCCCGTGCACGAGGCCGCCTTCGAACCGCTGATGCTGGCCTGCCGCGACCGCCGACCGGTCGTCTTCGACTACCGCAAGACCAACGCCGTACAGCCCGAATCCCGCCATGTGGAGCCATGGGCGCTGGAATGCTGGCGGGGCCACTGGTATCTGGCGGGCTGGGACCGTGACCGAGGCGCCGAGCGGGTGTTCCGGTTGTCCCGGATCACCGGCAAGGTGCGCTCACGCGGCACTCGTTACACCACCCCGGTGCCGGACGTCGTCACCGTCCGCGAGACGGTGGCCAGCTGGGCGGGGGAGAGCGCCGACCGCTCCGCGCGCATCCGGCTGCGCTCCGACGCGGGATACCCCCTTCGGGCGAAAGCCACCGCGGTGCGGGAACTCGGTGACGGCTGGGAAGAGTTGGAGATTCCGTACGGGCACGGCCTGGATGCCTGGCTGGTGGAGTTCGGAGCGGACGTGGTGGTCCTGGAGCCCGCCGAGCTGCGGGCCGACGTGGTGGACCGGCTGCGCGCCGTCGCCAAGGGCTGAGGGGGACGGACAAGAACGTGGCAGGCAAACCGGTCAGGCCAGTGAACGCCATCGACCAGACCCGGCGGATGCTCTCCCTGGTGACCTATCTGCGGGAGCGCCCCGGCGCCCGGATCGAGGACGTGGCGCGCGCCTTCGGCATCACCGAGGACGAGCTGGTCTCCGACCTCGACGTGCTGCCCATGTGCGGCACCAGCTTCCGCGGCGGTGATCTGCTGGACATCGACACCGACGGCGAGCGCATCTGGTGGCACAACCCGGCGGCCCTCGGGGCGGAGGCGGCCGAGCCGCTGCGGCTGGCGGCCGACGAGGCCACCGCCCTGCTGGTCGCCGCCCGGGCCGTGGCCACGCTGCCCGGACTGCGGGAGAGCGACCGGCAGGCGCTGCTGCGGGCCACCGCCAAGGTGGAGGCGGCGGCCGGTGAGGCGGCGGGCGCCAGCTCCCGGCTGTCGGTGACCTTCGAGTCCGAGGGCGGCGTGTTCGCGGACGTCGACCGGGCCATCGCCGAGCGCCGCAGACTCTGGATCCGCTACTACTCGCCCGCACGCGACGAGCTCAGCGAGCGTGAGATCGATCCCATCCGCCTGGTCAGCGTCGGGCACACCTATGTCGAGGCCTGGTGCCGTCGCTCCGAGGCGCGGCGCACGTTCCGGCTCGACCGGGTCGCCGAGATCCGCATCCTCGACGAACCGTCCGCGCCGCCCGAGGTCGAACTGCGGGACCTGTCGGAGGGGCTGGTACAGCCGGCCGCGGAGGATCCGGAGGTCGTGGTCGAGGTGGGGCCGGGCGGGCGCTGGGTCGCCGAGTACTACCCGCACGACAGCGCGGACGAGCTGGCCGACGGCGGGCTGCGTATCACCTTGCGGACGCCCGACCCGGCGTCGCTGAGACGGCTGGCGCTGCGGCTCGGGCGGGACGGCCGGATCGTCGCGCCGCGCGATCTCGCCGAGAGTGCCCGGCGGGCGGCCCGTGAGGCGCTGGCGGCGTACGACGGGGCCGGGACGGCCGGATGAGCGGACCGCGCGCCGTACGCGTGGTCCGGGGCGGGCAGGACGACAGGCAGGAGCGAGGACTGTGAGCGAGTCGGCGACCTCTGGTGTTCGGGGCATGACGGTGGCGTCCGCGTTCTCCGGGATGAGAAGCGTGGCGCCGGTCGTGTTCCGGGCGGGCTGCCCGGACTGCCGGGGGCGTTTCGAGCTCGCCGCGAGCGCGCTGCGTCTGGTCATAGGCGCCAGCAGACGGACCACTTTCTACTCGTTCACCTGCCCCGCGTGCGAGACCGCGGTCCGCAAGCCGGCCGGAGAGCGGGTCGTCGAGCTGCTCACCGGCGGCGGGGTCAGCACCCTGCGGCTGCACTCCACCGCGTAGGACCTCCGCGGCGGGACGGTCTAGGCTCGACCCCATGTTCTGGCCGATGTTCGCGGTAGCTGTGGGGTTCCTGGGTCTCGTGGTGCTCGGGGTGTTCGCCGTACGGGTCTTCGTCGAGGCGGAGCGGCTCGGCAGACAGGTCACGGACTCGGCGCGGCGCATCAGCAGGGCCGCGGAGGACCTGGAGCGGGCGGCGACCGGCGCGGCCCGCTCGGCGGAGGCCCTCTGAACCGTTTCCGGACCGTCTTCCCGGCCGCTTCGCCCTGTCACCCTGCCGACCCGGGCGGGTACGCTGGCTGACCGCGGCCCGGAGAACGAGGCGCGGACCGCGAACGGGAGTACGCACGGGGATAGCCTCACGTTCACCCCTGAGCGTTACGATCGTCGGCAACACGATTGTCGGACGTGTGTCTGAACGGTCGTACGGTCGGGCACAGCAGCACCCACCCCCCCCGCAGCCTCGGTGAGAAGGTAAAGACTTATGTTCGGTGGAAAGATCGGCGCCCCCGAGATGATTCTCATCCTCGTCGTCATCATCCTGTTGTTCGGTGCGAAGAAGCTTCCGGACATGGCGCGGTCCCTCGGCAAGTCCGCCCGCATCCTCAAGAGCGAGGCGAAGGCGATGAAGGAAGACAAGGGGGACAAGGGGGACGGCTCCTCCGCCCCCGCCGACCCGCCGGCCCCCGGCGACGAGTCCGCGGCGCAGCGCACCATCCAGGCCGCTCCCGGCGACGTGACCAGTTCCCGTCCCGTCGCGGAGCCGACGGACACGACCAAGCGCTGACGCAGGGCCGGACGAGCTCCGGCCCGCCGCACGAGATGGGAACGTGGGTTGCCCAAGTCTGCCCGCAAGCAGGAGAGGGATCCCGAGGGACGGATGCCCCTCGCGGAGCATCTTCGTGAACTCCGCAACCGGCTCGCGAAGGCGCTGCTGGCTATCGTCCTGGTGACGATCGGCGCGGCCTTCTTCTACTACGACATCATCAACTTCTTCACCGAACCGGTGCTCAAGTCGGTCGGATGCGGACAGTCCTTCGAGGACCTGGCCCACTCGACGCAGGCCAAGGAGCAGCCGTGCGCGATGATCACGATCAACGGCCTGCTCACGCCGTTCACGCTGGCGCTGAAGGTCTCCCTGACGGCCGGCGTCGTCCTGGCCTCGCCGGTCTGGCTCTACCAGTTGTGGTCCTTCATCGCCCCCGGACTGCACAAGCACGAGAAGAAGTACGCCTACGGGTTCGTCGCCACGGGCTTCCCGCTCTTCCTCAGTGGTGCCTACTTCGCCTACCAGGTGCTGCCGACCACGGCGAAGGTGCTCATCGAGTTCACGCCGTTCGACGTCGACAACCTGCTGCCGCTGGACGACCTGCTCGACCTCGTCACGCGCATGGTGATCGTCTTCGGCCTCTCCTTCGAGCTGCCGCTGCTGCTGGTCATGCTCAACTTCAGCGGAGTGCTGACCGGTAAGCGCATGCTCGGCTGGTGGCGCGGCATGATCATGGGCATCACGCTGTTCGCGGCCATCGCCACGCCGAGCACGGACCCGCTGACCATGATCATGCTTGCCGTGCCGATCTGGGTCCTGTACTTCGGCGCCGTCGGCGTCGCCCTGTTCAACGACCGCCGCAGGCGCCGCCTGGAGGAGATGGGCCCCGCCGACGACGAGGCCTCCGAGCTGGACCTGACCCCCGAGGACATCGGCGAGGTCGAACCCGTCTCGGCCCGGCGCGCCCTGCCCGAGCAGGGGGGAACGGACCGGGTCAACGGTTATGACGACGTGACCTGAGGAGCGGGTCGAACCTCGTAAGGTCACTCCCGTGACCAGCGAGATCACCCTCTTCGTCAACCCCACCGCGGGTCGCGGCCGGGGCGCCCGTGCGGCGCGGCCGGCCGCTTCCGCGTTGCGCGCGGCCGGTTTCTCCGTGCGGACCGTGCTCGGCGAGGACGCGGCGGACGCCCTCGCCCGCGCGCGGGGCGCCGTGGAGGAGGGCACCGGCGCCCTGATCGCCGTCGGCGGTGACGGCATGGTGAACCTGGCCCTGCAGGCCGTCGTCGGCACCGGCACCCCGCTCGGCCTGGTCGCCGTCGGCACCGGCAACGACTTCGCCCGCTCCCTGGGCATGCCCCTGCGGGAACCGGCCGCCGCGGGCCGGATGATCGCCGACGCCCTCAAGTGCGGGCGGGTGCGCGACGTCGACCTGGGGCGGGTCGGCGACCGCTGGTTCGGAGCCGTCCTCGCCTCCGGGTTCGACTCCCGGGTCAACGACCGCGGCAACCGGATGCGGCTGCCGGCGGGGCGCTTCAAGTACGACCTCGCCGTCGTCGCCGAACTCGCGGCGCTGCGCCCGATCCCGTACCGGATCACCCTCGACGACGGCGCCGTCCGCGAGGTCGAGGCGACGCTGGTCGCCGTCGGCAACGGGGCGTCGTACGGCGGCGGCATGCGGATCTGTCCCGGCGCCGACCTCACGGACGGGCTGTTCGACGTCACCGTGGTCGGCGACTGCGGCCGGGCCAGGCTGCTGCGGGTGTTCCCGACGGTGTACCGGGGCACTCACGTCGACCTTCCCGAGGTCAGCGTGTTCCGGGCGTCGAGGGTGGAGCTGGCGGCCGAGGGGGTCACCGGGTACGCGGACGGCGAGCCGGTCGGGCCGCTGCCGCTGACCGCGCACTGTGTCCGTGGCGCGGTACGGGTCGTGGGCCCCTGAGCTGGGCGTACCGCGGGCCCGACGGGAACGGATCCGGATAATGATCGTCCTGTTGTCAGTGCGGCCCGGTACGCTCGAGAGCACGATGACAGAGGACCTCTCACCGGCCGAGCGGTACGCGGCAGCACGCAGGCGCGCTGTCGAGCAGGCCACCGCACTCGCCTCCTTCCGCGAGATGTACGACTTCGGCCTCGACCCCTTCCAGATCGAGGCCTGCCAGGCGCTCGAAGCGGGGAAGGGCGTGCTGGTGGCCGCGCCCACCGGCTCCGGCAAGACGATCGTCGGCGAGTTCGCCGTCCACCTCGCCCTCCAGCAGGGCAAGAAGTGCTTCTACACGACCCCCATCAAGGCGCTGTCGAACCAGAAGTACACCGACCTGTGCCGCCGTTACGGCACCGACAAGGTCGGTCTGCTCACCGGCGACAACAGCATCAACTCCGGCGCCCCCGTGGTCGTGATGACCACCGAGGTGCTGCGGAACATGCTGTACGCGGGCTCGCAGACGCTCCTCGGCCTCGGATACGTGGTCATGGACGAGGTGCACTACCTCTCCGACCGCTTCCGGGGTGCCGTCTGGGAGGAAGTGATCATCCACCTCCCCGAGTCGGTGACCCTGGTGTCACTGTCGGCGACGGTGTCGAACGCCGAGGAGTTCGGCGACTGGCTGGACACCGTCCGCGGCGACACCGAGGTGATCGTCTCCGAGCACCGGCCCGTGCCGTTGTTCCAGCACGTGCTCGCCGGGCGACGGATCTACGACCTGTTCGAGGAGGGCGAGGGCCGCAAGAAGGCCGTGAACCCCGACCTCGTGCGGATGGCCCGGATGGAGGCGACCCGCCCGTCGTGGGGCGACCGGCGCCGCGGCCGCACCATGCGTGAGGCGGACCGGGAGCGTGAGCGCAGACAGCGCTCACGGGTCTGGACACCGGGCCGCCCCGAGGTGATCGAGCGGCTCGACGCCCAGGGCCTGCTGCCCGCCATCACCTTCATCTTCAGCCGTGCCGCCTGCGAGGCCGCCGTCCAGCAGTGCCTGTACGCGGGCCTCAGGCTCAACGACGACCAGGCGAGGGAGCGGGTCCGCTCCCTCGTCGAGGAGCGCACCGCCTCCATTCCGGCCGAGGACCTGCACGTCCTCGGCTACTACGAGTGGCTGGAGGGCCTGGAGCGCGGCATCGCGGCCCACCACGCGGGCATGCTGCCGACGTTCAAGGAGGTCGTCGAGGAACTGTTCGTCCGCGGCCTGGTCAAGGCGGTCTTCGCGACCGAGACCCTCGCCCTCGGCATCAACATGCCCGCCCGCTCGGTGGTGCTGGAGAAGCTCGTCAAGTGGAACGGCGAGCAGCACGCCGACATCACCCCCGGCGAGTACACCCAGTTGACCGGCCGGGCCGGCCGGCGCGGCATCGACGTCGAGGGCCACGCGGTCGTGCTGTGGCAGCGCGGCATGAACCCCGAACACCTCGCGGGACTGGCCGGCACGCGTACGTATCCGCTGCGGTCCAGCTTCAAGCCGTCGTACAACATGGCGGTCAACCTGGTCGAGCAGTTCGGCCGGCACCGCTCGCGCGAGCTGCTGGAGACGTCGTTCGCGCAGTTCCAGGCGGACAAGTCGGTGGTCGGCATCTCGCGGCAGGTGCAGCGCAACGAGGAGGGCCTCGAGGGCTACCAGGCCTCCATGACCTGCCACCTCGGTGACTTCGAGGAGTACGCGCGGCTGCGCCGCGACCTCAAGGACCGGGAGACGGAGCTGGCCCGCGAGGGCGTGGCGCAGCGGCGCGCGGAGGCGGCCGTCGCGCTGGAGAAGCTCAAGCCCGGTGACGTCATCCACGTGCCCACCGGCAAGTACGCGGGGCTGGCGCTGGTCCTCGACCCCGGGCTGCCCGCGGGCCGTGCGGGCGGCCACCGCGGCGTCGAGTACCACGACGGTCCGCGCCCCCTGGTGCTGACCGCGGAGCGGCAGGTCAAGCGGCTGGCGTCGATCGACTTCCCGGTGCCCGTCGAGGCGCTGGAGCGGATGCGCATCCCGAAGTCGTTCAACGCGCGCTCACCGCAGTCCCGTCGGGACCTGGCCTCCGCCCTGCGCACCAAGGCCGGGCACATCGTGCCGGAGCGGCACCGCAAGGGGCGTTCCCCGGCGGCCGACGACCGGGAGATCACCCGGCTGCGCAAGGAGATCCGGGCGCATCCGTGCCACGGCTGCGACGACCGGGAGGACCACGCCCGCTGGGCCGAGCGCTACCACCGGCTGCGGCGGGACACCGCGCAGCTGGAGCGGCGCATCGAGGGCCGGACGAACACCATCGCCCGCACCTTCGACCGCATCGTCGCCCTGCTGACCGAGTTGGACTATCTGCGGGGCGACGAGGTCACCGAGCACGGCAAGCGGCTCGCCCGGCTGTACGGCGAACTCGACCTGCTGGCCAGCGAATGCCTGCGCGAGGGCGTCTGGGAGCAACTGGGCCCGGCCGAACTGGCCGCCTGTGTCTCGGCGCTGGTGTACGAGGCCCGGGTCAGCGACGACGCGATGGCGCCCAAGGTGCCCACCGGCAAGGCGAAGGCCGCGCTCGGCGAGATGGTCCGCATCTGGGGGCGCCTCGACGCCCTGGAGGAGGACTTCCGGATCACCCAGACCGAAGGCGTGGGGCAGCGCGAGCCCGACCTCGGTTTTGCCTGGGCGGCCTACATGTGGGCGTCCGGCACGGGCCTCGACGAGGTGCTGCGTGAGGCGGAGATGCCGGCGGGGGACTTCGTGCGCTGGTGCAAGCAGGTCATCGACGTGCTGGGCCAGATCTCGGCCGCGGCACCGGCGGTGGAGGGCTCGACGGTCGCGAAGAACGCCCGCAAGGCGGTGGAGGCGCTGCTGAGGGGAGTGGTGGCCTACTCGTCCGTGGGCTGACCGCCCCCGGCGCTCCACCCCGCCGGCCCGGCCCGCCCGGCCCGGGTCCGCCCCGTCCCGTCCGGTACGCCGTGAAGCCCGGCGCGCTCCGTGCGCGCCGGGCTTCTGCGTCCGGTGCGCCCCTGCCGGGAGCATGACGCGGTGGTTCCATGGGCAGAATCGGGACCCGCACGGCCCCGGGCGCCCCGCCCCTTCTTCGCGGTCCTCGGGTTCCTCGCGCCACCGCGCGGCGCGCACGCCCTTCACCCTTCACGGTGAGTGAATATCGCACGTCCGTACGTGATGACGCAGGGTGTTCGACCGGAATCGCAGCGTGTAAATGGGCTCCAGAGTACTCCTGCCCCAGCGGCCGTTTCCGGCACTTGCTGAATATGACACGGCGATGATCCGGTCGGACTAAGCTCGCCCGCAGCGCACCGAGTTGGGATGGATTCGTGCGTTTGTTCCCCGTTGTGTGGATGTCTTCCGCGGTTTCCTGATCCAGCACATCTCGTATGTCCCCCCGACCGCCAGCCGATTCGTTCCAGAGGCCTACATGGTGAGTGTCCAATCCCCGCCCGTTCGCCGTGAACTTCCCTATGCGCGCGTGCTGTTGCTCCCCGCCGTACTGATGGCCGCGGCAACCGGAGCCGCCGTCGCCCTGGTGACGGAGCCCGCCCGGATCGCCGTCGGCGTGTGCGGTGCCGTCGCCACCCTGCTGGTGACCGCCGCCGCGGCCGAGGCGGTACGCCGCGGCCGTCTCCTGCGGGACGAGCGTGCCGGGCACGATCGTCACCGTGCGTATCTGGAGGCGCGGATCGCCGCCCACGAAACGGAGACGCTGCACTTCACGGACGCCGTCGTGCCCGAGGCCCTGGACTTCCTGCACCGCGGAAACACCCCCAGGGAGGTGCTCCTCCACCTCAAGGAGGTCAACCCGGCCTGGCGTGATCTGCCCCGGTACCAGATCGAACTCCTCAAGACGATGCTGAAGATCATCGACGACGAGGAAGCACTGCGCGACTCCTCCCAGCGCTCCTTCGTCAGCATCGCCCGCCGCGTCCAGGCGATCGTCCATCAGCAGGCCAAGGAACTGAGGGAGATGGAGGAGGACCACGGCCGCAACCCCGAGGTCTTCGACGACCTGCTCCGCATCGACCACGGCACCGCGATGATCGGCCGCCTCGCCGACTCCATCTCCGTACTCGGCGGCGGCCGTCCCGGACGCCAGTGGCCCCAGCCGGTCGCCCTCTACAGCGTGCTGCGCGGCGCCATGTCCCGCATCCTCGAGTACCGCCGCATCGACCTGAAGTCCATCGCCAAGGTCAACATCAAGGGCATCTCCGTCGAGCCCGTCATCCACGCCGTCGCCGAACTCCTCGACAACGCCACGCGGTACTCGCCGCCCCACACCAAGGTCCACGTCACCGCCATCGAGGTGCAGACCGGCGTCGCCATCGAGATCGAGGACGCCGGAGTCAGCCTCGACGAGCAGGCCCGGACCCGGATCGAGACCAAACTGGAGCAGGCCAAGGCCGGTGTCGACCTCCAGGACCTCGGGGTCAGCCCGCGCCTGGGCCTCGCCGTCATCGGCCGGCTCTGCTCCGGCTACGACATGCAGGTCTCACTGCGGGCCTCCGCCTACGGCGGCGTCCGCGCCGTCCTCGTCGTGCCGAGCGACATGATGACCACCGAACCCGGCGTCGGCCTCGCCCACGGCATCGGGGCGACCGCGGTGCCCCTGCAGATCGACGCGCTCCCGGGCCCCCAGCGCGCTCCCAAGAAGCGCCGCCCCACCAGCCCGACCGTCCCCACCACCGTCTCCATGGAGGACGAGGTCCCCGTGGTCACCGAGTGGACCGCGGGCGGCCTGCCGCAGCGCCGCAGCCGGGTGAAGACCCCGCTGTCCCAGCGGTACGCCGAACGGGCCGCCGCCGAACGGGCCGAACGGGAGGCCGCCGAACGGGGCGAGACCGTGCAGTCCCCCTGGGCGACGCCCGAGCCCGCGAAGCCGAAGGACGACCGCGAACCCGGGCTGTGGGTCGACGCGTTCTGGGACGGACTGAAGAAGGACCTCGAACCCGGCGTCCACCCCACCGACTTCACCCGGAACCCGACCGCGTACCTGCATCTGATCAACGAACCGGCCCGTACCGAGGCCGACGACGAGGGGGACCTGAAGTGATCCAGCAACGCGCCAACTTCGACTGGATGCTCAAGGAGCTCGCCGACGGCGTACCCGGCGTCGAGATGATCGTGGTCCTCTCGGCGGACGGCCTGCGCATCGCCCGCTACGGCGGCGAGCCGGACGCCGCCGACCGGGTCGCCGCGGCCTGCGCCGGCGTGCAGAGCCTCGCCGGCGCCGTTGCCGGGGAACTCCCGCGCAGCGACGGCGAGATGAAGATGGTGATCATCGAGATCAACGGCGGCTACTTCTATCTGATGGCCGCCGGCGCCAACGCCTACCTCGCGGTGCTCTCCGACATGACCTGCGAACCCGGGCGGATGGGGGCCATGATGCGCGACCTCGTCGTCCGCATCGGCGCCCACCTCACCAGTCCGCCCCGCCGGAACGGGCAGACCGTATGACGCCTCCACAACGCCAGAGGCACGCCCCCGGGGAGAGCCCCCCTCCGGAACCGGCCCAGGCCAAGGAAGGCGAGCTGCCCAACCCGGAACGGCTGTACGTCGTCGCCGGGGCGGACGGGAACCGCGCGGACCTCGACCTCGTCACGCTGATCGTGGCGCGGGTCGAGGACCCGCCGCCCTCCGCCACACCCGAGCAGGCGGCACTGCTCCGGCTCTGTGCCGCCCCCCTGTCCGTGGCCGAGCTCTCGGCCTACCTCAGCCTGCCGTTCAGCGTGGTGACCGTGCTGCTCACCGAGATGCTGACGGCGGAACTGGTGCAGGAACGCGCCCCGATCGCCCGTCAGGCGCTTCCCGACCGTTCCCTTCTCGAAGCGGTGATGCATGGACTTCAAAGGCTCTGAGACCATCCCGGGCCCACGGACCGAGGATCAGCTGCCGCACACGGCCGAGGCCGCGGCGAAGATCGTCATCGTGGGCGGGTTCGGGGTCGGCAAGACGACCATGGTCGGGTCGGTCAGCGAGATCAAGCCGCTGACCACCGAGGAGACCATGACCCAGGCCGGCGTCGGAGTCGACGACAACTTCGGTTCCGCGACCAAGACGGCCACCACGGTGGCCATGGACTTCGGGCGCATCAAGATCAGCGACCAGCTGGTGCTCTACCTCTTCGGCACCCCGGGCCAGGAGCGGTTCTGGTTCCTGTGGAACGGGCTGTTCGAGGGGGCGCTCGGCGCGGTGGTGCTGGTCGACACGCGGCGCCTCGAAGTCAGCTTCGACGTCATGGGACGGCTGGAGGAACGCGGGGTGCCGTTCGTCGTCGCCGTCAACTCCTTCCCGGGGGCGCCCCGTTACCCGCTGAAGGACCTGCGTACGGCGCTCGATCTGTCCGAGGACGTTCCCATCATGGAGTGCGATGTGCGACGCCGGGCCTCCAGCCGGGACGTCCTGATGACGCTGATGCGGTTCCTGCACTCGCTCGCCATGACGAGGTCGCTCGCCTGACCCCGCCGTCCGGCCCGCCCCGTCGCGCCGTGTGCCCCGAACCGCCTCGTCCCCCCGCCCTCTGCTCTTCCTCCCTTTCCGGAGCGACCACTGTGACGCCTGAATCCCACTCCCCGGCCGGAACGGACGCCCCCCGGCTCGGCCCGCCCCCCGGCTGCCCCGCGCACGGCCTGGGTCCCGGAGGGCTGCCCCGGCTGCACGAGTCGGCGGACCTGAAGAAGCTGTACGAGGAACTCCGCGCCGAACACGGCCCCGTGGCCCCGGCGCTGCTCCACGACGACGTGCCCGTGTGGGTGGTCCTCGGTCACGCCGAGAACCTGCACATGGTGCGCACCCCCGCGCAGTACACCAAGGACAGCCGTATCTGGTCCCCGCTCCGGGACGGCCTGGTCAAACCCGACCACCCGCTGATGCCGCACATCGCCTGGCAGCCGATGTGCGCCCACGCCGAGGGCGACGAACACAAGCGGCTGCGCGGCGTGATCGACTTCGCCGTGTCGACCATCGACTTCCGCAGTCTGCGCCGACACATCAACCGCTGCACCCAGCGTCTCGTCAACCGGTTCTGCGAAGTGGGCGAGGCCGAGGTCGTCAGCCAGTTCGCCGAGCACCTGCCGATGGCCGTGATGTGCCACGTCCTGGGCATGCCCGACGAGTACAACGACCGGATGGTCGAGGCGGCCCGTGACATGCTCAGGGGCACCGAGACCGCCATCGCCAGCAACGAGTACATCATGGGCGCCCTGAGCCGGCTCACCGCGCGCCGCAGGGCGGAGCAGCGGGAGGACTTCGCCAGTCATCTCGTCACCCACCCGGCCGGGCTGACCGACGACGAGGTCAGGGAGCACCTGCGGGTGGTGCTCATCGCCGCCTACGAGTCGACGGCCAACCTCCTCGCCAACGTGCTGCGCACGGTGCTGGTCGACCCGCGCTTCCGCGCCCAGCTCAACGGCGGGCAGATGACGGTGCCGGAGGCGGTCGAGCAACTGCTGTGGGACGAACCGCCGTTCAGCACCATCTTCGCCTACTTCGCCAAGCAGGAGACGGAACTCGGCGGCCAGCGCATCCGCAAGGGCGACGGTCTGCTGTTCGCTCCCGCCCCGGCCAACGTGGACCCGCGGGTACGCCCGGACCCCGCCGCCCACATGCAGGGCAACCGCTCCCACCTGGCCTTCGGCGGCGGCCCGCACGAGTGCCCCGGACAGGACATCGGGCGCGCCATCGCCGAGATCGGCGTCGACGCGCTGCTGATGCGGCTGCCCGACCTCGAACTCGACGTCGACGACGAGGACCTGCGCCACGCCGAGTCCATCGCCTCCCGGCATCTCATCGAGCTGCCCGTCCAGTTCATGCCCAGGCCGCCCCAGGAGGTGACCCAGCAGCCGAACCACGACCACCGGCCGTCCCCACGGCCCGACTGGCACATCGGCGCCCCCGAGCCGGAGCGGCAGGCCACGCCGTCGCCCGCCGTCCGCCCCGAGCCGGACGTCCGCCCCGAGCCGTTCGGGCACCACGACGTTCCCGCGCCGCGGTCCCCGGCCCCGCCACAGCCCGCCGGGCCGGTGGCGGAACCGGCGACGACCGCGACCGCGGCCGCCGAACCCGCCCGCCCGGCCGGCGCCTGGCACCGCTTCCTGCGGTGGTGGGGCGGTGACTGAACACGTGCCTGGTGCTCCACTCTGAAGGGCGGGGCACCGGACATCCTCGCCGAGCGGCCCGTAGAGACGCGGTGTCACTGCTGATGTCGCCCCTGTGGAGGTCTTGTAAGACCATCTCCGGGTGGCAAGGGCCTGTGAAGCAGGAACCCGAGGGAGTGCCGCGTGGCGGTGCTGACCGCAATCGCCTGCGTTCAGGCAGGCGAGGGCGTCAACGACCGGCTGCCCACTGCTCGTACGAGGTCCAGGCCGCGAGCGTCCGGCGACTGTGCAGCCGGTGCTCCACGCCCGTCACCGGATCGGTGAACTCCAGCGTCCGTGCCAGCAGTTGCAGCGGGCGCCGGAAATCACCGGCCGGGACGGGCGCGGTCACCTCGGGGTACAGCGGGTCGCCGAGGATCGGCACGCCCAGAGCGCTCATGTGCACCCGCAGCTGATGGGTCTGCCCGGTACCGGGCACCAGCCGGTACCGGGCCGGTCCGTCCGCCCGGTGGCCCAGGAGCTCGACCCGGCTCAGCGCGTTCGGCTCCCCCTCGACCTCGCGGGCGGTCAGCACCCCGCGCTCCTTCACGATCCGGCTGCGCACGGTCCGGGGCAGGGCGAGCGCGGGATCGTGCGGGGCGACGGCCTCGTACTCCTTGTGCACCCGCCGGTCCCGGAACAGCGTCTGGTACGCGCCGCGCTCCTCGGGCCGCACGGTGAACAGCACCAGCCCCGCGGTGAGCCGGTCGAGGCGGTGCGCGGCACCCAGCAGGGGGATGCCGAGCTCGCGGCGCAGCCGCGCCAGCGCGGTCTCGGAGACATGGCTGCCACGCGGTGTGGTGGCCAGGAAGTGGGGCTTGTCGGCGACGACGACGTGCTCGTCCCGGTACACGATCTCCAGCGGGAAGGGCACCGGCACCTCGGCGGGCAGCTCCCGGTGGAACCACACGTACAGCCCCGGCGCGTACGGGGTGTCCGCCGGTACGGGCCGCCCGTCCGCCCCCACGATCAGCCCCGCGTCGAACATGCCGTCGACGGCCCCGGAGCCGATCGGGAGCCGGGCCACCAGATGCTCCCGCACGGTGGCCCCCGGCCCCGCCGCGGGCAGCCTCAGCCGCACCGGGTCCACACCGTCGCGCTGCGGCAGCGGGGAGGGCGGAAGGATCCGGCGTCTGCGTCTCACGAGGGCCAAGGTTACGGCCCTACATGTCCGCCCCGCCCTGCTCCTCGTGCCGTACCGCCTGCTTGACCTCGGCCTCGACCACGTGGCGTGGCTTTCCCTCGGCCCGCGCGAATTCGCTCACCGCCAGCTGGACGTCCCGGGCGAGGTCGCGCCAGGCCCGCCAGGCGGTCTCCCAGGTGCTGGTCTGCTGCCCGCTCCACCTGGTCTGGGTGGGCGGCCCGTAGGTATCCTGCAGATGGCGTACGCGGACATGCGCCTCGTCCGCCGCGCGCTGCTTGGCCACAAGTTCTTCGAAGGTGTCTGCCACGCGCCCGGATCCTCGGCCAGCGCCCCGGCCCGGTCGGCCTCGCCACGCCGTCCGCCGCGGCGCGGGTCCCAGGGTTCACCCGACCGGCGCCGCCACGCACGGCGCCCGTTCCGGCCGGGCGGACCGGACGCCGCCGGTCCGGGTTCCCAGTGCGGAGGGTCAGGAGGCCGCCGCCTGCTGCGGTGTCTGCTCCTGCTCCGCCTCGACCCGGGTGTTCCACTCCTGCTTCGAGGCCTGCCAGCCGTCCTCGTTGTGCCCGAGCCGCCAGTAGCCGGAGATCGAGAGGTCCTCGCGCGGGATCTGCCGCTCGATCCGCAGCAGACGGCGCAGTTCCTTGACGAAGTGCGCCTCGCCGTGGACGAAGGCCTGCACCCGGCCCTCGGGGAACTCCAGGTCCCGCACGGCCTCCACCAGCGCCTCGCCGACCGGGCGGTCCCCGCGGTGCAGCCAGGTGACCGTCACCTCGGAGTCGATCTTCTGCTCCTCCTGGGGGCCGTCGATCTCCACGAAGACATGTGCTCTGGCCCCGCTCGGCATCGCCTCGAGCGACCGGGCGATCGCGGGCAGCGCGCTCTCGTCGCCCGCCAGCAGATGCCAGTCGGCGGCCGGGTCGGGAGCGTAGACGCCGCCGGGTCCGATGAGGAACACGGTCTCGCCCGGCAGGACCCGCAGGGCCCACGGGCCGGCCAGCCCCTCGTCCCCGTGGATCACGAAGTCCAGGGTCAGCTCACGCTGCTCGGCGTCCCAGTGGCGCACGGTGTAGGTCCGGGTCACCGGCCACTGGTCGCGCGGGAACTCCTCACGGATCCGCTTCATGTCGAACGGCTCCGGGTAGGTGACGCCCTCGGCCGGGAACAACAGCTTCACGTAGTGGTCGGTGGCCGTGTCCGCCGAGAAGTCGGCCAGACCGTCACCGCCCAGCACCACGCGCCGCATGTGCGGGGTCAGCTGCTCGGTGCGGATCACCTGCCCGGAGTGCGGCTTGCGCGGCTGGCGTCCCGGTCGCTCTGCCATGGAGGCTCCCTGTTGTTTGGTTAGGTTTACCTAACCTAACACCTTTGTCCAGGGGATTCCTCCTGCCCGCGGGCCGCCGCCCCCGGTGCGGCCCCTACCGCCCGAGGGTCGTCAGCAGCCGCTCCAGGGACCCGCCCAGGCCCCAGCGGGCCGCCAGTGCCCGTACGGCCTCCGGATCGCGGGGCGCCCGCGGCAGCGCCGTGTCGACGTCCGGGAGCGGCACGTCGTCCGCGACCCGGACGACCTTGGGCGCGACCGCCAGGTAGGGCAGCGCCTCGGTGAGGCGCTTGCGCTGGGTCGGGGTGAGCCGGGCCCCCGGATCGTCCACCGCCGCCAGGATCCCGGCCAGGTCGCCGAACTCGGCCAGCAGCTTGGCCGCCGTCTTCTCGCCGACGCCCGGCACGCCGGGCAGGCCGTCGCTCGGGTCGCCGCGCAGCAGCGCCAGATCCGCGTACCCCGCCCCGCCGACCCCGTACTTCTCGCGCAGTACGGCCTCGTCGGTGGCCTGGAGCGTGCCGACGCCCTTCAGCGGATACAGCACCCGCACCCCCCGCGCGTCGTCCACCAGCTGGTACAGGTCGCGGTCGCCGGTGACGATGTCGACCGGACCGCGCGCCCGCGTGGTGAACGTGCCGATGACGTCGTCCGCCTCGTACTCGGCGACCCCCACGCGCGCGATGCCGATGGCGTCCAGGACGGCCTCGATGACCGGCACCTGCGGGGACAGGGTGTCGGGCACCTCCTCCTCGTCGGGGCCCGAGGGGCGTTCCTCGGCGACGCGGTGCGCCTTGTAGGAGGGGATCAGCTCCACCCGCCACTTCGGACGCCAGTCGGCGTCCATGCACGCCACCAGATCGGCCGGCCGGTGGTCCTTGACCAGGCGGTCGATGAAGTCGAGCAGTCCGCGCACGGCGTTCACCGGCGTGCCGTCCGGGGCTCTGACCGAGTCCGGGACGCCGAAGTAGGCGCGGAAGTAGAGGGAGGCGGTGTCGAGGAGCATGAGTCGTCCGGTCACGTTCCGCATCATGCCGTACGCCACCGACAGTGCCCCCGCGGCCGCGTGACGGTGAGCGCGGGATGCGCGACGCGTCGCGTCATGCGCTTCCCCTGTGAAACAGGACACACGTTTGTTCTGGCCGAAACAGGAAAGGCGCCGCCACGGAGCGATGCCGGTTGCAGGTTCAACTGTTCAGAACCGCGTGAGCCTACCGCCGGGCATCGCTCCTGCCCTTGCCGTCGAGACAACGAGGTACGCGTGTCAACCAGGCTAGAAGCCGAACATCTGTACAAGGTGTTCGGCAGGAGACCGGGACAGGCGGTCGAAAGACTGCGCAACGACGAGACCGACCGTGAGGAGTTGCGCGGCCAGGGGACCACGGCCGCCGTCATCGACGCCTCGTTCACCGTGGAGCCGGGCGAGATCTTCGTCGTCATGGGCCTGTCCGGATCCGGCAAGTCCACCCTGCTGCGCATGCTCAACGGCCTGTCGGAGCCGACCGCCGGACAGGTGCGCTTCGACGGCGAGGACCTCACCGCGCTGTCCGACCGGGAACTGCGCGACGTCCGTTCCAAGAAGATAAGCATGGTTTTCCAGCACTTCGCTCTGTTCCCGCACCGCAGCGTTCGCGAGAACGCCGCCTACGGACTGGAAGTGCAGGGCGTGCCCCGCGCCGAGCGCGAACGCCGCGCCGACGAGGCGCTCGCCCTGTGTGGCCTGGCCGGCTGGGAGAAGTCCTGGCCCGACGAGCTGTCCGGCGGTATGCAGCAGCGGGTGGGTCTGGCCCGCGCGCTCGCCACCGACGCCGACCTGCTGCTGATGGACGAGTCCTTCAGCGCGCTCGACCCGCTGATCCGCCGCGACATGCAGGACCAGCTGGTGGAGCTGCAGAAGAAACTGAAGAAGACGATCGTCTTCATCACCCACGACCTCAACGAGGCCATGCGCCTGGGCGACCGCATCGCGGTGATGCGTGACGGACGCATCGTGCAGATCGGCACCGCGCAGGACATCCTGATCCGTCCCGCCAACGACTACGTCGCCTCCTTCACCCAGGACGTCGACCGCTCCCGGGTGCTGACCGCCGGTGCCGTGATGGACCGGGAGGTGCGCGGCGACGAGGCCGACTGCGACTGCGAGACCGCGACGCCCCGGACGCCGTTCACCGAACTGTGCGCGATCAGCGCCCGCGCGGCGCACCCCGTGGCGGTCCTCGACGGCGAGGGCGCGGTCGTCGGGATCGTGCCCCGGCAGCGGCTCGTGGGCTTCATCGGCGACGAGGAGGCCGCCCCCGGTACCTGCGACTCCCAGCGGGGCAAGGGCGAGAAGGTGATGGCCCGTGCCTAGGATTCCGCTCGGCGAATGGGTCAACGGCGGCGTCGACTGGCTGCTCGACAACGTGACCTGGCTGTTCGACTTCTTCAAGGCCGTCTTCACCGGCGCCTACGACGGTGTCAACGCCGTCCTGCAGGCACCCGAACCGCTGATCCTCTGCGGCATCTTCGCGTTGATCGCCTTCTGGCTGCGCGGCGCCCTCGCCGGTGTCCTCACCTTCCTGGGATTCGCCTTCCTCGACTCCATGGAGCTGTGGGCGGACTCGATGGTCACGCTGGCGCTGGTCATCGTCGCCACCGTCATCGCGCTGGTCGTCGCGGTGCCCGTGGGCATCTGGGCGGCACGCTCGGACCGGGTCAGCGCCGTCGTGCGGCCGGTCCTGGACTTCATGCAGACGCTGCCCGCGATGATCTACCTGATCCCGGCGATCCTCTTCTTCGGGACCGGCCCCGCCCCCGGCATCGTCGCCACCCTGATCTTCGCGCTCGCCCCCGGCGTGCGCATGACCGAGCTGGGCATCCGCCAGGTCGACAAGGACCTCGTGGAGGCGGCCGAGGCCTTCGGCACCACGCCCCGCAACACCCTGCTGCGGGTCCAGCTGCCGCTGGCGCTGCCCACCGTGATGGCGGGCGTCAACCAGGTGATCATGCTCGGGCTCTCCATGGCCGCGATCGCCGGCATGGTCGGCACCGGCGGCCTGGGCGGCGCGGTCATCGAGGCCATCGGCCAGCTCAACATCGGTCTGGGCGCCGAGTCCGGCCTCGCCATCGTCATCCTGGCGATCTACCTCGACCGCATGACCAGTGCCCTGGGCACCCAGGTGTCCCCGCTCGGCCGTCGCGCCGCCGCCAAGGCCCGTGCCGCGCAGGGACTCACGATCTGGTCCTACCGGCCGCGTCCGCAGGTCGCCGTGATCGGCGTCGTCGTCCTCGCCCTGGTGGCCGGCGGCATGAGCATCTTCGGCGGCACCACCGGTGACACGGACACCACCGCCGACGGCAAGAACGTCGGCAAGGGCGAGAAGATCTCCATCGGTTACATCCCCTGGGACGAGGGCGTCGCCTCCACCTTCCTGTGGAAGGAGGTCCTGGAGCAGCGGGGCTTCGAGGTCGAGGCCACGCAGTTCGACGCCGGCCCGCTCTACACCGCGCTCGCGCAGGGCAACATCGACTTCCAGACGGACTCGTGGCTGCCCACCACCCACGCCGAGTACTGGAAGAAGTACGGCGACCGGCTCGAGGACCTCGGCTCCTGGTACGACGAGACGTCACTCGAACTCGCCGTGCCCGCCTACATGGAGGACTTCGACTCCCTCGAGGACCTCAAGGGCGAGGCCGGCACCTTCGACGGGAAGATCACCGGCATCGAGTCCAGCGCCGGAATGATGGGCCTGCTGAAGGACAAGGTCGTCAAGGAGTACGGCCTGGACAAGGAGTACAAGGTCGTCGACAGCTCCACGCCGGCGATGCTGGCCGAGCTCAAGCGCGCCTACAGCAAGAAGGAACCGATCGTCGTCACGCTCTGGTCCCCGCACTGGGCGTACAGCGACTTCGACCTGAAGAAGCTGAAGGACCCCAAGGGCACCTGGGGCGAGGGCGACGGCGTGCACTCCCTGGCCCGCAAGGACTTCACCGCCGACCACCCCACCGTCGGCAAGTGGCTGAAGGACTTCTCGATGACCGAGGAGGAACTCACCAGCCTGGAGGCCGAGATCAACAGGGCCGGCAAGGGCAAGCAGCAGAACGCCGTCCGCGCCTGGCTGAAGGACAACCCGGGCGTCGTCGACAAGCTCGCGCCCGTGCAGTCGTCCGGCTCCGGTGACACTCCCGCCGAGGCGAAGCGTCCGCTGGACGTGGCCTGGTTCCCCTGGGAGGAGGACGTCGCGATCACCTACCTGTGGAAGAACGTCCTGGAAAAGCGCGGCTACACGCTGAAGCTGAAGCAGATGGACGTCGGGCCGGTCTACACGGGCCTCTCCACCGGTGATCTCGACCTCAACTTCGACGCCTGGCTGCCGCACTCCCAGAAGAACTTCTACGAGCCGAACAAGGACAGACTCACCGACCTCGGTACCTGGTACGAACCGGTCTCGCTGGAGGTCTCCGTCCCCTCGTACGTCAAGGACGTCACGTCGCTCGAGGACCTCAAGGGCAAGGCCGACCTGTTCGACGGGCGGATCGTCGGCATCGAGCCGGGCACCGGCCAGATGGACCTCCTCAAGAACAAGGTCCTGCCGGCCTACGGCCTGGACAAGGAGTACAAGGTCGTCGACGGCTCCTCGCCGGCGATGCTGGCCGAGCTCAAGCGGGCCTACAGCAAGAAGGAGCCCATCGCGGTCACCCTCTGGTCGCCGCACTGGTCGTACAGCGAGTACGAGCTGACCAAGCTGAAGGACCCCGAGGGCGCCTGGGGCGAGAGCAACACCATCCACACCATCGCGAGCAAGAAGTTCCCCGAGCAGTACCCCGAACTCACGAAGTGGATCAAGGGATTCACGATGAGCGAGGACGAACTCGGCACGCTCGAGAAGGAGATCAAGGACCGGGGCCAGGGCAAGGAGGAGGAAGCCGTCGCCGCCTGGCTGAAGGAACACCCGGACGTGCCGGAGCGCATGACCCCGCAGTGACGGCGACGCCGCCGCGGTGACCACCGCGGCGGCCGCCACCGGCCGCCCCGAGGGGCGGGCCCGGCCCCGCACCTGACAGCGGGCCGGGCCCGCCCCTCGGACACGTCCGGGACACGGTGGGGATCCGGACCGTCACCCACCGCGAGACCCTTCCCGGACCTCGGGGCACCTCCCGGTGACCTCCCGCCCCACTTCGGGCGACAATGGCGGAAACACCTGGCACGCTGCGCACAGCGGACCGAACGGGCCGGCCACCGGCCGGCGTGAACCGGGGGCCGTGCACGCTCGCCCATGACGCCGACGTGACAGGCGTCCGAAACGGTGTGCCGAACATGCGTAGGGTGCAGACAGCTCAAAAGAAGGAGTGCGCCGGACAGCGGCGCACACACCGGGTACGGGACGACGGGCGAAGGAGGGAGCCGGAGCGATGGGCGACCACAAAGAGCAGCCTCTGCGGGTGGGCGCGGCCGTGCGGCGGCGACGCCGGGCGCTGGACCTCACCCTTGCCGTCGTGGCCGAGCGCAGCGGCTTGTCGGTCCCGTTCCTGAGCCAGATCGAGAACGAGCGCGCGCGCCCCAGCCAGAGCTCTCTGGAGAAGGTCGCCGACGCCCTGCGCACCACCGCGGTGGAACTGCTCGCCGCCGCCGACCCGGCGTGCAGCGTCGACGTCGTCCGCGCGGAGGACACCGAGCCGCCGCTCGAACCGCGCGTCCGGTCCCTGGTGCGCGGTCATCACCAGATGCACGCCTCCGAGTTCACCGGCGACCACGACGCCGGGCGCGAATTCCAGTTCCGCAACGACCAGTTGATGTACGTGGCGGACGGCGCCGTGGAGATCGAGGCGGAGGGCCGCGCCTACCGTCTCGGCCGTGGCGACACCCTGTACCTCACCGGAGGCGTCCGGCACCGGTGGCGGGCCACGGTCGCGGAGACCCGGCTGATCGTCGTCGCCGTCGCGGAGCACATCGAGGCGGTCCGGGACAAGCCGCGCCGATGAGTTCCCTGCGGATCGTCTCCCTCGTCCCGTCCCTGACCGAGGTCGTGGCGCTCTCCGCTCCCGGCGCCCTGGTCGGCGCCACCGACTGGTGCACCCACCCGGCCGATCTCGACGCCGTACGGATCGGCGGCACGAAGAACCCGGAGGTGGAGCGGATCGCCGCCCTCGCCCCCGACCTGGTGATCGCCAACGAGGAGGAGAACCGCCCGTCCGACCTCGCCGACCTGCGTGCGGCCGGCCTCGAGGTGCTGGTGACGGAGGTGCGGACACTGCCCCAGGCCTTCGGGGAACTGGCCAGGGTGCTCACGGCGTGCGGCGTGGACGCGCGCCCCCGGTGGCTGGACGACGCCGAAGCCGCCTGGGACGCCGTGGCGCCCCCGAAGACGCGCCGGACCGCGGTCGTGCCCGTCTGGCGGCGGCCCTGGATGGTGCTGGGCCAGGACACCTTCGCCGGCGACCTGCTGTCCCGCCTCGGCGTCGACCACCTGTACGCGGATCACCGGGAACGCTATCCCCGCGTCCCTCTGGACACTCTGCGCGCGGCGGCCCCCGACCTCGTCGTGCTGCCCGACGAGCCCTACCGCTTCACCGCCGACGACGGCCCGGACGCCTTCCCGGGAGTGCCGTGCGCGCTGGTCGGGGGCCGGTATCTCACCTGGTACGGGCCGTCGTTGGCGAAAGCCGCGACGGTGCTGCCCCGGCAACTGCGAGCAGCGCGCCGCTGACACCCCGTCGGCAGGGCATAAGCTGACCTTATGAGTGCAACGGACGACGGCCGTGCGGGATCCAGGTCCGTGACCGCCGGAAACCTGGCCCACCGGGTCCCGGACCTCGGGGCGCTGGAACTGCTGCTGGCGGTGGCACGGATCGGGAGCCTGGGCGGCGCGGCACGCGAACTGGGCATCACCCAGCCCGCGGCCAGCAGCCGGGTCCGGTCCATGGAGCGGCAGCTCGGCGTGGCCCTGGTGGACCGCTCGCCGCGGGGGTCGCGGCTGACCGACGCGGGCGCGCTGGTCACCGACTGGGCCCGGCGGATCGTGGAGGCGGCGGAAGCCTTCGACGCGGGGGCACAGGCACTGCGGGACCGCCGGGACTCACGGCTGCGGGTGGCGGCGAGCATGACGATCGCCGAGTACCTGCTTCCGGGCTGGCTGCTCGCGCTGCGTTCGCAGCGGCCGGACACGGCGGTGTCGCTGCTGGCGGGGAACTCCGCGTCGGTCGCGGAGCGGCTGCTGTCGGACGAGGCGGACGTGGGTTTCGTGGAGGGGGTGACGGTGCCGTCGGGCCTGGACTCCGCGGTGATCGCCCACGACCGGCTGATCGTGGTGACCGCACCGACGCACGCCTGGGCCCGCCGCCGTCGCCCGCTCGCCACCGAGGAGCTGGCGACCACCCCGCTGATCCTGCGCGAGAAGGGCTCCGGCACCCGGCAGGTCCTGGACACCGCCCTGGGCGGTCTGGCCCGCCCGCTGATCGAGCTGTCCTCCACGACCGCGGTGAAGGCCGCGGCGGTGAGCGGTGCCGGCCCGGCCGTCCTCAGCGAGCTGGCCGTCGGCGAGGAACTGGCGATGCGCCGTCTGACCCGCATCCCCGTACACGGCATCGCCCTGGCCCGCGACCTCCGCGCGGTCTGGCCGACCGGCCACCGCCCCACGGGCCCCGCCCGCGACCTGCTGACCCTGACCCGCGGCTGACGGCCGGGCACCTGCCCGCCGTACACCGGGGAGGCCGGGCCGAGGGGCGTGCTCCGGATGCCACTGCACGCCCAGCCACCGGTCGGCGGACGGCAGTCCGCTCGTCACCGCAGACGTATCCGATGCCGAGCAGCGGTCCGGCCACCATGCCGTGCTCCTCCGCGTCCGGAGCTCCTGCCGTCCACGCCACGGTTTCCTCGAGGACGGTGGAACCCCGGGGGTGCACGTCACACCGCACGAGGGGCCGCGACGGCCTTCGCCCTACAGTGCTCGGATGAGCATCACGCCCGCACCAGGCTGGTATCCCGACCCGCACGCCCCGCACCTGGAACGCTGGTGGGACGGCGCGGCCTGGACCGGGCACCGGCGTGCCCCCGACGCCCCCGGCGGGCCGGTGCCCCCGTCTCCCGGCGGCACCGGCCGTGCCCGGGCCGTCGCCCTCACCGCGGCGGCGGCCGTGCTCGTCACCGCGGTCGTCACCGGCGCGGTGCTGCTGGGTGACGACGGCACCGGCCCGGAGACCAGGACCGGCCCCACCGGCACGCTGTCCGCCCCCGCACCGGGCAGCGAGAGCCCCGCACCGCCCGCACCGGAGTCCGCGTCCGACGGCGACCCCACCGTCGTCGAGGACCAGCTCAACGGCGTCACCTTCCCGCTCCTCGACGGCTGGGTCCGGCCGCAGCACGTCAGCCGGCACGACGTCGTCATGACCACCCCCGGCACCCACGACTGCCCCGGCGAGGGCAGTGTCTGCCGCTCCGGCATGGTCGTCTCCCGCACGGTGACCGCGACCGACGAGACGTCCCCCGAACTGCTCGCCGAGGAGGACGTCTCCGAGGCGGCCGAGGACGCCTTCGAGGAGGACGCCCTCGACCAGAGCCCCTACGGCGGCATCGAGTCCCACGAGGTCGTCAAGTCCGGTCCGGTCGCGGTGGCGGGCCGTGCCGGATACCTCGTCCGCTGGCGCGTCACCACCGGCAAGGGGCCCGGCGGCCACGTGCAGTCGATGGTCTTCCCGTCCAGCGTCGGCACCGAGGCGCCGATCGTGGTCCGCTACGTCTTCGAGAGCGGCGAGGGCGCCCCGCCCCTGTCCGACATGGACCGCATCACCCGGGGCATCCGCGCGGTCGGCGACGCGGATCCGGGCGGCGGAGTGGGCAGCAGCGTCGGTACCCGCCCGTGACACGTTCCGTGCCCCGCGCCGGGCCGGGGCTCCGGTGTCAGAGGAACGTCATGCCCTCGCCGCGGTACGTCGGCACGGTCGCCGTCACCTCGCCGCCCTCGATCAGCCGCAGCGCGTCGAACCGCTCGCACAGCTCGCCCGCCTTGGCGTGCCGGAACCACACCTTGTCGCCGATCAGCAGGTCGTCGGCGGGCGGGCCCAGCAGCGGTGTCTGGACCTCGCCGGGTCCCTCCCGCGGGTCGTAGCGCAGCCCCTCGGGCAGCCAGGGCACCGGCAGCCGGTCGGCGCCGGCCGTGCCGGAGGCCGGGTAGCCGCCGCCGAGCACCGTCACCGCACCCACGCCCGGACGCCGTACGACGGGCAGGGCGAAGAGTGCCGCCGGACGCCCGGTGAACGACGTGTAGTTGTCGAACAGCCGCGGCACGTACAGCCCCGAACCCGCCGCGACCTCGGTGACCGCGTCCTCCTCGGCGGTGAACTGCACACTGCCCGTACCACCGCCGTTGACGAACTCCAGCCCGGGCGCGACCTCCCGTACCGCCCGCACCACCGCCGCACGCCGCCCGGCCAGTTCCCGCCGTGCGGCGGCCTGCATCAGCCGCACGGCCCGGGAGCGCAGCGGCTGCCCGGCCACCGCGTCACCGACGCCCGCGACATGGCCCTCGTACGCCATGATCCCCACCAGTTCGAACCCGGGGCGCCGGACCACCGCGCGTGCCGTCTCGGCGACCTGGGCGGGGGAGTGCAGCGGGGAACGCAGCGCCCCGACCCGCACCCGGCCGCCGAGCAGCTTCAGCGAGGTGTCCAACTCCAGGCAGACCCGTACCACTTCACCGCCGCCCGCGCGCGCGGCGTCGATCAGGTCCAGCTGCGCCGGATCGTCGACCATGACGGTGACGGCGGCGGCGGCCTTGGGATCGGCGGTCAACTCGGCGTAGCCCGCGCGGTCGGCGGAGGGATACGCGAGCAGGACGTCGTCGAAACCGGAGCGGGCCAGCCACAGGGACTCGGCGAGAGTGAACGACATGATCCCCGCGAAACCCTCCCGGGCGAGGACCCGTTCGAGCAGGGCGCGGCAGCGCACGGACTTGCTCGCCACCCGGACCGGTTTCCCACCGGCCCGGCGGAGCAGATCGTCCGCGTTGGCGTCGAAGGCGTCCAGATCCACGATCGCGAGCGGGGCGTCGAGATGGGCGGTGGCCTGGTCGTAACGGGCCCGGTCCAAGGCGCGCACAGTCATGAACGAAGCCTGCCAGACAGGATTACCGCAGGGTAGGGGGATGTTCCGGGCAGATGCCGCGGGCCTGCCGACTGGTTCCCGTTCGATCGGGATCACGCCGTAGAGTGACGCGCACGCCCGGCAGAATCACGCCGGACGAAGGCTCGTGCCGGGATGACGCTCCACCCGTACGGGTATCTCTGCCCGGGACGGCCTCGTACCGGGCCCGGCGGCGGAGACCGGCCCGCCGCGAGAAAACGGTCCGGGCACGACGAAACGGGGGGTGCATGAGTACGGAAGCGCAGCGCGCCTCCCGCCCTCCGCGCCCCACGACCCCTCCGCCACCGCCCACGCCGCCGCGCCCGACCCACCCGCCGGGCGGACCGGACGACACCCGGCAGCCGAACCGGCGGCAGCCGGAAACCGGCGCTGAGGAGACGCCCCCGGAAGCACCCGCCGGAGGACCGGCGAACGACACCGCGTCGGCCCGGCCCAAGGGCAGGACCGCGGGCGGAACGGGCGCGTTCGACATACGCCGGCCGACGGCACCGTCGCCCGCCGCTTCCTCGCCTTTCGGCCCTCCGCGTTCCGGCCCTCCGCGTTCCGGCCCCTCGTCTTCCGACTCCGCGCCGCCCCGGCCCCGGTTCCCGCGCTTCGACACCGGCGGACCGACAGCCGGTGCGCCCGGCCCGGACGGCACACCGCCGCCCCCGCCGCAGGCCTCCGCCCGCTTCCCGGACACGCCGCCGGCCGTCGGCCGGGGGACACCGTCCGCGGGCACCGCCCCGAGCGGCTCGACCGCCGTGCCGCGGCACCCCGCGCCCCGCCCCGCCGTCCGGCACCGGGACACCCTCGCCGAAACCCCGTCGGAGACGACCACCCGCCTGCGCCCGATAGCCGCATCCGCGCCCGCACCCGCCGAACCGGCCCCCCGCACGGTCGCCCCGCCCCGGTCGGCCATGCCGCCGCCCCGCCCGGCACCGGACGACGCCTGGACCCCGGCCCCGCGGTCGGGCTCCCCCGACCCCACGCTCTCCTGGAGCGGTCCCATGACACCCGGCGGCGCCTTCGGCCCCCGCCGGCCCGCCGGGTCGCCCGGGCGGCCCGAGGGGTACGACGAGCAGGCCCGGCCACGGCTCCTCGGACAGCGGAACCGGTCCCAGATCGTGGCCGCCGCGGTCTGCCTCGTCCTCGGGGCAGGACTGATAGGCGGCGCGGTCACCGGGAGCTGGCTCGCCGGGGACTCCGGTGAGACGGGTGCCCCCAGCGGCTTCACCGCCGCCAAAAGCCTGTGGCACAGCGTCCCGGTCGACCAGTTGTTCCCGCCCACCGTGCAGGGCAAGGGCGCCGGCCCCGGCGACGCCGACCGGCTCTGGACCCGGATAGCCGTGGCCCCGGACAGCGGCTGCGAGGACGCCTTCGACCCCCTGCTGCGCAAGCTGTTCGCCCCCCTCGGCTGCGAACGCCTGCTGCGCGCCACCTACACCGACGCCACCCAGAGCCACGTCACCACCGTCGGCCTGCTGTTCACCGAGGCCGACGCCGCCGGCACGGCCGCCCTCGCCGACCGTGTCGCCAAGGAACGCCTGGACCGCCGCACCGACCTGGTACCCCTCCCGTATCCCGCGAAGGGCACCGCCGCCGCCGACTTCGGCGCCGGGCAGCGTGCCTCCTGGGCGATCTCCGTCCTCACCGACGCCCCCGTCGTCGTCTACGCCGTCTCCGGCTGGGCCGACGGCCGTGCCGTCGAGACCCCGCAGCCCGCCCAGGACGCCATGGAGTCCGGCGCCACCAGCGCCCCCGCCCAGGCGGGCCTCGGCCACGAGGCACGGGGCCTGGCCGACCGCGTCGAACGCGGCCTGCGCAAGAACGTCGGCACGACCACGGAGCAGCCGTCATGAGGACCGCGACCGCCAGGGCCGCGACCCTGAGCACCCTCCTCGCCGCCACCCTCGCCCTGCTCCCCGTCACCGCCGCGCACGCCGACGGCATCCGCGCCCGGCAGTGGAGCCTGGACGCCCTGCACACCCAGGAGGCCTGGCGCACCACCCAGGGCGACGGCGTCGTCGTCGCCGTCCTGGACACCGGGGTCGACGCCGACCACCCCGACCTCGCCGGCAACGTCCTCGAGGGCAAGGACCTGGTCGGCTTCGGCGCCGAATCCGGCGACCGCGCCTGGGCCCGGCACGGCACCGCCATGGCGGGCATCGTCGCCGGTCACGGACACGGCCCCGGGAACGCCGAGGGTGTCCTGGGTATCGCGCCCGGAGCGAAGATCCTCCCCGTCCGGGTGATCCTGGAGGACGGTGACCCGTCCCGCGCCGAGGCCCGCCGCACCCGCGGCAACGCCCTCGCCGAGGGCATCCGCTGGGCCGCCGACCACGGCGCCGACGTCATCAACCTCTCCCTGGGTGACGACTCGGCCTCCGCGCACCCCGAGTCCGGCGAGGACGAGGCCATCCAGTACGCCCTCCGCAAAGGCGTGGCCGTCGTCGCCTCCGCCGGGAACGGCGGGGAGAAGGGCGACCGCGTCTCCTACCCGGCCGCCTACCCCGGCGTCATCGCCGTCACCGCCGTCGACCGCTACGGCACCCGCGCCCCGTTCTCCACCCGGCGCTGGTACGCCACGGTCAGCGCCCCGGGCGTCGACGTGATCATCGCCGACCCCGACCGCAAGTACTACGAGGGCTGGGGAACCAGCGCCGCCGCGGCGTTCGTCTCCGGCGCCGTCGCCCTGGTCAGGGCGGCCCACCCGGACCTGACCCCGGCCCAGCTCAAGAGCCTGCTGGAGGACACCGCCCGCAACGCCCCCGCCGACGGCCGCGACGACTCCCGCGGCTTCGGCTTCGTCGACCCGGCCGCCGCCATCGAGGCCGCGGCCCGGCTGAAGCCCGAGGGCCTGAAACCGGTGGCCCACGGCGACAAGCACTTCGGCCCCGGCCCCGAGACCGCCGAATCCGACGGCGACACCGCCGACTGGGCCGCACCCCTGGCGGGCGGCGCGGGCGGTGTCCTGCTGGTCGCCACGGTCGTCCTGTGGCGCGGCCGCCGCACGAGCCGAGAGGACGTCTAGACGTCCTCGGACGTGTCCGGGCCCGCCCGTACCCCCGGCTTCCCGAGGACCGAGGCGGCGTCGCCGGGCGTCAGCCGGCGCGGTGCGCGTCGTCCCCCGTGAACACCGACACCGCCGCCCGTGCCGCCGCCTCCACCAGCGCGACGCCCCGAGCCATCGTCGCGTTGCCGTCGGACAGCACGGCCACCAGCAGGTCCCGGACGCCGACCGTGACGCGTCCGACGCTGTTCACGGCCCACAGCCCGGTCGCGTCGCGCGGCACCCAGCCGTTCTTCACCGCCCACCCCGAGCCGTCCCCCGGACCCCTGTCCGCCAGGGAGCCGTCCGCCACGACCGGCACCCCCCACGCCTGGTCCGCGACCACCCCCGCCATCAGCCCCCGCACGTACGCCCGCGAGGCCCCGGTCAGCTCCGAGTCCGCCCTGGCCCCGAACACCTGCCGCAGCAGCAGGAGTTGATCGGCGACGGTGGTCCGGGTCAGCCCCCACCGGGGGCCGTCGCCGCCCGTGGTCCGGGTGAGTCCGAAGCGGGCGTTCGCCGCGTCGAGCCCGGCCGCCCGCCCGATCGAGCGCCACAGCGCCGACGCCGAGTGGTTGTCGCTGCGCTCGATCATCGCGGCGGCGTCCGCACGCTCCTCCCCGGTGAGCTCCCGTCCCGCGTCCTGCGCCCCGAGCAGCAGCGCCGCCAGAATGTCGACCTTCACGATGCTCGCGGTGACGAACGCCCGGTCACCGTGACAGACGCCGACCGCGGCAACCGGGTCCAGGACCCCCACCGACACCTCGGCGCCGTCCTCCCCGGTGAGCACCGACCCCGCCGTCATGGCGGCCGTCAGTCGCCTCCCCAGCCCGTCGGACCTCACCGGCACCTCCCGCGCCTTCCGCACCTTCTGTCCTCCCGCTTCTCGACCGCCCCGGTCCGAGCCCGCCACCGACGGCCGATAGGCTCGAGGACCGTGGCGAACAAGAACATTCCCGACCCGGCCTACAGCGACGACGACGGCTCCGCCGACCCCCGGCTGAGCGCGGCACTCGCCGCGTGGGCCGAGGACGGCAACGCCGTCACCCCGGTACTCGAAGCGCTCAAGGGCACCCGGCTGCTGGTCCCCGTGGTGGCCGTGCTCGGCGAGGTCGAGGAGGACGAGCGGGGGCTGCGCCGCGAGAAGACCAGCGACATGGCCGTCCCCACCCTGAAGGCGGGCCACCGCACCGCGCTGCCCGCGTTCACCTCCACCGACTCGCTCGCCCGCTGGGACCCGCAGGCCCGCCCCGTCGCCGTACCGCTGCACCAGGCCCTGCAGGCCGCCGCGCACGAGAAGGCCGACACGGTCGTACTGGACCTGGCCGGGCCCGTGCCCTTCGAGCTGACCGGGCCGCTGCTGCTCGCGCTCGCCGAGGGGCGTACGACGACCGACCCGCTGGCCGACCCCGCGGTCACCGAAGCCCTGCGCGCGGTCGTCGCCGCGGAGCCCGCCGTGCTGCGCGCCCACCTCGGGCCGGGGCAGGCCGACGGCACCCTCGCCCTGGTTCTCGACCCCGCCGCGCCCGTGGCCGAGGCGGCCAGGTCCGTGGCACGACGCCTCGCCGCCGACGAGACACTGAGGGCCCGCCTGGTGCGCGGCCTCGACCTGGCAGTACTGCCGGCCGAGGCGACGCCGCCGGGCGAGCCCTTCTACGTACGCCCCTGACGGGGCCGGACCTCTCAGACGTAGAGCGGGCCCGTGTACTTCTCGCCCGGGCCCTGCCCCGGCTCGTCCGGGACGAGCGAGGCCTCGCGGAACGCCAGCTGGAGCGACTTCAGGCCGTCACGCAGCGGCGCCGCGTGGAAGGAGCTGATCTCGGTCGCGGACGCGTCCAGGAGGCCGGCCAGCGCGTGCACCAGTTTGCGGGCCTCGTCCAGGTCCTTGTGCTGGTCGCCCTCCTCGGTCAGTCCGAGCTTCACCGCGGCGGCGCTCATCAGGTTGACGGCGACGGTCACGATCACCTCGACCGCCGGGACCTCGGCGATGTCCCGGGTCATGGCGTCGAAGTCGGGGCTGTCGGTGCTCTCGGGGGTGTCCGAGGGGGAGGTCTCACTCATGCCCCACACGATAGGGCCAGGTGCGTGTCCTCTTGACAGCAGGAGGCACAGCGGAGAAGTACGGGACGAACGGTTAGCGCACCCCTACGGAAGCTGCTAACCTTGTGTAACGACCGGTCGGACCCGTCTGCCCACGGCACGCGAGCCCGGCCCACAAGTGGAGGTTTTCGAACTCCCACCTGATCGTCCCTGAGGATGACAGGTCACCGGTCAGGCGGTGCCGTTCAGCGGCGATCCGCCCGAAAGTGCGCCCCGCGGTGACCGCGGCGGTGTTCCGGTAGTTCGAGGAGCCCCGCCTGTGATCGTCCGGGGCATTTTTGTTGCTTCGGCGCGGTTAGGTCTAACGAAATACAGACGTTACGCGGCTGTCCGCCAGACCGTCGTGTAGGTGCTATCGAGGAGGATCCATCAGCGCCGAGCCCCGCATCAACGACCGGATTCGCGTTCCCGAGGTGCGACTTGTCGGTCCCAGTGGCGAGCAGGTGGGCATCGTCCCGCTGGCCAAGGCACTGGAGCTTGCGCAGGAGTACGACCTGGACCTGGTCGAGGTCGCGGCGAACGCCCGCCCGCCCGTGTGCAAGCTCATGGACTACGGGAAGTTCAAGTACGAGTCGGCCATGAAGGCCCGTGAGGCGCGCAAGAACCAGGCGCACACGGTCATCAAGGAGATGAAGCTCCGGCCGAAGATCGACCCGCACGACTACGACACCAAGAAGGGTCACGTCGTCCGGTTCCTCAAGCAGGGCGACAAGGTCAAGATCACGATCATGTTCCGTGGTCGCGAGCAGTCCCGGCCCGAGCTGGGCTACCGACTGCTGCAGCGGCTCGCGGAGGACGTCCAGGACCTCGGGTTCATCGAGTCGAACCCGAAGCAGGACGGCCGGAACATGATCATGGTTCTCGGTCCGCACAAGAAGAAGACCGAGGCGATGGCCGAGGCCCGCCAGGCGCAGGAAGCCCGAAAGGCGGACGCGAAGGCCCACCCCGGCCGCTCGCAGAACGCCGCGGAGGGTGACCACGACGACCACGACGTGGAAACCCACGACGACCACGACGTGGAAACCGAAGCGCCGGCCCAGGCCGCCGCCGAGGCGTGATCCCAGGGGGCCCGCCCCTCAGGACATAACCGAAACAAGTACGACGCTCCACCGTGCCCGGTTTTCGTGACCGGGCATCGGAGCGCCACCGACGAGGAGATAACGGCGCTATGCCGAAGAACAAGACGCACAGCGGTGCCCGCAAGCGCTTCAAGGTCACCGGCTCCGGCAAGGTGCTCCGCGAGCGCGCCGGCAAGCGCCACCTGCTCGAGCACAAGTCGTCCCGTGTGACGCGTCGCCTCACCGGCAACGCCGAGATGGCCCCGGGCGACGCCAAGAAGATCAAGAAGCTTCTCGGCAAGTGACTCCACGGCGCCCAGGCGCCGTAGGCACGTCAGGACCGGGACCCAATCGATTTCGGGCCGTGTGAGTAACAACCGCGGCCCCGCTACAAGGAGTTAAACAAGTGGCACGCGTCAAGCGGGCAGTCAACGCCCACAAGAAGCGCCGGGCGATTCTCGAGCAGGCCTCCGGCTACCGCGGTCAGCGTTCGCGCCTGTACCGCAAGGCCAAGGAGCAGGTCACCCACTCGCTGGTCTACAACTACAACGACCGCAAGAAGCGCAAGGGTGACTTCCGCCAGCTGTGGATCCAGCGCATCAACGCCGCTGCCCGCGCGAACGGCATCACGTACAACCGCTTCATCCAGGGTCTGAAGGCCGCGAACGTCGAGGTCGACCGCAAGATCCTGGCCGAGCTGGCCGTGAACGACGCCACCGCCTTCGCCGCGCTCGTCGAGGTCGCGCAGAAGGCGCTGCCGTCCGACGTGAACGCGCCCAAGGCCGCGTGACGCCGCGCCGGCCCTGATCCGGCGTGACCCGACGGACCCGTAGGCGCTGCCTGCGGGTCCGTCGTCTGTGCGGAAGTTGCGAGCGAAAGTGAACCGAATGCCCCCCGCCACCCCCGAGTTGATCTCCTCCCGCTCGCCCCGCGTGTCCGCCGCGCGGCGGCTGGCCAAGCGGAACTTCCGGGGCAAGGAGCGGCTGTTCCTCGCCGAGGGGCCGCAGGCCGTACGAGAGGCCGCCGTGCACCGGGCCACGGCCGGCCGGGACGGCGTCCACCGGCCCACCGGCGCCACCACGCTCGTCGAACTGTTCGCCACGCCGGAGGCCGCCGAGCGGTACGCCGACATCATCGGCGCCGCGCGGGACGCCGGCGCCCGCGTCCACCTCGCCCCCGAGCAGGTCATCGCCGACATCTCCACCACGGTCACCCCGCAGGGCCTCGTCGGGGTGTGCCACTTCCTGGACACCCCCTTCGAGGAGATCCTCGCCGCCCGGCCCCGGCTCGTCGCCGTCCTCGCGCACGTGCGCGACCCCGGCAACGCGGGCACCGTACTGCGGTGCGCCGACGCGGCCGGCGCCGAGGCCGTCGTCCTGACCGACGCCTCCGTCGACCTGTACAACCCCAAGGCCGTACGCGCCTCCGTCGGGTCGCTGTTCCACCTGCCCGTCGCCGTGGGCGTCCCCGTCGAGCGAGCCGTGGCCGCCCTCAGGGACACCGGGGTACGGGTGCTGGCGGCGGACGGCGCGGGCGACCGCGACCTCGACGACGAACTCGACCGGCGCACCATGGGCGGGCCGACCGCCTGGCTCTTCGGCAACGAGGCGTGGGGCCTCCCCGAGGAGACCCGCGCGCTCGCCGACGCCGTCGTCCGCGTCCCGATCCACGGAAAGGCCGAGAGTCTGAACCTCGCCACCGCCGCCGCCGTATGTCTCTACGCGTCGGCGCGTGCACAGCGCGCCGCCGGAGGGTGCCGCTCCGTCACCGAGAGCTAGTAGGGTGACCTGCCCGGGGACCCTTCCCCAAGCTTTCGGCCGTACCCCAGGCTCCCGGCTCCGCCCGGACCGGGGCACCCGCCGAAAGCGCGGGGCACCCCGAGGGAGTTCTGAGAGGTGGGGTACGGGGATGACCGTCGGCACGAGCAGCGCACCGGGAGCACCGGAAGCGGCGCACCCGCCCGCGCCCCGGTCCGCCGGCCCCGCCGAGCTCGGCATCGATCCCGACCAGCTGCCCGACGGACTCGTCGTCGCCGACGAGCACGGCAGGGTGATCTGCTTCAACACGGCGGCCGCCCGGATCACCGCCGTCCCCGCCGAGCAGGCCCTCGGGCAACGCCTCGACGCGGCCCTGCCGTTGGAGGACCTGGAGGGTCGGCGCTGGTGGCAGCTGACCGACCCCTACGGCGGTCTCGCCATCCGGGTGAGTCAGCCCGAGCGCAATCTGCTGCTGCCCGGCGGCCGGGAGGTCCTCGTCTCGGCACGCTACGTCCGCACCCGCCCCACCGGCCCGGTCCACCGGGTCGTGGTCTCCCTGCGCGACACCGAGGCCCGGCGCCGCACCGAACGCAGCCACGCCGAACTGATCGCCATCGTCGCCCATGAACTGCGCTCCCCGCTCACCTCCGTCAAGGGGTTCACCGCCACCCTGCTCGCGAAGTGGGAGCGCTTCACCGACGAGCAGAAACAGCTGATGCTGGAGACCGTCGACGCCGACGCCGACCGCGTCACCCGGCTCATCGCCGAACTCCTCGACATCTCCCGCATCGACTCCGGGCGCCTCGAGGTGCGCCGCCAGCCCGTCGACATCGGCACGGCCGTCGGACGGCACATCCAGGCGTACGTCGCCGCCGGACAGCCCGCCGACCGGTTCCTGCTGCGGATCCAGCACCCCCTGCCCGCCCTGTGGGCCGACCCCGACAAGGTCGACCAGGTGCTCAGCAACCTGCTGGAAAATGCCGTGCGCCACGGCGAGGGAACCGTCACCATCGACATCACGCCCTCGGCGTCCCCCCGGGACCGGGAGAACGGCGAGCACGCGGCCACGTCGGTCACCGTGAGCGACGAGGGGCCCGGCATCCCGGAGGAGTCCATGAACCGCGTCTTCACCCGCTTCTGGCGGGGCAGCAAGCGCGGCGGCACCGGCCTCGGGCTCTACATCGTGAAGGGCATCGTCGAGGCCCACGGCGGCACCATCACCGTCGGCCGCGCCCGCGGCGGCGGCGCGGAACTCCGATTTACGTTGCCCGTGGCGGCCCCGGCGTATCTCACCTAGAGCGCACCCAGGGTCCCACGGGCGCATTCGCCCGCCCCCACCCCGTTAGACTCGGCCTCTGGCCACCATTGTGTCCCGCAGACGAGAGACGCTTCGTCCACGAGCCGGTGACGGGGACCATCAGCCAGCTGAACGGAAGTACGGGAAGAGATGTCGGCACCCAATAAGTCGTACGACCCAGTAGAGGTCGAGGCGTTGAAACCGGAAGAGATCGAGCGCATGCGGGACGAGGCGCTCGCCGCCTTCGCCGCCGCGGACTCCCTCGACGCGCTCCACGAGGCCAAGGTCGCCCACACCGGCGCCACCTCCCCGCTGGCTCTCGCCAACCGCGAGATCGGCGCCCTGCCCCCGCACGCCAAGGCCGACGCGGGCAAGCGCGTGGGCCAGGCGCGCGGTGCCGTGAACAAGGCCCTCGCCGGCCGCCAGACCGAGCTCGAGGCCGAGCGCGACGCACGCGTACTGGTGGAGGAGGCAGTGGACGTCACACTGCCCCACGACCGGGTACCGGCCGGCGCCCGGCACCCGCTGACCACGCTGTCCGAGCGCATCGAGGACATCTTCGTGGCCATGGGCTACGAGGTCGCCGAGGGCCCGCAGGTCGAGGCAGAGTGGTTCAACTTCGACGCCCTGAACATCGGCCCGGACCACCCGGCCCGCGGCGAGCACGACACCTTCTTCGTGCAGGGCCCGAAGGGCGGCACCGAGTCCGGCGTCGTGCTGCGCACGCACACCTCGCCCGTGCAGGCCCGCACCCTGCTCGACCGCGAACTGCCGGTCTACGTGATCTGCCCCGGCCGCGTCTACCGCACCGACGAGCTGGACGCGACCCACACCCCCGTCTTCCACCAGGTGGAACTCCTCGCCGTCGACGAGGGCCTGACCATGGCGGACCTCAAGGGCACCCTGGACCACATGGTGCAGTCGCTGTTCGGCGAGAGCATGAAGACCCGGCTGCGGCCGAACTTCTTCCCGTTCACCGAGCCGAGCGCCGAGATGGACATGCTCTGCTACGTCTGCAGGGGCGAGTCCGTCGGCAACCCCGACCGCCCCTGCCGCACCTGCTCCTCCGAGGGCTGGATCGAACTCGGCGGCTGCGGCATGGTCAACCCGCGGGTGCTCACCGCCTGCGGCGTCGACCCCGAGAAGTACAGCGGATTCGCCTTCGGGTTCGGCATCGAGCGGATGCTGATGTTCCGCCACAACGTCGAGGACATGCGAGACATGGTCGAGGGTGACGTCCGGTTCACCCGGCCGTTCGGGATGGAGATCTGATGCGGGTCCCGCTTTCTTGGCTGCGGGAGTACGTCGACCTGCCGGCGACGGAGACCGGCCGCGACGTCCAGGCCAAACTCATTTCGGCCGGCCTCGAGGTCGAGACGGTCGACCACCTCGGAGCCGACCTCAAGGGTCCCCTGGTCGTCGGCCGGGTACTGACCATCGAGGAGCTGGAGGGCTTCAAGAAGCCGATCCGCTTCTGCACCGTCGACGTCGGCCAGGCCAACGGCACCGGTGAGCCCCAGGAGATCGTCTGCGGCGCCCGCAACTTCGCGGCCGGCGACAAGGTCGTCGTGGTCCTGCCCGGGGCCACGCTCCCCGGCGGCTTCGCGATCGCCGCCCGCAAGACCTACGGCAAGGTCTCGCACGGCATGATCTGCTCCAGCGACGAGCTGGGCATGGGCGACGACGGCAGCGAGGGCATCATCGTGCTGCCGCCGGAGACCGAGGTCGGCAAGGACGCGATCGAGCTGCTGGAGCTGGTCGACGAGGTCCTCGACATCGCCGTCACCCCGGACCGTGGCTACTGCCTGTCGATGCGCGGCGTGGCCCGCGAGACCGCCACCGCCTACGGCCTGCCGCTGCGCGACCCGGCCCTGCTCGACGTGCCCGGACCGAACGCCTTCGGCTACCCGGTGAAGGTCTCCGACCCGGCCGGCTGCGACCGCTTCACCGCCCGTACGGTGACCGGCCTGAGCCCCGAGGCGCGCTCCCCGATCTGGCTCCGGCGCCGGCTGCAGAAGGCCGGCATGCGCCCGGTCTCCCTCGCCGTGGACGTCACCAACTACGTGATGCTGGAGCTCGGCCAGCCGCTGCACGCCTACGACCGCTCCCTGGTCCAGGGCACCGTCGGCGTCCGCCGGGCCGAACCGGGCGAGAAACTCACCACCCTCGACGGCGTGCAGCGCACCCTCGACGCCGAGGACCTGGTGATCACCGACGAGCGCGGCCCGATCGGGCTCGCCGGCGTCATGGGCGGCGCCAACACGGAGATCGCCGACCTCCCCCGGTCTCGAACAGACTCGACCGGGGGGACCCCCACCGTCGAGCACACCACAACCGACGTGGTGATCGAGGCCGCGCACTTCGACGCGGTGTCGATCGCGCGCACGGCCCGCCGGCACAAGCTGTCCTCCGAGGCGTCCCGGCGCTTCGAGCGGGGAGTCGACCCGCAGGCCACCGCCGCTGCCGCGCAGCGCACGGTCGACCTGCTGATGCTGCTCGCCGGCGGTACCGCCGAAGCCGGGGTCACCGAGGTCATCGCCCCGACCGCGCCGCACACCATCACCATCCCGGCCGACCACCCGGACAAGGTCGCGGGCGTCGCCTACGGCCGCGAGACCGTCGTACGCCGCCTCCAGCAGGTCGGCTGCGACGTCTACGGCCAGGACGAGCTGATCGTCACCGTGCCGTCCTGGCGGCCCGACCTGACCGACCCGAACGACCTGGCCGAGGAGGTCGTCCGGCTCGAGGGCTACGAGAACCTGCCCGCCACGCTGCCCAGGCCGCCCGCCGGCCGCGGGCTGACCTCCCGGCAGCGGCTGCACCGCCGGATCGGCCGGGCCCTGGCGGGTGCCGGATATGTCGAGGCGCCGAACTACCCGTTCGTCAGTGAGCAGGTCTTCGACCAGCTCGGCCTGGACGCCGACGACCCGGCCCGCCGGGTGGTGAGGCTGACCAACCCGCTCAACGACGAGGAGCCCGCGCTGCGGACCTCGCTGCTGCCCGGCCTGCTCGGCGCGCTGCGGCGCAACGACGGACGCGGCTCGCACGACCTGGCCCTGTTCGAGACCGGCCTGGTCTTCTTCCCGCGCGAGGAGCAGCGGACCGCCGCCCGGCTGCCGGTGGACCGGCGGCCCACCGCCGAGGAGCTGGCCGGCCTCGACGCGGCGCTGCCGGACCAGCCGCGGCACGTGGCCGCGGTCCTCGCCGGTGCCCGCGAGCAGGCCGGCTGGTGGGGCGCGGGCCGCCCGGCCGACTGGGCCGACGCGATCGAGGCCGCCCGCACCGTCGCCGCCGAGGCGGGCGCCGAACTCGTCGTGCGCAAGGGCCAGTACGGCCCGTGGCACCCGGGCCGCTGCGCCGAGCTGGCGGTCGTCGTCGACGGCACCGAGCGGGTGATTGGGCACGCCGGAGAGCTGCACCCGGGCGTGCTGAAGACCCTGGGCCTGCCCGCGCGCAGCTGCGCGATGGAGCTCGACCTGGACGTCCTGGAGCAGGCCGGCGACGAGACCCCGCAGGCGCCGGGCATCTCCACCTTCCCGGTCGCCACGCAGGACGTCGCGCTGGTCGTCGACGCGTTCGTGCCGGCGTCGGACGTCGAGGCGGCACTGCGTGAGGGCGCCGGCGAACTGCTGGAGTCCATCCGCCTGTTCGACGTGTACGAGAACGCCGGGCAGCTGGGTGAGGGGCGCAAGTCCCTGGCGTACGCGCTGCGGTTCCGCGCGCCCGACCGGACACTGACGGTCGACGAGGCGTCCGCGGCCCGGGAGACGGCGGTCGCCCTCGCGGGAGAGCGCACCGGGGCGGTCCTTCGCGGCTAGTGGTTCCTCTCAGGGGCCGGCTCTTCGGGGCCGGTCCCTGAGTTCTCGTGGGGTACTCGTGTTTCCGCGCGCCCCTGGAGTCCCTTAGGTCCCGTAGGTCTCTCTCGCATCTGTTACCACCAGTTACCTCACTCGTTCGGGTGACTTTTCGGGCGATACCTCCGGATCGGATCGTGTGGTCGAAAGAATCAGACCGGCCTCTCCGAGGCCGGTCTGCGCTGTCTGGGCCACAATGGGGGGCCATCGGCATGATCCGCTTCAAGGCTGGGCCGCCCCGCACGGGGCGGCCCAGGACCACCTCATGGAATCCCGACCGCTGCCCGCTGCGCCGGGCGCTCGCCCGCGGACTGCCGCCCACCGCCCTGAGCACCATCGGCACCGGACTGGCGCTGCACGTCGGGCAGAGCCTGCTGCGGGAGCTGCGGCGGACCCGCACGATCGCCCGCACCGCGCAGTGGAGGCTGCTGCCGCCGCCGCGCGTCGACGGACTGACGGTCGCCGCCGTCCAGCTGTCCGCCGACCGGATCGCCCGGCTCGGCGGCGATCTGTATGAGGTGCTCGCCACCGAGCACGGCGTACGGGCGGTCATCGGCGACGTCCGCGGACACGGACCCGGTGCCGCTCCCACCGTCACCGCCGTCCTCGGAAGCTTCCGCGCGGCCGCGTACGACGAACCCGACCTGGCCGGAGTGCTGCGCCGACTGGAGCGGGCGATGGACCGGCACCTGCGGGAGCGGGCCCGCGCCGAGCGGCCTGCGCCGGCTGTCGGCGCCGCCGCCGACGGCCATCAGGTCGCCGAGGAGTTCGTCACCGTACTGCTCCTCGAGATCCTCCCGGACGGGCAGGTCCGGGCGCTCAACTGCGGCCACCCCTGGCCCCATCTGCTGAGCGGCACACGGGCCGAACCTCTCGCCCGCGCCGATCCGCACCCGCCGCTGGGCCCGTTCCCGCTGCCCGCCGAGCTCCCCACCGTCCCCTGCGGACGACTGCTGCCCGGTGACATACTCGTCCTGCACACGGACGGAGCCGAGGACGCACGGGACGCCGAAGGCCGCTTCTTCCCGCTGCCGGAGGTGCTCGCCGCGGCCGCGCGCGAGACACCGCGCACACCGCAGGCGGTCCTGCGCACGGTCCTCACGGCACTGACCCGCCACACCGGCGGCTCACCCCAGGACGACATCGCCCTCATGGTCCTCAGGAACGAGCGCCCGCCTCCGCGCGCCCCCTCGACCGCGGCACAATCCCCGCGGCCGGTCACGACGGACCCGCGTGCGGCGAGCCCTCAGCAGTTCCCCGCATAGCCGTGCGTCCCCGCAGCGGACGCGGACGGCCGGCGGGGCCGTCCGCCCCGCCGCGGAGTGTCGGGCAGGCAGCTGGGCGGACGGCGCTGACACGGGCCGCCGCACTGTACGAGGGGGAGCCGGCGGCCCGGCCGCCTCTTTCGAGGTACCTCAGTCAACCGTCCGGAAACTCTCCGCGACAGCGCGCACACACTGCGGATTCGGGCACTCCGGTCACACCCCGTGTGAACACCCGGCCACTACTCTGTCGACACCGATCCCCCGGGGGACCCCATGCAGCCCAACACCCTGCTCGACGCGGTCCTGGACGAGGCCGGCATCTCGCATGCCGGCCTGGCCGCACACGTCAACCAGGCCGGCCGGGCGCGCGGACTGTCACTCAGGTACGAACACACCGCCGTGGCCCGCTGGTTGAAGGGGCAGCGGCCCCGCGGCCAGGTGCCCGACCTGATCTGCGAGGTCCTGGCCGTCCGGCTGCACCGCCAGGTGACCCTCGACGACATCGGCCTCGGTGTCCCCGGCGGACCGTCCGCCCCGCACTCCGGTTCGCTCTCCGGCTTCGTCGAGCGGGCCACCGCACTGTGGCGCTCCGACCAGCAGCGCCGCCCGCACCTCCTGGGCGCACCCGCGGTCACCGGCACCCCCGCCGTGATGCCCGTCTGGGAGTGGGAGAACCCGCCCGAGGACGTGGACGTCTCACGCGGTGGCCGGCACCGGGTCACGCCGGGCGACCTGGACATGCTGCGCTCCGCCCGCTCCCACTACGAGCAGATGTACCGCAAGGCCGGCGGTGTCGCGACCCGCGCCCGCATCGTCGGCTTCCTCAACACCGAGGCCGCCCCGCTGCTGCGCGGCAGCTACACCGACTCCACCGGCCGCCAACTGCACCGGGCCACGGGCGGGTTGGTGGCGGTCGCGGGGATCTGCGCGTACGACTCCGACGCGCACGGACTCGCCCAGCGCTACTTCCACCAGGCGCTCCGGCTGGCAAAGGCCAGCGGGGACCGCGGGCTCGGCGCGTACGTGATCGCGCTTCTGGTCAACCAGTCGCTGTTCATGCGGGAGCACCGGCAGGCCGTCGCCTTCGCGGAGGCCGCGCTGCGCGCCGCGGGCAAGCACATCACCCCCGCCCTCGCCTCCGACCTGTACGCGATGCAGGCGAAGGCGTACGCACACCTCGGCGACGGCACGAGCGCGCTGTCCTGCATCCGCCGCGCCGAGCAGGCCGCCGAGCGCATCCGGCGCGGCCACGAACCCGATGAGACCGGCTATGTCCAACCCGGCCTGGTCAACGTGCAGGTGGCGGAGGCGCTGCTCAGCCTCGGCGAACTGGCCGCGGCGGGCGAGCACGCGGCCGCCGCCGTCGACACCCCCGCGCACGACCGGGGACGGGTGCACCGGCTCGCCATGCTGAGCACCATCGAACTACGGCAGGGCAACGCCGACAAGGCGGTCGCCATCGCGGTGCAGATGGCCGAGCAGGCCCGTGGAATGGAGTCGCAGCGGCTGCGCGACAGACTGCGCGCCGTCCGCGAACACCTGGTGCGCAACGGCTGCGCCGGCACCGGTGAGGCGGCCGAACTCATCGACGGCGCCCTGCGTGTACCGCTGTAGCCCGCCGCACCTGCCCGGTGGCTCGTCTGCGTGCCCAGTGGTCCCGGTGGCCCGCCGCAGGTGGTCGCGCCGTGCGCCCGCGTCGCGCCGTCCGCTGCGTCGCGGGCGGCCTCCCGTGCGCCTGCTGCCGGACCACTGCTGCTGCGATATTGCCCCTTACTCAGCGGAAGGTGGCATAACCGTGCAGTGGACGAAGCAGAACGAACACATTGTGTACTCGAACCGCTGGTTCAGCGTCAATCTCGCGGATGTCGTACTACCGGACGGCCGGCATCTCGACCACTTCCTCATCCGGCTGCGGCCCGTCGCCGTGGCCACGGTGGTGAACGAGGCCAACGAGGTCCTCCTCCTGTGGCGCCACCGCTTCATCACCGACAGCTGGGGGTGGGAGCTCGCGGCCGGTGTGGTCGAGGACGGCGAGGACGTCGTCCGGGCGGCGGCCCGGGAACTGGAGGAGGAGACCGGCTGGCGGCCCGGCCCCCTGCACCACCTCATGAGCGTGGAACCGTCCAACGGGCTCACCGACGCCCGGCACCACATCTACTGGGCCGACGAGGGCGAGTACGTCGGACACCCGGTGGACGACTTCGAGTCGGACCGCCGGGAGTGGGTGCCGCTGAAGGTGGTCCCCGACCTGGTCGCCCGCGGCGAGGTCCCGGCCGCCAACATGGCGGCCGCGTTACTGCTGCTGCACCACCTCAGGCTCGGCCAGGACGGCAGGCCCTGACGCCGACGGCCCGGCACCCCGACGGGGTGCCGGGCCCACGAAGCGTCCCTCAGCCGTAGCTGTAGAAGCCGGAGCCGCTCTTGCGGCCCAGACGGCCCGCGTCGACCATGCGCTGGAGCAGCGGGGGAGCGGCGTACAGCGGCTCCTTGTACTCCTCGTACATCGAGTGCGCGACCGAGGCCACCGTGTCCAGGCCGATCAGGTCGGACAGCTTCAGCGGGCCCATCGGGTGGGCGCAGCCCATCTCCATGCCGTTGTCGATGTCCTCACGGCTGGCGATACCCGACTCGAACATCCGGATCGCGGAGAGCAGGTACGGGATCAGCAGCGCGTTCACCACGAACCCGGAACGGTCCTGGGCGTGGATCGCGTGCTTGCCCAGCACCTTCTCGGCGAAGATCTGCGCCCGGCTGATCGTGCCCTCGGAGGTGGTGAGCGCGGGGATCAGCTCGACCAGCTGCTGCACGGGGGCCGGGTTGAAGAAGTGGATGCCGATGACGTGGTCGGGCCGCGAGGTGGCGACCGCCAGCCTCACCAGCGGGATGGAGGAGGTGTTGGAGGCCAGGATCGCGTCCGGCCGGGTCACCACCTGATCGAGCACCTGGAAGATCTCCGTCTTGACCTGCTCGTTCTCGACGACGGCCTCGATCACCAGGTCGCGGTCGGCGAACTCGCCGAGGTCCGTGGTGAAGCTCAGCCGGGCCTGGGTGGCCTCCAGCTCCTCCGCCGTGATCTTGCCGCGCTCGGCTGCCTTGGTGAGGGAGTTGTACAGCCGGGTACGGCCGATCTCCAGGGCCTCGCCGGTGGTCTCCGCGACCATCACGTGCAGTCCGGCGCGCGCGCACACCTCGGCGATCCCCGCGCCCATCTGGCCGCAGCCCACCACTCCGACGCGTTCGATGTCGGTCACACCGTCCCCTTCGCTTCCCTGCGCGGTCCGTCTGCGCTGTCACGGCTCTGTTCTACCGCTGTTCTACCGCTGTCCTGCCGCTCTGTTCCACGGCTCGGCCCTGCGACTTCGCTCTGCGGCTCCGGCAGGGCCGCCGGTTCGCGGCGCCCTGCTCCGTTCGTGCACGCTACCCGGAAGTATCGATGATCGATCGTGCGGGTCGGGCATGCTGGGCACGGAACGGTCCGTGACCGGACGGATCGCGGCTTTTGTGACGGGTGTGAAATGGGACGAGTGTCACGCAGGGCGTTCGCGACGGCCGCGCTGTCGGCCGTGACGATGATGACGGCCGCCTCGGCCGGCCAGGCCCGGCCGGGGCCCGGTCCCTCGGGTGCGGCGGGGGGCCGGGGAGCGGCGGCGGGGGAGATGCGGGGCGTGTGGCTGGCGACCGTGGCCAACCGGGACTGGCCGTCGCGTCCGGGACTGAGCGCCGACCGGCAGCGGGCCGAGCTGATCGCCCACCTCGACACCGCCGTCCGCAACCGGCTCAACACCGTGATCCTCCAGGTACGGCCCACGGCCGACGCCCTGTGGCCGTCCCCGTACGAGCCCTGGTCCGCGTACCTCACCGGCACCCAGGGCACGCACCCCGGCTGGGACCCGCTGGGCACCGCCGTCACCGAGGCCCACGCCCGCGGCCTGGAACTGCACGCCTGGTTCAACCCGTACCGGGTCGCCCCGCACACCGACCCCACCCGGCTCGCCGCCACGCACCCGGCCCGCCGGAACCCCGGCTGGGTGGTCCCGTACGGCGGGAAACTCCACTACAACCCCGGGCTGCCCGAGGTCCGCGCCTTCGTCGTGGACGCGATGCTCGACGCGGTACGCCGGTATCCCGTCGACGCGGTCCACTTCGACGACTACTTCTACCCGTACCCCGTGGCGGGGCAGGCCTTCGACGACGACGCCGCCTACGACACCCACGGCGGCACCTTCCCCGACCGGGCGGCCTGGCGGCGGGACAACATCGACCGGCTGGTGCGCGAGACGGCGGCCCGCATCCGGGAGATCCGGCCCGGCACCCGCTTCGGCATCAGCCCCTTCGGGGTGTGGCGCAACGCGGCGACCGACCCTCTCGGCTCGGACACCCGGGCCGGTGTACAGACCTACGACGACCTGCACGCCGACACCCGCCGGTGGGTGCGGGAGAACTGGATCGACTACATCTGTCCGCAGCTCTACTGGAACATCGGCTTCGCCGCCGCCGACTACGCGAAGCTGCTGGCCTGGTGGTCCGCGGTCGTGGAGGGTTCCGGGACACAGCTGTACGTGGGCGAGGCGCTCTACAAGGCGGGTGACCCGGCGCAGCCCGCCCCCTGGCAGGACCCGGCCGAGCTCTCCCGGCACCTCACCCTCGCCGAGAACCATCCGCAGGTGCGCGGGCACGTCTTCTTCGCCGCCCGGGAGCTGAGCACCGATCCGATCGGCGCGATGGCGCGGGTGGTCGCCGACCACTACGGGCGGCCGGCGACACCTCCACGCTGATCCACCCCGGCGGTCGCCGGGCTATCGCTGACGGTTCCTGTGCCGGATCTCGGAATCGGGGCCGGGTGAGCACACGGCCTCGTGCCCGTCCTCGAAGCGGACCCGATAGGGCGGATCGCCCTTCTGGCCCATCACTTCGACGATCTCGGCCACCTTGTCGTGCTGACCGACCACCCTGCCGTGCTGGACAAGCTGGTCGCCCACGGTTGCGCGCATAGGGGTCTCCTCACCAAGTGCGGGAGCAGCGGTCCGTGGCTCCGAGTCTACGGCCGAGCGGGCCGCCCGGCATGCTCCGCGCGGGAGCAGACCGCAGCCTGGCGTCCGTGCGCGAGCGGCCCGCCCACCGGGGCCTGCGCGGCGACGGGCCGAGCGTCCTTGATCCGTACATCCCCTCAGCCGCGCGCCCGCTGGGTGACGGCGATGCACACCAGCACGGCAGCCGCCGTCAGCGGGGCCGCCGCCGTCAGATGCTCGCCCAGGAGCAGCACCGACCACACCAGGGTGAGCAGCGGCTGGGCCAGCTGCAGCTGGCTGGCCCGGGGGATGCCGATCGCCGCCATGCCCCGGTACCAGACGACCAGCCCCAGGAACTGGGAACCCGCCGCCACCCACAACACCCCGGCCACACTGTGCACGGTCAGCCGCACCGGCTCGACGGCCAGCGCGAAGGCGGCGGCGGGCACGGTGAACGGCAGGCACAGCACCAGCGCCCAGCCGATCACCTGCCATCCCGGCATCACCCTGGCCAGCCTGCCGCCCTCCGTGTATCCGGCCGCGCACACCAGCAGCGCCGCGAAGAGGTACAGGTCGGCCGTGGTCAGCGCGCCGCCGCTCTGCCGCACGGTGAAGACCAGCACCGCGACGGCACCCGCCGAAGCGGCCGCCCAGAAGGTGCGCGAGGGGCGGGAGCCGACGCGCAGGGCGGAGAACACGGCGGTGGTGAGCGGGAGCAGCCCGACCACGACGGCCGCGTGCGCGGTGGTCGATGTCTGCAGGGCCAGCGTGGTCAGCAGGGGGAAACCGAGGACGACGCCGACGGCGACCACGGCGAGCCCCGGCCAGTGCCGGCGGGCGGGCAGTGGCACACCTGACCACCGCGCCAGGCCCTTCCGGAGGCGCACAGGAACACCTGCCGCTCCCGTCTCCAGAGCCCCGGCCCGCCTTCCCACCGTGAGCAGGCAGCCGCCCGCGATCAGTCCCGCCAGCACGCAGCGCACGGCCACCAGGGACCAGGGCCCGAATCCCTCCAAACCCCAGGCGGTGGCCGGGAAGGTGAGCGAGAAGGCGATGACGCCGAGGGCGGCCTGCAGGGTCCCGAGGCCGGCGCGGTCCCGGCGCGTACGGACCGCTATCGGGTTCGCGGTAGTAGCGCTACTCTCTGCTCTCATGCATGAGCGTAGCAGCGGTGCTGATCTGGCGGATCGACTGCGGCGAGAGCTGGACCGCTACTCGCCGGGTGGAAAGCTCCCGTCGAGCCGGGCGCTCGTGGAGCGGTTCCGGGTGAGCCCCGTGACCGTCTCGCGGGCACTGGCTCAGCTCGCCGCCGAGGGGCTGGTGGTGACCCGGCCCGGCGCCGGCGCGTTCCGGGCCGCCCGCCCCGCGTCCCCGGCCCCCGCGGCCGGTGACACCTCCTGGCAGGAGGTCGCGCTCAGCGCCGAGGGCGCCGCCGATCTCGTCCCGCGCTCGGTCGACGCCTCCGGCGTCCTGGCCTCGCTCGCCGCCCCGGCGCCCGGCGTGATCGAGTTCAACGGCGGCTATCTGCACCCCTCGCTGCAGCCGGAGCGCGCGATGGCGGCGGCACTGTCCAGGGCCGGGCGCCGGCCGGGAGCCTGGGGGAGACCTCCGGTGGAAGGGCTGGTGGAGCTGCGCGAGTGGTTCGCGCGCAGCGTCGGAGGCGCGGTCACCGCGGCGGGGGTGCTGATCACCGCGGGTGGCCAGTCCGCGCTGACCACCGCCCTGCGCGCGCTCGCCCCGCCCGGCGCCCCCGTCCTCGTGGAGTCACCCACCTACCCCGGCATGCTGGCCGTCGCCCGTGCCGCCGGACTGCGACCGGTGCCCGTGCCCGTGGACGCGGACGGAGTACGACCGGAGCTGCTCGCCGACGCCTTCCGGGCCACCGGCGCCCGGGTCTTCGTCTGCCAGCCCCTGTTCCAGAACCCCACCGGTGCCGTACTCGCCCCCGAACGGCGCGGTGAGGTGCTGCGCATCGCACGCGAGGCGGGCGCGTTCATCGTCGAGGACGACTTCGTCCGGCGCCTGGTCCACGAGGACGCGGGCCCCCTGCCCCGCCCGCTGGCCGCCGACGACCCCGACGGCGTCGTCGTCCACGTCTGCTCACTCACCAAGGCGACCTCGCCGAGCTTCCGGGTGAGCGCCCTCGTCGCGCACGGCCCGGTGCTGGAGCGGCTGCGCGCCATCCAGATCGTCGACACCTTCTTCGTCCCCCGGCCCCTCCAGGAGGCCGCGCTGGAACTCGTGGGCTCGCCCGCCTGGCCGCGCCATCTCCGGTCGGTGTCCGCCGAGCTGAGGGCCCGCCGCGACACGATGACCACCGCGCTCCGGCTCCGTCTGCCCGAACTCGCCCTCCCGCACATCCCGGCGGGCGGCTACCACCTCTGGCTGTGCCTGCCCGACGGCACCGGGGGCACCTCCCGGGCTTTCGGCCCCGGAGGAGAGTCCGCGCTCACCGCGGCGGCCCTGCGCGCGGGCGTCGCCGTCACCCCCGGCCGCCCGTACTTCAGCGCCGAGCCCTCGGCCGCCCACCTGCGGCTGAGCTTCGCGGCGGTCGCGGGCACCGGGGAGATCGCGGAGGGCGTGCGGCGACTGCGTACCGCATGCGACGAGGTGCTGGGACAGGTGGGGCAGGGGCGTCGGCACTTCGGGTGAGTTGTCCGGCAGGTCCGGATCGAAGCCGTACAACCCGATGGACTCCGGGTAACACCCTGGCCGTACCCCTTGATTTGCACACTTCAGGGACCGACCATCGCGGCATGGCACTTCGGGTCACGTTCGTTGCCGCGGCGGGGAGCTCCTCGCGGCTGAACGAGCGTTTCGAGGACGACCGGCCACTCGACCAGGCCGGGTGGAGCGAGGTGCAGCGCGTCGCCCCTGAGCTGCTGCCACTCGCCGCGGCCGACCTGCGCTACTGCTCGCCGAACCCGCGCAGCCGTGCCACCGGGGACGGGCTCGGCTATGCCCCGCTGGTCCAGCTCGCCCTGCGCGACTGCGACATGGGACGCTGGCGCGGGCTGACCCTGGGCGAGGCGATGGCCCGGGAGCCGGAGGCCGTGGACGCCTGGCTCGCCGACCCGCGGGCCACCGTGCACGGCGGGGAATCGCTGCTGGACTTCATCACCCGCGTGGGCGGCTGGCTGGACACCCGGCCGCTGGAGGAGAACTTCCGGGTCGTCGCGGTGGCCGAACCCTCCGTGATCCGCGCCGCGCTGGTGTACGCGCTGAAGGCACCGCCCGCGACCTACTGGAACATCGACGTCCGCGCGCTGTCGCGGGTCAGCGTCACCGGGCAGGCGGGCCGCTGGAGCCTGCGCATCGAAGGTGTCTCCCCTCAGCGCGCACGGATGTAGCCGGTGTCCAGCTCCAGGTCCTTGGCCGGGCCGCGCACCCGCCAGAGGGTCCGCCAGCGGTCCTCGTCGTGGACGGTGAACTCGCCCCGGTAGAGGTCCGCGGCGCAGGGGTGCTCGGCGACGTACCGGCCCGTCGAGAGGTCCAGGTCGTGGAACGGCCGGCCGTCCGCGAACCGCACGTCCACCGTGCCGTCGGGACCGGGGAGGAAGCGCAGGGTGCGTTCGGCGGGCCGGGGGACGCCCTGCCAGGTGAAGGTGCCGGACTCCTGGTGCAGCAGGCCGCCGCCCTCGAGTGGGCTGAAAAGGGTGGTCCCCTCGAACCGCCCCAGGTGGCCGCTCGCGAGGTCCCGCACGGTCCGGGTCACCCGCCAGCGTCCGCCGAGGTAGGTGAGCGCGTGCGGTACTGGCCAGAACTCGTCCATCCCGTTGCGTTCCCCCTCGTGTCCGTCGCCGCACGAACCATTGACGTGCTTCTGCCTTCTCCTGTCTTGCCGTTCGAAACCGGCCTCCGGAGGGAGAAGGGCAAGCGTACGACTTCTCGGGGGCGGGCCCGGTGCGAGGCCGAGGCCCGCACGGTGATCGGCCTCGGTGGCGTGCGGGCCGCCGTCACGGAGACGGCGGCCCGCACCCGACGCCGACCGGGAACCACCCGCCGGGTCAGTGGCGCAGCAGCAGGGTGACACCGGCCACCACGACGCCGAGCACGACCGCGGCGCCGCCGTACGCGAGGCGGTGCGTGCGCAGCCAGGGCAGCAGCCGGTCCACGGCGATCCGGCCGGGGCCGGTCAGGGCGAGCGCCACCGCGGCCAGGGTGAGGAGCAGCTCGTACTCCACGCCCTCCGGGGCGAAGAAGCCGCCGCCCCACTTCACGGCGATCGCGTTGACCATCGTGCCGGCGACGGCCGCTGCGGCGAGCGGGGTGAACAGACCGAGCGCGAGGCCGAGCCCGCCGAGGGTCTCGGTGAGCCCGGCCACGACGGCGAACGCCTCGGGCGAGGGGTAGCCGAGGGACTCGAAGAACATCCCGGTGCCCTCGACGCCGCCTCCGCCGAACCAGCCGAACAGCTTCTGGGCGCCGTGCACGGCCATGGTCAGGCCGAGCACGAGACGCAGGACCAGCAGGCCGATGTCGTAGGCACGGGCGGGAGCGGCGGGGCCGTCCTGGCCGGTCGTGGCGGCGGCGGGGCGGGACAAGGTGGCGGAACTGGCCATGGGGGGACTCCTCGGAAGGGGACGGCGAAGACGGTGGGGGCGCCGCGCGGCACTGAGCGACGACCCGCCCCGGCAAACTTGAAGCTTCAAGCTAAACCAACCATAGCCCTTGCTTCAACTTTCAAGCAGTGCGGGTACGCTCGACCGTGCTCGGCCCCGAGCCGAAACCCGTGTCCGCCCCACGCCGCCCAAGGAGCCGCCGCCATGCCCCACACCGCCGCCCCCACGGTCAGCTGGTCCGTCGAACCCGACCGCAGGCCCGGCACGCCGCTGGTCGTCGCCCTGCACGGGCGGGGAGCGGACGAGGCGTCGTTCGCACAGCTCGCGCCGTATCTGCCGCAGGAGGCCACGATGGCCTTCGTACGCGCCCCGCTGGCGGAGGGCGGCGGGTACGCGTGGTTCGCCAACCGGGGAATCGGGCGCCCCCTGCCGGACTCCCTCGCGGCCACCGCCGGCTGGCTCTTCGACTGGCTCGACACCGAGGCCGCCGGCCACACGTCGGTCTCACTGCTCGGCTTCTCCGGCGGCATGGCCATGGCAGGCGGCCTGCTGCTCGCCCGCCCGGAGCGGTTCGCCGCCGCCGTCCTCCTGTCCGGCACCCTGCCGTGGGACGCGGGCCTGCCCGAGGAGCAGGGCCGCCTGACCGGGATGCCGGTCTTCTGGGGCCGGGACACCGCGGACCAGGTGATCCCCGCCGACCTCGTCACCCGGACCGGCACCTGGCTCCACGAGGACTCCGGCGCCCGCCTCGAGGAGCGCCGCTACCCGGGCCAGGGTCACGCCATCGCCCTCCCGGAACTGACCGACGCCTCCGCCTTCCTGCGGCGCGCGTGGGAGAGCGAGGGCTGAGGGGCGGGGCCCGGGGCCGGGGGCGGTGGAGGGAGAGGGCGCGCCGCCGGCCTTCGCCGGGTCTCTACTTGCTGTGCACGATCTGGATTAGGTTGCCGCAGGTGTCGTCCAGGACCGCAGTGGTGACCTGGCCCATTTCGAGCGGCTCCTGGGTGAACTGCACTCCGAGCCCGCGCAGCCGGTCGAACTCTGCGTGGACGTTGTCCACGGCGAAGGAGACGGCCGGGATGCCGTCCGCGGCCAGTCCCGTCTTGTACGCCGCCACCACGGGATGGCGGGAGGGCTCGAGCAGCAGCTGGGTCCCGTCGGGCTCCTCCGCCGAGACCACGGTCAGCCACCGGTCCTCGCCCAGCGGGACGTCGTGCTTCTTCACGAAGCCCAGCACCTCGGTGTAGAAGCGCAGGGCCTTCTCCTGGTCGTCGACGAAGGCGCTGGTCAGGTGAATCCTCATGGGGTGCTCTCCGGACTGTCGGGCCTGAGCCACCGGGTCACGATGTGCTCAAGGGGTGCGGTGTTCAGATCGTGGAACTTGTAGCGGCCCTGGCGCCGTGAACGGACCAGTCCCGCGGATTCCAGTACGGCCAGGTGCTGGCTGATGGCCTGGCGGGACAACCCCAGGCCGTGCTTGGTCACCAGCCGTGTGCATATTTCGAACAGTGTCTGGCCGTCCCGTTCCGCCAGCTCATCGAGGATGCGCCGACGGGTCGGGTCGGCCAACGCCTTGAAGACGTCCTCCGCCATGACCGACACGATAGGCAAGCGGCTGCTTGCCTATCAAGTCGGATGCGGAAGAGCGCTCGCGCGACGAGGTGAACGGCGCGCACATGCCTGGTCGCTGTACGTGGCTCGTCGGCGCATGTGGGCGGGACGGAGCATGTCGCTTCGACGCGGAGCCACGTTGATGGGAGAGGCGGTGATGCACATGAGCGATCTGATGGGACGGGCTGCCGAAGAGCCCGGTACGGAGGAAGGCGAACGGGACGCGGGAGCAAGCTCCGGCATTCTGCGTCTCTTCGGGCGTCAGCTGAAGCGGTTCCGGGTCCGGGTGGGCCCGGAACGGCCCGAGTTCTGTTCGACGACGGGCTACTCGGCCTCGACGATCGCCGCGTACGAACAGGGCCGCCGGGTCCCGCCGCCGAAGTTCATCGACCAGGCGGACGAACTTTTGGACGCAGGCGGCGTCCTCCAAGAGATGAAGGAGGAGGTCGCGCGGGCGCAGTATCCGGCGTTCTTCCGGGACGCGGCGCGGTTGGAGACGGAAGCGGTCGAACTGCACGTGTACGCGAACCAGGCGGTGCCAGGACTGCTGCAGACGCGGGAGTACGCGCGGGCGGTGTTCGGCATGATGCGTCCGCGCTCGGCGAGGCGGTGAACGGGTTGGGTGGCTACCGGGTTTCATTCGCAGTGCTCCGGCCTTCAGACCGTGGGGGTGAAGCGAATCGTGTGACTGCGGCGCGGAGCGTCGCGGTGGCGTTCCGGCGGAGCCGGACAGTGCGGCCGCCGAGGGTGAGGCGGGGAACGGATGTTCCCGGCGACATCCGGTGTGGAGCGTTCGTACGCTCCTCGCATGCAGCTTCGGTACGCCTTCAGCGGATTCTTGCGAGGAACCCCGGGGCTTCAGCCCCGGGAGGAATCGCATCCTTGTGTCCCGCGGCGCGGAGCGCCGCGGTATCGCTTGTGCGGGCCCGGCCGCGGAGCGGCCGGGTGTCGTGTCCGGTGGGGCCGTGCTGCTGTGCCGGTGTGGGTTCACTCGGCCGGGTGATGACGGGTGAACGTGCGGTGGCCGGCCGTACGGGTGTGTAGGTTCGGTGATCGTGAAGCTGGTGGTGCAGATCAGGCTACTGCCGACGCCCGTGCAGGCGGCGGCGCTGGAGGCGACCCTGCGCGCCTGCAACGAGGCCGCCACCTGGGTCGGCGAGGTCGCCTTCGCACACGGAGAGTTCAAGAACTTCGCGCTGCGCAAACTCACCTACGAGCAGGTCAAGTCACGGTGGGGCCTGGGCGCGCAGGCGGCCCAGCACACGATCAAGAAGACCTGCGACGCCTACGCCACCCTGCGGGCGAACCTGACGGCGGGCCGCCTGGGCCGCCCCGGCTCGGTCCGCCACCGCCGGGCCACCCAGAAGCCCGTCGTCTTCCGTCCCCTGGGCGCCCAGCCGTACGACGACCGGATGCTCTCGTGGCAGCTCGCCGAGCGGACGGTGTCGGTGTGGACCACCGGCGGGCGGATGAAAAACGTGGCGTTCACCGCCGTGCCGGAGCAGCTGGCCACCCTCGCCCGGTACCGCAGGGGCGAGTCCGATCTCATCTGCCGGGACGGCAGGTGGTTCCTGAACGCCACCTGCGAGGTCCCCGAGGCACCGCTGAACACCGACCCGGTGGACTTCCTCGGCATCGACCTCGGTGTTGTGAACATCGCCACCACCTCCGACGGCAAGATCATGGCCGGGCGCGGGCTCAACCGGATCCGGGCCCGGGAACGCACGCTGCGGGCCAAGCTGCAGCGGAAGAACACCCCGTCCGCCCGGCGGCGGCTGAAGAAGCGCCGCCGCAAGGAGGCCCGGCGGGCCAAGGACATCAACCACAAGATCGCGAAACATGTGGTGGCCGAGGCGGAACGCACCGGTCGCGGAATCGCCCTGGAAGACCTGACGGGCATCCGCGAGCGGGTACGGCTTCGCAAGCCCCAACGGGCCACCCTGCACTCCTGGTCCTTCCACCAGCTGGGCAGCTTCATCGCGTACAAGGCCCGCCGGGCGGGGGTACCGGTGGTGCACGTCGATCCGGCGTACACCTCCCGTACCTGCGCCGAATGCGGGCGCATCGACCAGGCGAACCGGGTCTCGCAGGCCCGGTTCGCGTGCCGGAACTGCGGATTCGTTGATCACGCAGACCGGAACGGCTCCCGCAACATCCGCGCCAGAGCGTGGGAGTTGTGGCGACGCGGGGCCCCGTCAACGGCCCCCGCCCCGCCCCCGCGCCAGCGGGACGGGGCTGGACGCAAACGCAGCATCACCGCCAGTGATGCCCGTTGTGCAAGCCCAGGACTTTAGTCCCGGGTCCTTGACTTGGCGAATCGTGGTCTGAGATGCGCAGGTCAGGAGCGCGTGGAGAATTCTTGTTGGCGGATCTTGAGAGGGCTGGTGGGCGAATCACGGGGTTGGACGCTCACTGTGCTGCGTGAATGTCGTGGTGAGGCGGTCCAGTGTCCGCGCCCCTGGGCGCAGGAGCGGCACCGCGACGTCGACCGAGGTGTCGGACTGCACTGTGAACCGGAAGGCCGGCAGCCCGTGCGTACAGAGATCGGGCGCGAGGGCCGGCGCCGCGGTCACCTCGTCCTTCAGCCGCTCGCTCCCGGCCTGTTGAATCCAGGCCCGGCCTTCGGAGACGGTTCGTGGTCTCGGACATAGACGGTGACTCGCGCCCCGTTGACATGGGTTGTTCCGTGCTCGCGGAAGTGGCGCCGCAGGGTGCTTGTTTTCGCTTGCTCCTGCGGGTTGGTCGGCGAGTGCGCACCCGCCGGGTCGCGGACCGTGACGATTCGGTCGAATTCCAGCATGCGTGCCGCTATGTCTTGGGCGGGAAGCTCGACACCTGCAAGTGTGTTCGACGAAACGGGGTCCTGTGCCAGCGCCAGATCCGTCAGGAAACGGGTGTCCTCGGGGTTGGCCGCGGTCCAGATCCGGTGCTGGCCGGAGAGATAGAGCAGTCCGTCGCCGGTACGGCCCACCTCGCGTACGGTGGCGCCGATGGCGGTGACGTCATTGCTTCGGCTCTGGGGCGTCCTCAGCCAAAGGCCCGTCAGGACGAGTGCGGCCAGTACGGCAACCGCGGCCACTCCCGCAACCGCCGCGTTGCGGGACGACTTCCGCTGCTGGTGGAAGTGATCCATGCAGGCGCCCACCAGCAAGGCGATTCCGATGTTGCTGTAGAGCACGTACCGATCGACGAAGAGGGGCTTGACCAGCGAGGCGATCAGCAGCAGAAGGCACGGAAGCACAACGATCGGCACAGCCAGCACAGGGAGCCGCACGGGTCCCCTCGTCGCCACGGGCGCCAGGGCACACGCCACGCCCACGACCGCCGCGGCCAGGAATTCAGGAAGCCGCACCGGTACGTCGATCCAGGACACCTGCGCGGACTGCTCCGCACTGCGGACCGCCAGCGGCAACAGTCCGGCCACCACGCTTGCGGCAGTCACGCCCCACGCCCTCAGCACCGGTCGCGGAACACGGGAGACGACCAGTGCGACGCCGTGTGCGACCAGGGCGAGAACCGCGAACTCATGGAGCAGGCAGGCCAGTAGCATGGTGCAGCCGTAGACCGCCCACCGCCATCGGGCGTGACGCGTGACGCCGACCACGAGCGCATAGGTGGCCCAGGCGACCAGGGCGCAGACCATGGCGTACGAGCGGCCTTCCTGCGTGTACTTCTGCACCTGAGGAAGGAGCGGAAACACCAGCCCGGCCAGCAGCCCGACACGCGGCCCCGCCAGACGCAGGCCCAGCAGCCCGACTGCGCTCGCCGCCGCGGACATCGCCAGCACGGACGGCAGCCGCAACGACAGCAGTCCTGCGCCGAAGAGACCGAAGATCTCATGCATCACGGCGTAGTGGAGGGCATGGACCAGATCGACATGCTGGGCGGTGAGCCATATCTGCGAAAGGTCGCGGTGCGCGAGCTGGTAGGTGACGGACTCGTCCCCCCACATGGTGTTCTTCCTGCGGATGCCCCAGAGTCCCAGAGCGATGGTCAGCAGCATGGGCGCGAGGACGACAACCGCTCGGGCCGGGCGCGGTGACGGCCGACGGACGGGTGGGGGAGCAGCGACCGTCTCGATCACGGCGGGCGCACGTTCATCAACGGACATCGACGGCAGGGCCTTTCAGCAGTGGAGAAGAAGTTCCGCCAGCGTGCCCGGACCTCGTTGACCGGTTGCTGATCCAACCTGACCGGCCGATCAGGAAGGCGGGCCGGCACTGTGCGAGGCTGCACCGCATGCGCGTATTGGTGGTCGAAGACGAGGTGGACCTTGCCCACACCCTGCGCACCGGCCTGACCGCCGAGGGCTACAGCGTCGACCTCGCCCATGACGGCCGGCAGGGACTGTGGATGGCCCGTACCGGCGAATACGCCTTTGTCGTACTGGACTTGATGCTGCCCGGACTCAACGGCTACAAGGTCTGCGCCCAGCTGCGCCGGGAGGGGAACGCGACCCCCATCCTGGTACTCACCGCCAAGGACGGGGAGTGGGATCAGGCGGAGGCCCTGGACACGGGGGCCGACGACTACCTGGCCAAACCCTTCTCCTACATGGTGCTCGTCGCACGGTTGCGGGCCCTGGTCAGACGAGCCGCCACGGTCGCCCCGCCCGTCCTCGCCGTGGGGGACCTCTCGTTGGACGTCGCTGCCCGGGTCTGCCGCCGGGCCGGGACCCGGGTCGACCTCACGCCCAGGGAGTTCGCCGTGCTGGAGCTGCTGGCCCGCCGGGCGGGCCAGGCGGTCTCCAAAGCGGATCTGCTCTACCACGCGTGGCCCGACGAGGCCGAGGATCCCAATCTGGTGGAGGCGCGTATCAGCTCTCTCCGCAAGAAGATGGACGCCGCATTCCAGCGGCAGTCCCTGCAGACCGTACGAGGAACCGGATACCGGCTGGTGGACGACCGTGAACGCGACTGAACTGCGACGCCGCCGGTGGCCACGTTCGGTGCGAGCCCGCACGGCCCTGGCCGTTGCCTCGACCGCCGCCGTCATCCTGGCCGCCATGGGCTGGTGGGTACACCGCGACGTCTACCGCCAGAGCACGCAGATCGCCACCGAACAGGCCGTGCAACAGCTCTTGGCCCTCAGCGACCAGCTGAGGGAGGGAGTGGTTCCCGCTCGCGCGAGCGCCGTGCCGTACGAAGTCGTCGCGACCGGCCGACGCGCCGCCGTCGCCTACGGCGGAGGCATGGAGGACTTCGATCCCGGCACCCACCACGTGATGCCCGCCGCGACCGGGGAAGGGTCGCCCAACTACGTCCGCATGCCGGTGAACCGTGACTACACCCCCGGGATCAGGGGCGACATGGCCGGCGAGAGGTATCGGGTCCTGGCGGCCGACATCGAAGCCGATGAACTGAGCAGCGACGAGGTCGCCGCTCTGGGCATCGCCGCCGACGCCAGGATGCGGGTCTATGTGGTGGTGCTCCCGAGAGCGGCCGAGGAAATCACCGGGACCATCGACCGCCTGCTGCTGCGCGCCGGCCTCGTCGGCCTCGTGCTGATCGCCGCCATCGCCTACTTCACCGTCCGCATCGCGCTGCGGCCGGTCGAAGCCATCCGCGTCCTCACCGCCTCGGTCACCGCGAGCGACCCCCGCGAACGCGTCACCGTGCCCGCCACGGGACACGAGATCACCGCCCTGGCCACCACCATCAACGCCACCCTTCAACGCCTCGACAACGCCGCCGCCCAGCAACGCCGCTTCGTCGCGGACGCCGCTCATGAACTGCGCAGCCCCCTCACCACACTGCTGGCCAGCCTGGAAGTCGCGCTCGCCTACCCGGAACGCACCGACTGGCCTGCGGCAGTCACCACTGCCGCACGACAGACCCGCCGCCTCCAGGCCCTCGCCGAGGACCTGCTCCTTCTCGCCCGCCTCGACACCCGCACCCCCACAGCCAGCCCCGAAACCGTCGACCTGACAGCCCTCGCCTCCCGGCTGACCGAGGAATACCCCCTCACCGAACGACCGTTGACCCTCACCTGCGACAGCACCGCCCCCGCACACGCACACGGAAACCCCGACGAGTACGAACGGCTGCTGCGCAACCTCATCGACAACGCCGCCCGCCACGCCGCACACCGCATCCAGATCACCATCCGCACCCAGGACGCCTGGGTCGTCCTCACGGTGCACGACGACGGACCGGGCGTGCCCACCGAAGACGCCGAGCGCATCTTCGAACGCTTCGTCCGGCTCGACGACGCCCGCTCCCGCGACCACGGCGGCACCGGCCTGGGCCTCGCCATCGCCCGCGACCTGGCCCACCGCCATCGAGGCACCCTCACCCTCGCTCCCCGGACCCTCGGAGCATGCTTCCAGCTACGCCTTCCCCGGGCCCCTGCCCCAGCCGGGAAATGACGCGCTTCACCGCGGCAGCCCTTTCCCTCCTCGGGCAGCGCGGCGAGGACCGCGCCGACGTCCGGGGTCAGGTCGGGCCGGACGGTCAGCAGGGCGCGCGGGCCGAGACCGGCGCGCACTGTGTCGAGGTTTTCCAGAGTGAGGCGGTGCCGGCGTGCGGCGTTGCGGACGTAGGTCTCCTCGAGGAACAGCGTCTGCCGTGCGGCGAGCAGGGTGCGCACGCGCGTCCAGAAGTCCTCGTCGGCCGGCTCCGTCACTTCCGCCTCGTCGAACTCAGCCGCGTAGGGCGAGGCCGTCAGCGGTTCCGGGAAGAGACCGAGTTCCCGTGTACGGGCCACGGCGTCCGCGCAGGGCCGGTCGCTGCCCACGTACACGTACTGGTCCCACCCGACGTGCACGGTGAACACATCCCCCACCTCCAGCCGGCACCAGGCGCCCTGGTCGCGGAGCATGGCCCGGACCAGTTCCAGGGCGACCGGAAGGGAGGCCTCGGCCCCGTCGTGGTAGCCGGTGAGGTCGGGCGGGAAGAGCCCGCCGAGGCCGTGCCCCTCAACCGGCGGCTCCACACCGAAGTGGACGAAGCCGGTGACCGCAGGTTCGCGGATCTCCAGCCGGTCGATGTCCGAGGCCTCCGCGAAGGCGGCGATCGCCGCCAGGTACGCTGCTTCGACAGGTCCGTGGTCGCTGGCCGTGTCCTCGGCACCGGTGTAGTGGCCGTGCTGGTCGCGGTCGGCGGGGTCGTATTTGGTGATCCGTTGACATCCTCCCCCTCCTCAAAGGAGGGGGATTCCGACCCGGGTGGGTCGAGGTTCACGGGTGCTCGAGCGGCCGGTGGCCGCTGTCACCCCTCCGGCACCGGCTGCCCGCCGGGGGCGGGGGATCCCGCCCTGTCCTGCCGCGACGTTGACTGCTGCGTTCTCATCCGCGTTGCAGGTGAACCCGCAGGACACGCAGACGAACTCGGCTTGGCTCTTGCGCGAGTCCTTTTCGATCCAGCCGCAGGCACTGCACCGCAGCGAGGTGTAGGGGGCGGGCACGTCCTCGACCCGGCCCGGGGCCTTCTCCCCGGTCCGGCGGCGCAGCAGGCCCCAGCCCTGGGCGAGGATCGCCCGGTTCAGCCCGGCCTTCTGCCGCACCCGGGTGCCGGGCTGTGCGACGGTTCCCTTCGCCGAGCGGGTCATGGTGGTGATGTTCAGTTTCTCGAACCGGATCAGGCGGCAGGTGCGGGCGAGCATGGTGGAGGTTTTCTCGCACCAGTCCTTGCGCCGGTCCGCCTCCCGCGCCTTGATCCGGGCCACCTTCGCGTACTCGGCGGCCTTGGCCTCGCTGCCCCTGGGGGCGCGGGCCGCGCGGCGCTGGTGCTTGCGGACCCGGGCCCGCTCCCGGGGAGTGAGCTGGGGGCAGTTCAGCCTCCGCCCGTCGGACAGGGCAGCGGTGATCTTGATGCCCCGGTCAATGCCGATGACCTCCCCCGTGCCGGGCGCATCGACCGGCTCGGGGATCACGGCGAAGGCGACGTGCCACCGGCCGTTGCGGAAGGTGACCCGGAACGTCTTCGCCTGCGGCAGCCCGGCGCGGGTGAGCCGGAAGCGCACCCAGCCGCAGCCGGGCACCTTCACCCGCGCCCAGCGTCGGTTGAGTTTCTGCACCACCACCGAGCGGCCCATCACCTGCCGGCCCCCGGCGTTCAGCCTCGGCGAACCGTCCGGATGAAACTCCGGGACCCGGTCGGTGCCGATCACCCGGAAGCCCTCATGCACATGCTTCCTGCGCCAGGTCGGCTCACCGAACCCGGAAGCGAACCGCGCGGCTTTGGCCCTGGCGAAGTCCTGCAGCGCCTGCTGCTGCACATCCGCGTTCCCGGCCCGCAGCCAGGCGCTCTCCCGCCGGGCCTCGGTGAGCTGACGGCACTGCTCGGCGAACCCGGGCGCAGGCCTGCGGCCCGGTTTCCGGTGGGCGTGCTGCTCGACGGCCAGGTTCCACACGTACCGGGCGTGCGCGCAGTGCAGCAGCATCTGCTCCGCCTGCGCGGCCGTGGGGTACATCCGGAACCGTGACATGTCGTCCAACGTAGTCCCGCCCCTCTCTCACCTCTTCGGATTCGGCCGGGCTCACCCGAACGAACGACCGACCCCCGCCACCACTCCCAGCCGCGCACTGCCACACCCTTCCATGGCCAAGCCCGCCACCGTCCTCCTTCGGGACGCCGCATCGCCCGCAGGAGGCGCGGCCATTTCCTGCCCCGCTCCGCGAGAACGGGCATGCACCCCGGCCCTGAAGAACCGGGCACCCTGCCCGGCAAGAGAGGTGGACGAAGGACGGCGGCACGCTGCTCCTTGGACGGGCGGAAGGGGTGCCAGCGTAGTTTCCGGCCCCGATTCCGTGGTCGGGAGGTGGCTGGTCCGCCCATCGCAGGGTTCGAGGCCCGGGGCCGATCCCCGGTCGGCTCGACAGGCCACCGACTCGGCACGTTCACGAAGGCGGGTGAACGGGCATCGGGGGAGACCAATGCACGTCAACCCGTCCAGGCGCTGCCCCGCGGCCGAGTGGAACGCACACCCGCGACGAGCCCAGTGCTCACCGGGACAGCTCCAGTGCACGGTCGCACCGTCGTCTTGCGTACCAACCGTCGCGCTCAGGGGCCAGCTATCGCGCTCAGTCGCAGCTGTCGTCGAGAGCTTCCTGTACTACATTGCATAAACCTGCGGATGTACGTATAGTCATGCCATCGAGGAGGAGGTTTCCGTGAGCGTACGAGTGGCTGTGGCCGGGGCCAGTGGATATGCGGGTGGGGAGCTTCTGCGTCTGCTGCTGGCGCACCCCGGGGTGGAGATCGGCGCGCTGACCGGGAACTCCAACGCCGGGCAGCGGCTCGGGAGCCTGCAGCCGCATCTGGTGCCGCTCGCCGAGCGGGTGCTGGAGGCGACCACGGCCGACGTGCTCGCCGGGCACGACGTCGTCTTCCTCGCCCTGCCGCACGGGCAGTCCGCCGCCGTCGCCGAGCAGCTCGGGCCGGAGGTGCTCGTGGTCGACATGGGCGCCGACCACCGGCTCGCCGACGCCGCCGACTGGGAACGGTTCTATGGCTCCCCGCACGCCGGCACCTGGCCCTACGGCCTGCCCGAACTGCCGGGCGGCCGCGCCGCGCTGGAGGGGTCCAAGCGCATCGCGGTGCCCGGTTGCTACCCGACCGCCGTCTCGCTGGCCCTCGTCCCGGCCTACACGGCGGGCCTCGCCGAGGCCGAGGCGGTGATCGTCGCCGCCTCCGGCACCTCCGGCGCGGGGAAGGCGGCCAAGCCGCACCTGCTGGGCAGCGAGGTCATGGGGTCGATGTCGCCGTACGGCGTCGGCGGCACCCACCGGCACACCCCCGAGATGATCCAGAACCTCAGCGCGGCGGCGGGGGAGCGGGTCTCCGTCTCCTTCACGCCGACCCTCGCGCCGATGCCCCGCGGCATCCTCGCCACGTGCAGCGCCAAGGCCAGGCCCGGGGTCACCGCCGAGTCCGTCCGGGCCGCCTACCAGAAGGCGTTCGCCGACGAACCCTTCGTCCGTCTCCTCCCCGAGGGCCAGTGGCCCGCCACGGCGTCCGTCTACGGTTCCAACGCCGTTCAGATCCAGGTCGCGTACGACGAGGCCGCGGGGCGGATCATCGCGATCAGCGCCATCGACAACCTCACCAAGGGCACCGCGGGCGGCGCTCTGCAGAGCATGAACATCGCCCTCGGGCTCGACGAGTCCACCGGACTGACGACGATCGGAGTCGCGCCGTGAGTGTGACGGCAGCAAAGGGATTCACGGCGGCGGGCATCGCCGCCGGGATCAAGGAGAACGGCAATCCGGACCTGGCCCTCGTGGTCAACAACGGGCCGCGCCGCGCCGCGGCGGGCGTCTTCACCGCCAACCGCGTCAAGGCCGCACCCGTGCTCTGGTCCGAGCAGGTGCTCAAGGGCGGCCAGGTCTCCGCCGTCGTCCTCAACTCCGGTGGCGCCAACGCCTGTACGGGCCCCAAGGGCTTCCAGGACACCCACGCCACCGCCGAGAAGGCCGCCGAGGTGCTCGGGACCGGCGCGGGCGAGGTGGCCGTCTGCTCCACCGGACTCATCGGCGTCACGCTCCCCATGGACAAGCTGCTGCCGGGGGTCGAAGAGGCCGCCGGCCGGCTGTCCGAGCACGGCGGTGAGAAGGCCGCCATCGCCATCAAGACCACGGACAGTGTGCACAAGACGGCCGTCGTGACCAAGGAGGGCTGGACCGTCGGCGGGATGGCCAAGGGCGCCGGCATGCTCGCCCCCGGCCTCGCCACCATGCTGGTCGTCCTCACCACCGACGCCGACGTCGACGCCGGGACGCTGGACCGGGCCCTGCGCGCCGCCACCCGGGTCACCTTCGACCGCGTCGACTCCGACGGCTGCATGTCCACCAACGACACCGTGCTGCTGCTCGCCTCCGGCGCCACCGGCGTCACCCCCGCCCACGAGGAGTTCGCCGAGGCGGTACGCGCCGTCTGCGACGACCTCGGCCGGCAGCTCATCGGCGACGCCGAGGGCGCCAGCAAGGACATCAAGGTCGAGGTGGTGGGCGCCGCGACCGAGGACGACGCCGTCGAGGTGGGCCGCTCCATCGCCCGCAACAACCTCCTCAAGTGCGCCCTCCACGGCGAGGACCCCAACTGGGGCCGGGTGCTGTCCGCGATCGGCACCACGAAGGCCGCCTTCGAACCCGACGAACTCGACGTCGCCATCAACGGCGTCTGGGTGTGCAAGAACGGCGGCGTCGGCGAGGACCGCGACAAGGTCGACATGCGCTACCGCGAGGTCCACATCGTCGCGGACCTCGCGGCAGGCAATGAGTCTGCGACGATCTGGACAAACGACCTGACGGCCGACTACGTCCACGAGAACAGCGCGTACTCCTCTTGACGTGCCCGCTTGGTTGTCGCGGGTTCTCGTCGTCACCGACGAGAGCTCCTGATTCACCGGCGACCGCTCGCCCCGGACGAGTCCGAGACGAGTCTTACGTCGCCTCCACAGGCCAACACCGCCCGCCCGGCGGCTGATCCGAGATTCTTCCGAAAGTCGGCTATGACGGTCAATCACCCAGAAGAGCGAAAGTCCCCGACTCGTAAGCACACCGCCCTGCCCAAGGCGCAGATCCTCATCGAGGCGCTGCCCTGGCTGACCCGGCACCACGGCAAGACCGTCGTCATCAAGTTCGGCGGCAACGCCATGGTGGACGAGGAACTGAAGAACGCCTTCGCCCAGGACGTCGTCTTCCTGCGGCACGCCGGCCTCAAGCCGGTCGTCGTGCACGGCGGCGGCCCGCAGATCAGCGCCGCGCTCGACCGGCACGGCATCGTCAGCGAGTTCAAGGCCGGCCTCAGGGTCACCACCGAGGACGCCATGGACGTCGTACGGATGGTGCTGGCCGGACAGGTGCAGCGTGAGCTGGTCGGGCTGCTCAACCGGCACGGCCCGTTCGCCGTCGGCCTCACCGGCGAGGACGCGCACACCCTCACCGCGACCAGGCACCGGCCCGAGATCGACGGGGAGCCGGTCGACATCGGGCGGGTCGGGGAGATCACCGAGATCGACACCGGCGCCATCGAGGCGCTGCTCGCCGACGGCCGTATCCCGGTCGTCTCGTCCATCGCCCGGAGCCAGGACGACCACCATGTCTACAACGTCAATGCTGATACGGCGGCTGCGGCACTCGCTGCTGCGCTGGACGCCGAGACCCTCATGGTCCTCACCGACGTCGAGGGGCTCTACGAGGACTGGCCGCACTCCGACGAGGTGATCAGCCGTCTCACCGCCTCCCAGCTCGAGAAGCTGCTGCCGGAGCTGTCCTCGGGCATGGTGCCGAAGATGGAGGGCTGTCTGCACGCGGTACGCAACGGCGTGACCACGGCCCGCGTCATCGACGGCAGGGTCCAGCACTCGATCCTGCTGGAGATCTTCACCGACGAGGGCATCGGCACCATGGTCGTGCCCGACGGAACACCGCACGGGCAGCACGGACAGCACGGACAGGGGGAGTCGTGAGCAACGAGGAGCTGAGCGCGCGGTGGCAGGGCGCGCTCATGAACAACTACGGCACGCCGAAGCTGTCCCTGGTCAGCGGCGCGGGCACCACCGTCCGCGACGCCGACGGCAAGGAGTACACCGACTTCGTCGGCGGTATCGCCGTCAACGCGCTCGGCCACGCCCACCCGGCCGTCGTCGAGGCCGTCAGCCGGCAGATCGCCTCCCTGGGCCACGTCTCCAACCTGTACGTCGCCGAGCCGCCCGTCGCGCTCGCCGAACGGCTCCTGCGGCTCTTCGGCCGCGAGGGCCGGGTGTACTTCTGCAACTCGGGTGCCGAGGCCAACGAGGCCGCGTTCAAGATCGGGCGGCTGACCGGGCGGACCCGCATGGTCGCCACCGACGGCGGCTTCCACGGCCGCACCATGGGCGCCCTCGCGCTGACCGGCCAGCCGGGCAAGCGGGAGCCGTTCGCACCGCTGCCCGGGGACGTCACCCATGTCCCCTACGGCGACGCGCAGGCCCTGGCCGCCGCGGTCACCGAGGACACGGCGCTGGTCGTCATCGAGCCGATCCAGGGCGAGAACGGGGTCGTGGTGCCCCCGCCCGGCTATCTGAAGGCCGCCCGCGCCATCACGGCCGCCACGGGCGCGCTGCTCGTCCTGGACGAGGTGCAGACCGGCGTCGGCCGCACCGGCAACTGGTTCGAGTACCAGGCCCACGAAGGCGTCCTGCCCGACGTCGTCACCCTCGCCAAGGGACTCGGCGGCGGGCTGCCGATCGGCGCGGCCGTCGCCTTCGGACGCGCCGCCGAGCTGCTGCACCCCGGCCAGCACGGCACGACCTTCGGGGGCAACCCGGTCGCCTGCGCCGCCGGCCTCGCCGTTCTCGACACCATCGAGAACGAGGGGCTGCTCGCGAACGTCAAGCGGCAGGGCGAGCGGCTCCGCGACGGAATCGAGGCGCTCGACGACCCGTTGATCAGCCATGTCCGGGGCGCCGGCCTGCTCCTGGGTATCGTGCTCACCGAACCGCTCGCGCCCCAGGTGCAACAGGCGGCTCAGGACGCCGGTTTCCTGGTGAACGCGCCCGCCCCCGATGTCGTACGGCTGATGCCGCCGCTGATCCTCGGGGACGACGCGGTGGAGGCTTTCCTCGGGGCACTGCCCGGCGTCCTGGACGCCGCCGGCCGGGCGGCGGACGGGGAAGGGCGAGCCGGACGGTGAGCCGGAGCACGAGCCGGGCGAGACCCGGACGACGAGCAGGGCGATGAACCGGACCACGAGCCGGGGAACGCCCCGAGGATGACCGGAGAATGAGACGACGATGAGCCACGATCAGGACCACGGACAGCCTGTCGGGCCTGCCGTACCGCAGACCCGCACCGCCCGCCACCGCCGGATCGTGGACATCCTCAACCGGCAACCGGTGCGTTCCCAGAGCCAGTTGGCGAAGCTGCTCGCCGACCACGGGCTGTCCGTCACCCAGGCGACGCTCTCCCGGGACCTGGACGAGCTGAACGCGGTGAAGATCCGCGACACCGACGGCGACCTCATCTACGCGGTACCGAGCGAGGGCGGCTTCCGCACCCCGCGCGCACCGCTGGGGGAGTCGGCGAAGGAGGAGCGGATGCGGCGGCTCTCCCAGGAGCTGCTGATCTCCGCGGAGGCCTCCGCCAACCTCGTGGTGCTGCGCACCCCTCCGGGCGCCGCGCAGTTCCTGGCCTCGGCCATCGACCAGGCCGAACTGCACGACATCCTGGGGACCATCGCCGGCGACGACACGCTGATGCTGATCAGCCGTGACCCGGTGGGCGGGCCGGCCCTGGCCGAGCACATGCTGCGGCTGGCCCAGAACGGGCACTGAGCGCGGGCCGGACCGGCCGGGGCACACGGGCGCCCGGGTGGCCCGATCACCCCAGCCGGTCCGCCAGGCCCCCCGTGCAGCGCACCTCGTCGCCCGCCGTGATCAGCAGCGCCTCCACGTCGGGCAGCGTCTCCAGCCAGGCGAGCCCCTCCCGCGACCCCATCGCGAAGGCGGCGGTGGCCCAGCAGTCGGCCCAGACCAGCCGGGGTGCCACCACCGTCACCGAGACCAGGTCGGTGACCGCGGAACGGCCGGTGCGCGGATCGACGATGTGGTCGCCGCGCTCGGCGGTGCCCGAGGTGGCGACGGCCAGTTCGTCCACGCCGGCCGCGGAGACCACGGCCGCGAGACCGCCCGGCCGGAGCGGATCCGCCACGCCCACCCGCCACGGCCGCCCGGCTCCCGGGGAGCCCAGCAACTGGACGTCACCGCCGCCGTTGAGGCTCACGCCGACCGTCCCGGCCTCCGCGAGCCGCCGCGCGGCCCGCTCGGTGGCCCAGCCCTTGACGATGCCGGTCGGGTCGAGCCGGCCCCGGTAGCGCGGGCTGAACCAGCCGTCGCTCACCCGTTCCGCCTCCGCGGCCAGCTCCAGCACCTCGGCGACCTCACGGTCGCACTCCTCGACCGTGAGGTCGCCGCGTGCCAGCCGTGAGATCTGGGAGTCGTCGCGGTACGTGCTGAACACCTCGTCGACGCGGCGCAGCCCGGCGACCGCCTCCTCCAGCGCCGCGTGTACGGCGGCGGGTTCCCCGCCGCGGACGTCGAAGGAGAAGACGGTCCCCATCGTCTCCTCCGTACGACGCACCGCGGCGGGAGCCTGTGCGGACTCGGCCACGGCGTCAGCCACCGGCCTGATCCAGGGCGGACTGCAGCGATTTCTTGTATCCGGCGCTGGTGTAGGTGGCGCCGGACACCGCGTCGATGTCCGCGCTGCCGGCCTCCACGACGGCCTGGTTGAGCCGGGGCACGGAGGAGAAGGTGACCTGGTCGCTCTGGCCCCCCTTGGGCGCCTGCACCGCCTCGGCCTTGGTGATCTTCCCGCCCTGGACGGTGATCCGTACCTGCACCGCCCCGTAATCGGTCTGCACCGCGTCACCGGTGACGGTGCCGTCCTTGAGGGTCTGCGCGCCCCCCGAGCCCTGCCCGCTCCCGGCGGACTCCTTTTCGGCGGGCTCCTCGGCGGAGGGCTCCTTGTCAGCGGCCTCCTTCTGCCCGGCGGACCCGTTGCCGGCCGCGGCCGATCCGGCGGCCTTGGCCTGATCCAGGGCGGACTGCAGCGATTTCTTGTACCCGGCGCTGGTGTAGGTGGCGCCGGACACCGCGTCGATGTCCGCGCTGCCGGCCTCCACGACGGCCTGGTTGAGCTTGGGTACGGCGTTGGCGTTGATCTGGTCGCTCTGGCCGCCCTTGGGCGCCTGGACGGCCTCGGCCTTGGTGATCTTCCCGCCCTGGACGGTGATCCGTACCTGCACCGCCCCGTAATCGGTCTGCACCGGGTCACCGGTGGCGGTGCCGTCGCCGAGGGCCTGGGCGTTCTCCGCGCCCTGTCCGTTCCCGGCCGGTGCGGCGGCCTTGGCCTTGTCGAGCGCGGACTGCAGCGACTTCTTGTACCCGGCGCTGGTGTAGGTGGCGCCGGACACCGCGTCGATCTCGCCGCTCTGCGCGGCGACCACGGCCTGGTTGAGCTTGGGTACGGCGTTGGCGTTGATCTGGTCGCTCTGGCCGCCCTTGGGCGACTGGACGGCCTCGGCCTCGGTGATCTTCCCGCCGCTGACCGTCAGACGCACCTGTACCGGCCCGTACTCGGTCTGCGCCGCGTCACCGGTGACGGTGCCGTCGCCGATGGCCTGGGCGCCGCCCTGCGGGGACTGCGCGGCCGCGGACGGGACCGTGCCGCCGGCCACGTCCGCCGAGCCCGGGTCGGAATCCGGCTTCAGCGTCAGCAGCAGCACGATCCCGGAGACGGTGGCGGCGGTGGCCAGCACAGCACGCCGGACGGGGTGACTCTTCCTCATCGCTTCTCAAGCTCCTGATGGGTGTGGATGACCCGTCGCTCACATCTCGAACGACTCGTGGTGGATACGGCGGGCGGGGACCCCGGCGCCGCGCAGTGCGTCGTACACCGACTGGGCGAACCCGGGCGGGCCGCACATGAAGACGTCGTGGTCGTCGATGTCGGGGATCTTCCGCCGCAGGCTGTCCGCCGAGATGTCGGGGCGCTCCCCCTCGGGGCTGTTGACCGCGTACATCAGGCGTGCACCGCGCTCCTCGGCGATCTTGGCCAGCTCGCCCCACAGGGCCAGGTCCTGGGTGGTGTTGGCCCGGTACAGCAGGGTGATGTCCCCGGAGGCGCCGGGCAGCGTCTCGAACAGGGCCCGCATCGGGGTGATCCCCACCCCGCCCGCGACCAGCAGCACCTTGCCGCGGCTGCGGCGCTGGGCGGTCATCGCCCCGTAGGGTCCCTCCGCCCACACCCGGGTGCCGGGCTCCAGCTCGCGCAGCCGGGAGGTGTGGTCGCCGATCGCCTTCACGGTGATCCGCAGCATGTCGGGGCGGGGAGCCGCCGACAGCGAGTACGGGTGGGAGCTGAACCGCATTCCCGGCGCCAGGAACCGCCAGCGGAAGAACTGACCTGCCTCCGCGCCCATCCGGTGCAGCTTGCGCCCGCTGATCAGCACCGAGGTGATGCCCGGTGTCTCCTCGATGACCGCCTCGACCCTCATCCGGTGACGCAGGTTCAGCCGGATCGGGGTGAACACCCGGTACCAGAGGACCAGCGCGGTCACGACGCCGTAGAGCCCGTACCAGAAGGTCTTCGCGGCCGGTTCGACGGCGAACTCGTTGCCGGTGGTGATCTGGTGCCAGAACGTCAGGTACATCGCCGCGTACGTCAGCAGGTGCACGTGGTACCAGCTGTCGTACGGCAGCCTGCGGCGGATCGGGCCGATCGAGATGAGCGCGATCACGAACAGCAGGCCCGTGCCGATGGCGGCCTTGCCCATGTCCGGCAGCTGCTCGACGGAGGTGATCGTCTGCTGGACGATGTCGCCGAGGCCCTTGCCGGCCTGGAGGGCGTACCCCCACATGATGAGGAAGACGTGGGCGACGACCAGGCTGACGGTGTAGCGCCCGCTCATCGCGTGCCAGCGGGCCACCCGGTCCGAACCCACCCGGCGTTCCAGCGCGGGGACCCGGGCCATCTGCAGCACCACGAGGGCCATGAGATAGCCGGCCAGCAGGCCGGTGATGCGGCCGGCGGCGACGATCCTCCCGGTGGTGTCCGAGATGGACGGTGTGTTGTTCCACCACAACCACAGCACGGCCACCGCGCCCGCCCCCACGGCGAGCAGCAGGGGTACGGCGGGGGAGCGGCGCGGACGGATGCGGCGCATCGTCTGACGGCGGGCGGCACGTCCGCCTGCGAGCGTGGTGGTCACGGTTCCTCCGTGGGACTTGACCCTTGGCCCACACATACGTGCCGTGACCCGGGAGCGTTCAGCGAAAAGGCGGGGTGTGCGGAGGAAAAACGCCCCGGGACCTCCCTCGGAGGGCCGGGGCGTCCGGGCGGACGGGTCAGGCCGGGGACGGGGGCAGTGGCAGGGGCAGCCCGAGGAGGCCGTCCAGGCTCGTCGCGACGTATTTCTTCTTGGAGGAGTACGCGTCCAGTGAGGCGTCGTCCTCCCGCGCGAACCGCCTTGCGTGCAGGTCGCGCTCCGCCGCGTAGGCCATGAACGGGACGGCGTGGCCGCAGGTGTCACGGAGAGGCTCGGCGGTCACGACGACGATCGCGCGCAGGCCGTGGACCGTCGGACCGACGTCGGGGAAGCGGGCGAGCGGTTCGGGAAAGCGCGGATCGTCCCGGAAGACGGTCTCACCGCGGCCGTTCTCCCTCAGGTGGGCGATGGTCTCGGCGGTGGACCCGGTGAAGTCGAGGTAGGCCACGGTGAGTTCGTCGAGGACGACGAAGGAGCCCCTGAGGCCCTTGGGCGAGAGGCTGACCGTGCCGTCGGCGGACAGGGGGGCGGCGGCGGTGGCGGTGAAGAAGACCGGCTGCGCCTCGATGAACGTGCGCAGGCGGCCCTCTACGCGCTCATAGGTCTTTCCCCCGGGGACCGATGATGGGCGCGTTTCTTTCGACTGTCTGAGGATTGTCGTCCGTGGCCGCCCCGGCCGGCGTGCGTACGGGGCGGCCACGGCGCCTGTCACGTCACTTGGTGAGCGTGCAGGCGGCCAGCGTGTCCAGTCCGGCGGGGCGTTCGGCGGTGCGGCCGATGGCGGTGGCGATGCGGTTGATGGCGGCGACGCGTTTGTCCTGGAGGGGGCCGAGGATGGCGTTCTGGACGAAGTTGGGTCCGCCCTGGCCGACGGTGTCGGCGAGTCGTTTGTTGGCCTCGGTGATCTGGGTGTCGAGGTCGCCGAGGTTGCGGTCGACCTCGGCCCGGGCGGAGGCGGGGACGGCGGGGAGCCGCGGTGCGACGTCGGGACAGCTGATCGTGCCGGCGCCGGTGTTCCCGGTCTCACCGGCGCCCGCACCGGCTTCCTGGCCGTCCCCCTGGCCCGCGCCGCCGGCCGGCGGCGCGGTGGCCTCCTCGCCGTCCGCCCCTTCGCCGCCCGCGTTCCCGCCCGCCTCCGCCGCGCCTCCGGCGTCGAGCGTGCAGGGGGCGAGCGCGTCGAGTCCGGCGGGGCGTTCGGCGGTGCGGCCGATGGCGGTGGCGATGCGGTTGATGGCGGCGACGCGTTTGTCTTCGAGGGGGCCGAGGATGGCGTTCTGGACGAAGTTGGGTCCGCCCTGGCCGACGGTGTCGGCGAGTCGTTTGTTGGCCTCGGTGATCTGGGTGTCGAGGTCGCCGAGGTTGCGGTCGACCTCGGCCCGGGCGGAGGCGGGGACGGCGGGGAGCCGCGGTGCGACGTCGGGACAGCTGATCGTGCCCGGTTCCGCAAGTGTCCGGGCGCTCGCGGCGCTGTCCTCGGAGGACTCGCCGGCGAGGGCGGATCCGGCGATCACCGCGCCGGACAGTGCCACGGCGGCGGCGCCGATGAGGCCGACGCGACGCTTGTTGTACTTCGGAAGAGCCCTGGACATGCGGATGCCTCACTCGGGTCGAGGGGTGGGGTCGGGTTTCGTCGGTGTCTTGGGGTGTCTCGGTCGTGCCGACGCGGCGCCTGCGTCCTGCGGAGATACGGGAAAGCGGTTTCCCGCGTTCAATCACCCCTGGAACCGCCCTAGGACCGCCCCGGCACCGCACCGAATCGCCCCGGAATCACCCTCCGGGCGGAGGCGGATTGACGAATCATGCGCTCTCCTGCATACTCATGCATATCAGCGAATGCACTGTAAGGAGAATCCCGTGACCGAGCGCGTCGTACTCGCCTACTCGGGCGGTCTGGACACCTCCGTCGCCATCGGCTGGATCGCCGAGGAGACGGGCGCCGAGGTCATCGCCGTTGCGGTCGACGTCGGCCAGGGCGGCGAGGACCTGGACGTCATCCGCAAGCGCGCGCTCGCCTGCGGTGCCGTCGAGGCCGAGGTCGCCGACGCCAAGGACGAGTTCGCCGACGAGTACTGCCTCCCGGCGATCAAGGCCAACGCCCTCTACATGGACCGCTACCCGCTGGTCTCCGCGCTGTCCCGGCCGACGATCGTCAAGCACCTCGTCGCCGCCGCCGAGAAGCACGGCGCCACCACCGTCGCCCACGGCTGCACCGGCAAGGGCAACGACCAGGTCCGCTTCGAGGCCGGCATCGTCGCCCTCGCCCCCGACCTGAAGTGCATCGCCCCGGTCCGCGACTACGCCATGACCCGCGACAAGGCCATCGCCTTCTGCGAGGCCAAGGGCCTGCCGATCGCGACCACGAAGAAGTCGCCGTACTCCATCGACCAGAACGTCTTCGGGCGCGCCGTCGAGACCGGCTTCCTCGAGGACATCTGGAACGCGCCGATCGAGGACGTCTACGAGTACACGCAGAACCCCGCCGTGGCGCGCGAGGCCGACGAGGTCGTCATCACCTTCAAGGAGGGCGTGCCGGTCGCCATCGACGGCAAGCCCGTCACCGTCCTCCAGGCCATCCAGCAGCTCAACGAGCGCGCGGGCGCCCAGGGCGTCGGCCGGATCGACATGGTCGAGGACCGCCTTGTCGGCATCAAGTCCCGCGAGGTGTACGAGGCCCCCGGCGCCATCGCGCTGATCACGGCCCACCAGGAGCTGGAGAACGTCACCGTCGAGCGCGAACTCGCCCGCTACAAGCGGCAGGTCGAGCAGCGCTGGGGCGAACTGGTCTACGACGGCCAGTGGTTCTCCCCGCTCAAGCGCGCCCTGGACGGCTTCATCACCGAAGCCAACCAGCACGTCAACGGAGACATCCGGATGACCCTGCACGGCGGCCGGGCCGTCGTCACCGGCCGGCGCTCCGAGTCGTCGCTGTACGACTTCAACCTCGCCACCTACGACACCGGCGACACCTTCGACCAGGCGGCGGCCAAGGGCTTCATCGACATCTACAGCCTGTCGTCGAAGATCGCCGCCAAGCGCGACCTCGGCTGACCGCCGGACGGGCCCTGCCGGCCTGACCGCCTGACGGTCCGTCACGCACTACTCTGACACCGCCTCCTCACTCCCCTGCGCCTGAGTGAGGAGGCGGTGGCACATCCACGACGTGGCCCGTCCACGACCCGCCTGTCTTCGAGGAGCACAACGCAAGTGAGCAGCAACAGCGGTGACGTACGGCTCTGGGGCGGCCGTTTCGCCGACGGTCCCGCCGAGGCCCTGGCCAAGCTGTCCGCGTCCGTCCACTTCGACTGGCGGCTCGCGCCCTACGACATCGCCGGATCGCGTGCGCACGCGCGCGTGCTGCACGCGGCGGGCCTGCTCACCGAGGACGAACTCACCCGCATGACCGAGGGCCTCGACCGGCTCGAGGCGGACGTCGCCGACGGCTCATTCACCGGCACCGTCGCCGACGAGGACGTGCACACCGCCCTGGAGCGCGGCCTGCTGGAACGCCTCGGCCCCGACCTCGGCGGCAAACTGCGTGCGGGCCGCTCCAGGAACGACCAGGTCGCGACCCTGTTCCGGATGTACCTGCGGGACCACGCCCGGACGCTCGGCGGCCTGATCGCCGAGCTCCAGGACGCCCTCGTCGGCCTCGCCGAGGCCCACCCGGACGTGGCCATGCCCGGCCGCACCCACCTCCAGCACGCCCAGCCGGTGCTCTTCGCCCACCACGTCCTCGCCCACGTCCAGTCGCTGTCCCGGGACGCCGAGCGGCTGCGCCAGTGGGACGAGCGGACCGCGGTGTCGCCGTACGGCTCGGGCGCGCTGGCCGGCAGCAGCCTCGGCCTGGACCCGGAGGCGGTGGCCCGCGACCTCGGCTTCGAGCACGGCAGCGCCGCCAACTCCATCGACGGCACGGCCTCGAGGGACTTCGCCGCCGAGTTCGCCTTCATCACCGCGATGATCGGCGTGAACCTCTCCCGGATCGCCGAGGAGGTCATCATCTGGAACACGAAGGAGTTCTCCTTCGTGACCCTGCACGACGCCTTCTCCACCGGCTCGTCGATCATGCCGCAGAAGAAGAACCCGGACATCGCGGAGCTGGCGCGCGGCAAGTCCGGCCGCCTCATCGGCAACCTGACCGGCCTGATGGCCACCCTCAAGGCGCTCCCGCTCGCGTACAACCGCGACCTCCAGGAGGACAAGGAGCCGGTCTTCGACTCCATCGACCAGCTGGAGATCCTGCTCCCGGCCTTCACCGGCATGATGGCGACCCTCACCGTGCACCGCGAGCGCATGGAGGAGCTGGCCCCGGCCGGGTTCTCGCTGGCCACCGACATCGCCGAGTGGCTGGTCAAGCAGGGCGTGCCGTTCCGGGTCGCGCACGAGGTGGCGGGGGAGTGCGTCAAGGCCGCCGAGGCCGAGGGCAAGGAGCTCGACGCGCTGACCGACGAACAGTTCGCGAAGATCTCCGCCCACCTGACCCCCGAGGTGCGCACCGTCCTCAACGTCCCCGGCGCCCTCGCCTCCCGCAGCGGCCGCGGCGGCACGGCACCGAGCGCGGTCGCCACGCAGCTCGCCGAGGTGAAGGCGGACCTGGTCGCCCAGCACGCGTGGGCGAACGCCAAGAGGTAGTCACTCCGGTGTCGCAGGGGCATCGCGGGTTACGTTGGTCGGGCAGCCGCAAGGAGCCGACCGAACGGAGCCCCGATGCCCTTCGCACGTCTGGCCACAGCCACTACCCCCACCTGCCATATCGGCCTGGGACTCGCCGCCGTCGGACGACCCGGTTACATCAACCTGGACCGCGACGCCGACCTCGGCGGCGACCGCAGCGTCGAGGCCCTGCGCACCCGCACCCACGACCTCCTCGACGCCGCCTACGCCCAGGGCGTCCGCTACTTCGACGCGGCCCGCTCCTACGGCCGGTCCGAGGAGTTCCTCGCCGAATGGCTGCGTGGCCGGCCCGACGCCGCCGACGTCGTCATCGGCAGCAAGTGGGGCTACACGTACACCGCGGACTGGTCCACCGACGCCGAGCGGCACGAGGTCAAGGAACACTCCCTCGCCGCGTACGAGCGCCAGCGCGCCGAGTCCGACGCACTGCTCGGCGACCGGCTCGACCTCTACCAGATCCATTCGGTGACCCCGGACAGCCCCGCCCTCACCGACAAGGACCTCCACGCCCGGCTCGCCGAGGCGGCGGCCCAGGGCCTCACCGTCGGGTTCTCCACCAGCGGCCCGGCCCAGGCGGACGCCATCCGCGCGGCGCTCGCCGTCACGGTCGAGGGCGAACCCCTCTTCCGTACCGTCCAGTCCACGTACAACGCGCTGGAGACGTCCGCCGAGCCCGCGCTGGCCGAGGCCCACGACGCCGGGCTCACGGTGATCGTCAAGGAGGGCATGGCCAACGGCCGGCTGGCCGCGGCCCACGCCCCCGACGCGCTCAGGGCCGTCGCCGCGGAGACCGGACTGGACTGCGACGCCGTCGCCCTCGCGCTCGTGCTGCGCCGGCCCTGGGCCGGTGTCGTCCTCTCCGGTGCCGCCACCGTCGTCCAGCTCGCCTCCAACCTGCGAGCGGCGGCCGTCGACCTCGACGACGACCAGCTCTCCCGCCTCGCCGTGCTGCGCGAGGACCCGCACGCGTACTGGGAACGACGCGGACAGCTGGCCTGGCACTGACACGCCGACGGCGGACCGCTGCTGCAGCGGTCCGCCGTCGGCGTACGTGGTTCTCGCGGTGGGCGGGGTCAGGCGGCCTTCGCCTTGCTGGCGTACATGTCCACGTACTCCTGCCCGGACAGGCGCATGACCTCGGTCATCACCGAGTCGGTCACCGCCCGCAGGACGTAGCGGTCGCGGTCCATGCCCTCGTAGCGGGAGAACTCCATCGCCTCACCGAAGCGGACCGTGACCCTGCCCGGCCGGGGCAGGCCCGCGCCGCCCGGCTGCAGCTTGTCGGTGCCGACCATGGCGAACGGGACGACGGGCGCGCCGGTCATCAGGGTGAGCCGCGCGATACCGGTGCGGCCCCGGTAGAGGCGGCCGTCGGGGGAGCGGGTGCCCTCGGGGTAGATGCCGAAGATCCTGCCCTCCTCCAGCACCCGACGGCCCGTCATCAGTGCCGCGACCCCGCCCCGGCCGCCGTCCCGGTCGACCGGGATCATGCCGACACCGGTGAAGAACCAGGCCATCACCCGGCCCTTGAGGCCCTTGCCGGTGACGTACTCGTCCTTGCCGATGAAGAAGACCTGACGGTCGCAGACGATCGGCAGGACGATCGAGTCGATGAACGTGAGGTGGTTGCCCGCCAGGATGACCGGACCGTCACCCGGGATGTGCTCCGCACCCTCCACCCGTGGGCGGAACATCAGGCGCATGACCGGGCCGAGCACTGCCTTGATGAGCGCGAAGCGGGACAACGGGTCCTCCGGTGTCGGGAATGCGGTATGAGTCTGTGCAGGCAAGGACATTACTCGCGGGCGAGGGGGGCGCGCACGTCGGGTCCACCGACGTGTCACGCCGTGCAGATACATGTTCACCTGTGGTGACGTGGTGTCGTACGGCCGTGACGCGCACGACGTGATGTGAGGCACGTCGCGTCCGCAAGGGACGATCCGCGGCCTCGCCGGTCCGGGGTGCGGACACGGCCGGATCCAAGCACGCGCGCCCCGCGCACTGCGGGAGGCGCGCCGTCGGCGGCATGCCCACGGGTACCCGGTACGACGCCCCCGAAGCCGGCGGACCGTCAGACCCCGCCCGGGGCACCCGTCCGGCACACCAGCCCGACACGCCCGTCCGGAGCCCGACACGCCGGGCCCGGTCCGTACGCCATCCGGTGGCCCCCGCGTGTTCCGGTCGCGGTCTCCCGTTCGTCATGCACGCGCCCCTACGATCACCCCGCACTGACGGTCGACGGCAGGAGGCACCTCATGGGAACGCAGGAGTCGGACGAGCGGACGGGCCAGGCCGCGGGCGGCGGGACCGGGCGGCGGGCCCTCCTGGGCGCGGCGGTGCTCGGCGCGGGCGGCACCGTCCTCGGGCTGGGTGGCACGGCGAGAGCGGCCGAGGCCCGGCACGCCGAGGGCCGCGGCGGCGGCGGACGGGGCGTCAAGGGCCTGCCCGTCCCGACCGTCATCGGCCACCGGGGGGCCAGCGGCTACCGGCCCGAGCACACGTTCGGCGCCTACGAACTGGCCCTCGACATGGGGGCCGACATCGTCGAGGCCGGCGACCTGGTGCCCACCAGGGACGGCCACCTCGTCTGCCGGCACGAGCCGGAGATCGGCGGCACCACGGACGTCGCGAGCCACCCGGAGTTCGCCGACCGCAAGCGCACCAAGCGGCTCGACGGCGTCTTTGTCACCGGCTGGTTCACCGAGGACTTCACCCTCGCCGAACTCAAGACGCTCCGCGCCGTCGAGCGCATCCCCGCCAACCGCCCGCACAACACCCTCTACGACGGCCGCTGGGAGATCCCCACCTTCGAAGAGGTGCTGCGCTGGCAGAACGAGCAGACCCGCAAGCGCGGCAAGCAGGTCTGGATCTACCCCGAGCTCAAGCACCCCACCTACTTCCGCCGGCTGGGCCTGGGCACCGAGGAGCGCCTCGCCCGGCTGCTGCGCAAGCACGGCAAGGACAAGAAGAACTCGCCCGTCATCGTCCAGTCCTTCGAACCCACCAGCATCCAGCGGATGAGCAGGCTCGTCGGCAACCCGCTCGCCGTGCTGCTCTCCGGCGCGAACAGCCGCCCCTGGGACTTCGTCGAGAACGGCGACCCGCGCACGGTGGCCGACCTCATCACGCCGGAGGGCCTGAAGGAGATCGCCTCCTACGCCCAGGGCATCGGCCCCACCCTGGACCTGGTCATCCCCCGGGACGCGGCCGGAAACCTCACCGAGCCCACCGGCCTCGTCCGCGACGCGCACCGGGCCGGACTGATCCTGCACCCGTACACGATGCGCAACGAGAACCCCTTCCTGCCGGCGAACTTCCGCACGGGCGGCGACCCCGACGCCTACGGCGACGTCTTCGGCGCCTTCCGCACCTACTACGCCACCGGCATCGACGGCGTCTTCACCGACCACCCGGACACCGCTCTGCTCGCCCGCGAGGACTTCGTCAACAGCTGAGCGGCTCTGTCCCCTTCAGGGTGATTTCCGGCCGCTCCGGGCAACCGGGCCCGGGGCGGCCGTGTCGTTGGGTGTATGCCCCATGACCTGGTCGCCGCCCTCCGTCCGCTGCTCACCGCGGAAGCCTCCGCCGAGGCGTACGCGTCCGGGGCCGAACCCGCCGACCTGGAACAGGCGGTCTGGCTGCGCCTCCTGGAACGCCTCGACGTCCACGGCCCGCCGCACGACCCGCAGGACTGGCTCCGCAGGGCCGTCCGCACCGAGGCCCGTCGCCGCCGCCGCGCCGTCCGGCACGAGAGGCCGTGCGCCGGTGACCCCGTGGATCCCGGCGACCCCCGCGACCGCGACCCCGAACTCCTCGCCGTCGCCGCCGCCGGCCGCCGCACCCTGCGGGACGCGGTGCGCCGGCTGCCCGGCCGCTGCCCCCGGCTGCTGGAGGCGCTGCTGGCCCCGCATGACCCGACATACCGGGACATCGCAGGGGAGTTGGGTATCTCACAGGGCAGCCTGGGTCCGGAACGTTCCAGATGCCTGGGATGTCTTCGCCGATTGCTCGCGCCGGAGGTTGCGTCGCGTTGAGGACGGGGATAGGAGTGAGGGACCACAGGTGATCAGGTGAGCGGGAGGCGTGCGCACATGGGCATGAGCGTGACCATCTCTGCGGCGGCCGAGCAGGATGCCGAGCAGATCTTCAGGTTGCAGTACCTGTGCTTCCAGAGCGAAGCGGCGCTGTACGGCAATTACCGCATCGACCCGCTGGTCCAGAGTCTGGACTCGGTCCGTGAGGAGGTCGCCGCCGACCTGGTCTTCGTCGCCCGCCTCGGTGACGAGATCGTCGGCTCGGTGCACGGCAGGAGCACCGAGGACGCCGCCGCGGCCATCGGCAAGCTCTGTGTCCACCCCCGCCTCCAGGGGCACGGCATCGGCGCCCGGCTCCTGCGGGTCGCCGAAGCCGCCCTCGCCGACGAACGGGGCGCCAGGACCTTCCGCCTGCACACCGGGCACCGCAGCGAGAGCAATCTCCAGCTGTACAGCCGGGTCGGCTACCAGCGGGTCGGGACGTCCGAGGGAGCGGACGGCGTACCGCAGATCGTCCTGGAGAAGTCGGCCGAGACGGCCGAGACGTACGCTGCCACCGCCTGACCGGGTGGTCGTTACGCCGTGCGTGCCTTGCGCAGCCAGTACATGGCCGTGAGGGGCAGCAGCACGGGAATGAACAGGTACCCCATCCCGTAGTCCGACCACACCGTCGCGTCGGGGAAGGCGGACGGGTCGACCAGGGTCCAGGTGCCGACCGTCAGGACGCCCACCAGCTCGGCGGCGCAGCACACCAGCGCCGCCCTGCGGGCCGCCTCCCCGCCGCGCACCAGGGTGTACGTGATGAATCCGTAGACCACCCCGGCGATCGCCGAGAGCGAGTAGGCGAGCGGCGCCCGGTCGAACTCGGTGGCGATCTGGTACGCGGAGCGCGACACGGCGCCGACGACCATCACCCCGTACAGCCACACCAGCAGCAGTCCGGGCCCGCCGATCAGCCGTGTCCCGGTCGGCTTCTGTTCCGTCACGGCCTTCTCAGCTCCCCCAGATGTCATGGAGCCGCACCTCCAGCACGGCCAGGACGACACCGCTCGCGGCCACCGTGATCGAGCCCCACCGGGTGCGCTCGGCCAGTGACATGAAGCCCGCCGCCGGGACGCACGCGAACGAGCCCAGCAGATACGCGAGGAAGATCGTCGTCCCCTGCTCCGGCTTCTCGCCCCGGGCCAGCTGCACGATCCCGACGATCAGCTGAACCAGCGTCAGCAGCGTGACCACGGCCATGCCGATGAAGTGCCAGTCCTTCGTCGGCTGATCCCGGTAGGCGGCCCAGCCGCACCAGGCGGCGAGCAGCAGCGCGGCGACGCCGGTCGTCAGCGTCAGGACATCAAGCATGTCAGCGACCTTATTACGCCGGAACGGCTCCACCGTGCCCGGCCCTGCCCGCACCGTATGGTCGATGGCATGACCATCCACGCGCAAGCCCTCCTGTTCGACAACGACGGGACGCTCGTCTCCTCCCTCGAATCCGTGCAGCGCTGCTGGACGCGGTGGGCCGTGGAGTACGGGATCACGGCCGAGGAGTTCGGGCGGACCGAGCTGCACGGCCGGCCGGCCGTCGAGATAGCCGCCGACCTGCTGCCCGCCCGCGTCGTGCCGGAGGCCGTCGCGCGGATCGAGGACCTGGAGGTGGAGGACGTGCCGAACGGCGGGGCCGTTCTGCTGCCGGGCACCCGGGACCTCCTCGACGCGCTGCCTGCCGAGCGCTGGGCCGTCGTCACCTCCGCCACCCGGCGGCTGGCCGAGGCCCGCCTCGCCGCGGCCGGCATCCTGCCCAAGACCCTGGTGGCCGCCGACGACATCACCCGGGGCAAGCCCGACCCCGAGCCCTACCTGCTCGCCGCCCGGACCCTCGGCGTGGACCCCGCGCACTGTGTCGTCTTCGAGGACGCCCCCGCCGGGCTCCAGGCGGGCCGGGCCGCCGGCATGACCACCGTGGCGTTGGCCACAACCCACCAGGCCCACGAGCTGACCGCCGACCTGGTGGTGAAGGACCTGTCGGCGCTGTCCGCACTGGTCACGGACGCGGGGGTGGAGATCTCGGTACGCCCCTGACGTGCGGTCACCCATGTCCACGGCTGTCCAGAATGTGGACAGCGGTGTCCGGTCAGCAGTGAAGGTCTGCTTTACTGGCCGCATGACCACGACGAGCGACCGCAGCCCCGCGACCGAGGTGCATCTGCAGCCCGGTGCCGGTTGTATGTGTCCGCTCCGAATGCGCGCCTTCTAGAGGGCCCCCGCAGCACTTGAGCCTCGCGCCCCGAAGCGAGAGCCGGTTCCCGTCCGCCCGCGTGCCCCATCGGTCCCGCATGCGCGACGGAACCACGCCCCCGCGCACGTCTCCCCACGGCTCACCTCCGCCGCGCTCGGGAGAAGCCGTGCCGCGTACGGGCTGCTTTCGACCCTGAATGCCTCGTGCCGGCGCCACGACGTGTCGCGCACTCGACAGTGACGGATGTTCACGTGATCACCACCTCGGGCCTGAGCAAGGTCTACCGCTCTCGCGGACGCGAGGTCACCGCCCTGGACGGCGTCGACCTGCACGTCCGCGAAGGCGAGGTCTACGGCGTCATCGGCCAGTCCGGCGCCGGCAAGTCCTCGCTCATCCGCTGTGTCAACCTGCTCGAGCGCCCCACCTCGGGCACCGTGACCGTGGCCGGGCAGGACCTCACCGCCCTGGCCGGGCGCGGCCCGCGCGCCGGGCGGGAACTGCGGCAGGCGCGCAGCCGTATCGGCATGGTCTTCCAGCACTTCAACCTGCTCTCCTCGCGCACCGTGCAGGACAACGTCGAACTGCCGCTGGAGATCCTCGGGCAGTCGGGGAAGGAACGTTCCCTCAAGGCGCTGGAACTGCTCGACCTGGTGGGCCTCGCCGACAAGGCCAAGGCCTACCCCGCCCAGCTCTCCGGCGGCCAGAAGCAGCGCGTCGGCATCGCCCGCGCACTGGCCGGCGATCCGAAGGTGCTGCTGTCCGACGAGGCCACCAGCGCGCTCGACCCGGAGACCACCCGCTCGATCCTGGCGCTGCTGCGCGACCTGAACCGCCAGCTCGGCCTGACCGTCCTGCTCATCACGCACGAGATGGACGTCGTGAAGACGATCTGCGACTCGGCCGCGCTGATGGAGAAGGGCCGGATCGTCGAGTCCGGCACGGTCACCGAACTCCTCGCCACCCCCGGCTCCGAACTGGCCTCCGCGCTGTTCCCGGTCGCCGGTGAGGCCTCGGGCGACGACCGCACCGTCCTGGACGTCACCTTCCAGGGCGAGAGCGCGACCCAGCCGGTCATCTCCCAGCTGGCCCGTACCTACAACATCGACATATCGATCCTCGGTGCCGCCATCGACACCGTCGGAGGTCTCCAGGTGGGCAGGATGCGCATCGAACTCCCGGGCCGCTACGAGGACAACGTCGTGCCGATCGGCTTCCTGCGGGAGCAGGGGCTGCAGATCGACGTCGTCGAGCGGGCGGCACAGGCGGCGCAGACCGCGCGGACCGCGCGGACCCTCGTGAAGGAGACGGCCAAGTGACCTGGTCCCAGATGCAGCCCCTGCTGGAACAGGCGTGCTGGGAAACACTGGTCATGGTGGGCTGGTCCACCCTGATCTCCGTCGTCGTCGGGCTCCCGATCGGCGTGCTGCTCGTCCTCACCGACAGGGGCGGGCTGCTGCAGAACAGCCTGGTGAACAAGGTCGTCGGCCAGATCGTGAACGTCGGCCGCTCGATGCCGTTCATCATCCTCATGGTCGCCCTGATGAGCTTCACCCGCTGGATCACCGGGACGACCATCGGCAGCGAGGCCGCGATCGTGCCGCTCGCCATCGGCGGCATCCCCTTCTTCGCCCGGCTCGTCGAGACGGCCGTGCGCGAAGTGGACCACGGACTCGTCGAGGCCGTGCAGGCCATGGGCGGCAACACCTGGACGATCGTCCGCAGGGTCCTCGTGCCCGAGGCGCTGCCCTCGCTGATCGCCAGCACCACCACCACGATCATCGCCCTCATCGGCTACTCGGCCATGGCCGGCACCGTGGGCGGCGGCGGACTCGGCGACCTCGCGGTCCGCTACGGCTACCAGCGCTTCGAGACCGGGCTGATGTGGGTCACCGTCGCGATCCTCGCCGTGGCCATCTCCCTCATCCAGTTCGCCGGCGACTACGCGGCCCGCTCCCTGCACCACCGCGGCGGACGCCCGGACGCCGGGCCGAAGCTGCGGCTGCTCAAGACCAGGGAACCGGCGACGGCCGACGCCGGCAAGACCGGGTGAACCCGGCCCGCCCTCAGTCTTCCGTCCCCTAGACCCCCGTAGACCCCCACTTCCCCGAAGGCCCCGCACCACCCCGAGCCGGGGCCGCACCACCCTGAAGGAAAGGCACTTTTCGTGCGTAACACCGTCAAGATCACCACCGCTGTCCTCGCCGTCGGAGCCCTCAGCCTCGGCCTCACCGCCTGCGGCTCGGAGGAGAAGTCCGGATCCGACGCCTCCGGCACGCTGACCGTCGCCGCGAGCCCCGTGCCGCACGCCGAGATCCTCAACTTCGTCAAGGACAACCTGGCCGAGAAGGCCGGGCTCGACCTGGAGGTCAAGGAGGTCACCGACTACGTCACGCCGAACACCTCCACGGAGGACGGCTCGGTGGACGCCAACTACTTCCAGACCCAGGCGTACCTCGACGACTTCAACCAGAAGAACGGCACGCACATCGTGCCCGCCGGCGACGTGCACCTGGAGCCGCTCGGCCTCTACTCCCAGAAGGTCAAGGAAGCCGACGAGCTGAAGAGCGGCGCGACCATCGCCATCCCCAACGACACCATCAACGAGGGACGCGCGCTGCAGCTGCTCGCGGCCAACAAGATCATCACGATCAAGGACGGCGTCGGCTTCGAGGCGACCCCCTCGGACATCACCGAGAACCCGAAGAAGCTCAAGTTCAAGGAGCTGGAGGCGGCCCAGACGCCGCGCGCCCTGGCCGACGTCGACGCCGCGGTCGTCAACGGCAACTACGCCATCGGGGCCGACCTCAAGCCGGCCGAGGACGCCCTCGTCCTCGAGGCCGCCGAGGGCAACCCGCACGCCAACTTCCTCGCCGTCAAGGAGGGCAACGAGGACGACCCGCGCGTGAAGAAGCTCGCCGAGCTCCTCACCTCCGACGAGGTCAAGAAGTTCATCGACGACAAGTACGCCGGTTCGGTCGTCGCCGCCTTCTGATCCGGGGGACGCGCGCACCGCGAGCACCACGCGCTCGACCCGTCCGGCACCCACGGGGGCCACTCCGGTACACGGAGTGGCCCCCGTGGTGCGGTTCGGTGCTTTCATGCTGCATGCTGGGCAGTTCAGCAGGACCTGACGGTCCCGAAGGTCTCGAAGGTTACGGAGCGGCGCATGACGAGCAGCACCTTCCCCAACATCTCCATCAGCACGGAGCGGTTGGTGCTGCGTCCCCTCGACGAGGACGACGTCCCCGCCCTGGCCGAGATGATGAACGACGAACAGGTCGCCGCCTGGACCGACGTTCCCCGGCCCTTCACCGAAACGGCCGTCCGCACCTGGATCACCGAGGAGTCCCCCGCCGAACGGATGGCCGGACGGGGGATCGACCTCGCCGTCACCGAGTTCCTCACCCAGCGCCTGGTCGGCGTCATCCGGCTCACCGGCACCGACTGGCACATCCGGTCCACCGAACTGTCGTACATCGTCGCCCCCTGGGCGCGGGGCGAGGGATACGCCTCCGAGGCCGCGCTCGCCACCGCCCAGTGGCTCTTCGGCGACCAGAAGCTGGAACGCGTCGAGCTGCGCACCGCCGCCGACAACACCGCCTCGCAACAGGTCGCCCAGAAGATCGGCTGCATCAGTGAGGGCGTCCTGCGCAACGCCTGCATAGCCCACGTCCGCACCGAGGACGGCGGCTGGACGGACGTCCGCACCGACTTCATCGTCTGGAGCCTGCTGCCGGAGGACCTCGAGGGCGGGTCCGGACCCCTGGCCGACACCGGCGAGTTCACCACCCTCAGCGACTGGAGCTGACCCTCCGCGAACCCGCGGCCGACGGTATCGTCCACCCACTGCATGGCCGTACCAGGTACTCTCACCAGGCCCGCCCGCGGGCGCGGCGGCCGACGACGGACCCGCGTACACCCCCCCAGACGACCCGCGCACAACCCAGGAGACTGACGACGATGGCCGACCGGGTCACGGTGATCGGCTGGGACGGTTCGCCGCTGACCGCAGCGGCCCGCGCCGCACTGGGCGCCGCCACCCTGGTGGCGGGCGCCCCGCACCACCTGGAACTCCCCGAGGTACCCGCGGGCGCCGAGCGCGTCCGGCTCGGCAGCGCCGCCCTGGCCGCCCGCCGGGTCGCCGGCCACCGCGGCACGGCGGTGGTCCTCGCCGACGGCGACCCCGGCTTCTTCGGCGTCGTACGGACCCTGCGCGCACCCGAGTTCGGCCTGGAGGTCGAGGTCGTCCCCGCCGTCTCCTCGGTCGCCGCCGCCTTCGCCAGGGCCGGAATGCCCTGGGACGACGCACAGGTGGTCGTCGCACACCGCCGAACCCTGCGACGCGCGGTGAACGTCTGCCGAGCCCACAGCAAAGTGGCGGTCCTCACCTCTCCCGGAGCAGGCCCCGCCGAACTGGGCCTGCTCATGGAGGGCGTCCACCGCACCTTCGTCATCTGTGAGGAACTCGGCACCGCTCGCGAACAGGTCAGCGTCGTCACCTCCGACAAGGCAGCCGACCACACCTGGCGCGACCCCAACGTCGTCATCGTGATCGGTGGCCCGGCCGCCGCCGGCGAGTCCGGCGGCTGGATCGCCGGACGCGACCCCGCCGCGGGCCCGCGCGGCTGGACACTGCCGGCCGAGGCCTACGGCGGTGAACTCGGCGAGGGCGAGCGGGAGCCGCTGCGCGTCTCCCAACTCGCCCGGCTCGGACCGCGGCCGGGCGACCTCGTGTGGGACATCGGCTGCGGCAGCGGTGCCTTCGCCACCGAGGCGGCACGGGCCGGCGCCGGGGTCATCGCCGTCGACGGCGACCCGCGGGCCTGCGCGCGCACCGAGTCCACCGCCCGCCGGTACGGCGTCCAGCTCCAGATCGTGCACGGCACCGCCCCGCACGTCCTGGAGGACCTCCCGGAACCGGACGTCGTCCGGGTCGGCGGCGGGGGAGCGGCGGTGGTCACGGCGGTCGCCGACCGCCGCCCGCAGCGCATCGTCACGCACGCCGCCACCCGCGACGCGGCCGAACGCATCGGCCGGGAGCTGACGGAACACGGCTACACCGTCGAGTGCGCCCTCCTGCAGTCCGTCGAACTCGACACCAGGGCCTGGACGGAGACGGAGCGGAGCGTCGCGTTCCTGCTCAGCGGCGTACTGCCCGCGCGCACCCCCTGATAGCGTCCCCCGGCCCCGATGCCGTCCCCGTGATCGGGTTGTCGTACCGCTCGCGGTAGGCTGGCCGATCGTTGTACCGCAACTCGGACGCTCGCCGACTCGTCGGCCGATGTACCGAAAACACGCCCCTTTCGGGGTGTGTGTGGTACGGCGGAACCCAAGGACGCGCAACGTGGCGCAGTCCACAGCGGAACCGTCGCCGATCAAGCTGACGCGACGGCACTACGGCAGCGACAATGCCAGTGAATGGCTTTGTCTCCTTTTCTCGGCAGGCCGTTCGTGCCGCTGGGGACGCACGCTCGTTCTTCAGTGTGGGGCGGTCGGTGCGCCGTTCCGGGTGAGCTGGTCGTAGGAGCACTAACCGATGGGCGAGGGGTACGCATGACCGACACCGGCCAGGTCCCGGGCGAGGAACTGCCGGAGAACGCAGGCATGGTGGAGCAGCCGGGCGTCCCCGCGCCCGACCCGTACACCTACCTCTCCGAGAGTTCCGCCGAAGACGAAGAGCTGCTGCTGCCCGGTGCCCAGGGCGCCTGGGGCAACGAGGTCGCCCCACCCGCGCCCGAGCCGGTCGTCGAGACCGTGCACGAGCCGGGACCGCACGAGACGGCCGGCCGGGACACCGGCTCGGTCGACCTCGGCGGTGTCCGCCTCCCCGAACCGGAGCGGGCGCAGGCACCCGGCCGCGCGTTCACGCACGAGCCGGCGGTGCCGGCGGTGCCGCGCCGTCCGTTGCACCTCGGCCCGCCCATCCCCAGCGCCACCACCGGCCCGGTCCGCTCGCTCGCCGACCGCGGTCCGGCCGACGTGCCGGTGCGCCAGGTCGGCCCGCCGGTCGTCGGCCCCGAGTACCTCGACGTGCCGCGGCCCCGGGAGGCGGCCCCGCAGACGGCGGAGCCCTGGGTCGCCCCGGCGCCGGTGGGCGCGGGCGCGCCGGCCCAGGCGGAAGCGGTTGCTCCGTCGCCGCAGCCGGTGGGCGCAGCCCAGGCACTCGTCACCCGTGTCCCGACGGAGGCGGGCGCCACCGCTGAGGCGCAGGTCGCGACGGAGGACGTGGTGTCGGCGGTGCCCTCGCAGACACCGGCGGCACCTGAGGCGGAGACCCCTGCGGTGCCGGAGACGCCTGCGCCGGTGGCGGCAGCGGTCGCGGAGGAACAGCAGGGCGCCGAGAGTGCCGAGAGTGCGCCCGTACCGACGGCGGCCGATGCGGGCGGAGCCGGCATGAGTCCTGCCGCTGACGCCGTGCCTCCCGTCGCTCCGGAAGCCGGTCAGGGCGCCGGTCTCCCGGCGACCACGGCGCCGACCGCCGGGGGACCGGCCGCCGAGGCGGCCGACGCCATGGTCGCCGGGGCCGAGGTCACGGGGCAGGAGGGGCCCGTACCCGTCGTCGCCATGGCGCCGGGAGTTCCGGACCAGGAACCCGTGGCCGCCCGGACGCCGGAGAGCGTCACCCCCGACGCCGCCCGCCCCGACGCGGACGCGACGGATGCCGCTGCCGCCGAGGCGGGGGCGACGACCGGTGACGCCGCCGTTCCCGCAGCGACCGGCGAGGCGGACGCCGGGGCCCACGATCCCCACGGGCCGGTCACCGGCCAGGCCGTCCCGCACATGGCTGCCGTGACCGCTGCCGCCGCCGTGACCGCTGTGGGTGACGAGGAGGCATCGGCCTCCGTGCCCCCGGCCGCAGTCGACGGCATTCCGGCACCCGGGCACGCCCCCGCAACGGAAACGGAGCAGCCGGTACCCGCGCCCGGCCCGGCGGAGACAGCCGAAGCCCCCGACCCTGCCGCACCCGCGCCCGCACCCGCACCTGACGCGGTGCCCGCTCCTGACGCGGCAGCCGAACCGCTCCTCCCGCAGCCGGAGGCCGAGCCGGTCGCAGAAAGCCCGAACAGCGGGCACCAGCCGGTCATCTCCCCGGTCCAGGGACCGCAGCAGGCCCAGCCCCAGGCTCCGACCGTTCCCTTCGCCCCGCCCGTCCAGGAGGCGTGGGCGCCCCTTCCCGGGTCTCCGGCCGCTTCGGACACCGAGGCCCCCGCCCCGGACGCGGCCCCTGCAGCCGGACCCGGGCCGGCCCCCGACGGCGCCGCTCTCCCGGAGGCCCGGCCGGAGCAGGCGCCGGAGGAGTCCGTCTCCCCGGAGGGGAACGTTCCGGTCACCCCGCACCTCGCGCCGACGCCGCCGCAGCCCCTGACCCTCCCCACCGAGGAACAGCCCGCGCCGGAAGCCGCCGCCCCGGTGCCCGCACCCCACCCGGCCGACGCCACCGGCACCGACGCGCTGCCCCCAGCACCGGCCCGGAACGAGCCGATCCACAACGACCAGGCCCAGAACGAACCCGCGCAGAACCCGGACGACCTGGACACCCAGGGCGCCGGAGTGCCCGACACCGCACCGCCCGCGGGTCCCCCCGCCCCCGGCTACGACGCCGCCGAGCGCGAGGCCGTACTGAAGGTCATGCGGGAGCGCCGGGACATCCGTAACGGCTTCCGCGACGACCCCATCCCGCACGAGGTCCTGCTCCGCGTCCTGGAGGCCGCCCACACGGCGCCTTCCGTGGGCCACTCGCAGCCCTGGGACTTCGTCGTCATCCGTTCCGCCGAGACCCGGCGCGGCATGCACGAACTGGCCACGCGTCAGCGCGACGCCTACGCCAAGACCCTGCCCAAGGGCCGGGCGAAGCAGTTCAAGGAACTGAAGATCGAGGCCATCCTCGACACCCCGGTGAACATCGTCGTCACCGCCGATCCGACCCGTGGCGGCCGGCACACACTGGGGCGGCACACCCAGCCCCAGATGGCGCCGTACTCCTCCGCGCTGGCCGTCGAGAACCTGTGGCTCGCCGCGCGCGCCGAGGGACTCGGAGTCGGCTGGGTCAGCTTCTTCGACGAGCGCGAGATGGTCCGCGCGCTGGGCCTGCCCGAGCACCTCGAGGTCGTCGCCTACCTCTGCGTGGGCTACGTCGACGAGTTCCCGGACGAGCCCGAGCTGATGCAGGCGGGCTGGTCCAAGCGGCGCCCGCTGTCCTGGGTCGTGCACGAGGAGACCTACGGCAGACGTGCGCTGCCCGGCGAGGACCCGCACGACCTGCTCGCGGAGACCGTCGCGCAGATCCGTCCGCTGGACGCCAAGGCGCTCGGCGAGGCGTGGGAGCGGCAGAAGCGCATGACCAAGCCGGCCGGCGCGCTCGGCATGCTGGAGATCATCTCCGCGCAGCTGGCCGGGCTGTCCCGCCAGTGCCCGCCGCCCGTCCCGGAGCCCGCGGCCGTCGCGGTCTTCGCGGGCGACCACGGCGTGCACGCCCAGGGCGTCACCCCGTGGCCGCAGGAGGTCACCGCCCAGATGGTGGCCAACTTCCTCGGCGGGGGAGCGGTCTGCAACGCCTTCGCCACCCAGGTGGGCGCCGAGGTCTGCGTCGTCGACGTGGGGGTGGCCTCCGACCTTCCGGCCACCCCCGGACTGCTGCCGCGCAAGGTCCGGGCCGGAACCTCCGACATGACCGCCGGCCCCGCGATGACCCGCGAGGAGGCCAAGCAGGCCATCGAGGTGGGTATCGAGACCGCCCGCGACCTGGTCGCGGCCGGCAACAAGGCCCTGCTCACCGGTGAGATGGGCATCGCCAACACCACCGCGTCCGCCGCCCTGATCTCGGTCTTCACCGGCGCGGACCCGGCGGAGGTCACCGGCCGGGGCACCGGCATCAACGACGAGACCCTGGTCCGCAAGACCGAGGTCGTGCGCCGCGCCCTCGAACTGCACCGGCCGGACCCGGCCGACCCCCTCGGCGTCCTCGCCGCCGTCGGCGGCTTCGAACACGCGGCCATGGTCGGCCTGCTCCTCGGCGGCGCGTCGCTGCGTACGCCGGTGATCCTGGACGGCGTCAGCGCCGGGGCCGCGGCCCTGGTGGCCCGGGCCATCGCCCCCGAGGTGCTGGCCGCCTGCATCGCCGGACACCGCAGCGCCGAGCCCGGCCATGTGGCCGCCCTCAACAAGCTGGGTCTGCGCCCGCTGGTCGACCTCGACCTGCGCCTCGGTGAGGGCACGGGCGCGCTGCTCGCCCTGCCGATGGTGCAGAGCACGGCGCGTGTCATGCACGAGGTGGCGACGTTCGACTCGGCGGGCGTCACCGAGAAGTAGCAGGTGCCCGGCGGGGGCGGGGCGGCGACCGCCGCCCCGCCCCCGCCGGGCGCTGAAGCCCCCATCCGCACACCCCATCCGCACACCGCACGTCAGGGCCGCTCCAGTGCCGTAGCGCCCGCGCACGCCGCCCGTACGAGGAGCCGCACCTCATGGCCGAACACCCCGCCTACCCCGTGGGCCTCCGCCTCGCCGGCCGCCGAGTGGTCGTCCTCGGCGGTGGCCAGGTCGCCCAGCGCCGCCTGCCCGCCCTCATCGCGGCCGGCGGCGACATCCTTCTGGTCTCCCCCGAGGCGACGCCGTCGGTGGAGGCGATGGCGGACGCCGGCGAGATCACCTGGCAGCGGCGCCGGTACACCGAGGGCGACCTCGCGGACGCCTGGTACGCCCTGATCGCCACCGGCGACGACGAGGCCAACACCAGGGCCTCCGCCGAGGCGGAACGCCACCGCGTCTGGTGCGTCCGTTCCGACGACGCGGACCGGGCCACCGCCTGGACCCCGGCCACCGGGCACAGCGAGGGCGTCACCGTCGCCGTCCTCACCACGGACGCCAAGGGCCGCGACCCCCGCCGCACCGCCGCCATCCGTGACGCCGTGGTCGAGGGCCTGCGCGACGGTACCCTCGTCGCCCCGCACCACCGCACCCGGACCCCGGGCGTCGCCCTGGTCGGCGGCGGTCCCGGCGACCCGGACCTGATCACCGTGCGCGGCCGCCGGCTGCTCGCCGAGGCGGACGTCGTCATCGCCGACCGGCTCGGCCCGCGCGACCTGCTGGCCGAACTCCCGCCGCACGTCGAGGTGATCGACGCGGCGAAGATCCCGTACGGCCGGTTCATGGCGCAGGAGGCCATCAACAACGCGCTGATCGAACACGCCCGGCAGGGCAAGTCGGTGGTCCGGCTCAAGGGCGGCGACCCGTATGTCTTCGGCCGTGGAATGGAGGAGCTTCAGGCACTCGCCGAGGCGGGCATCCCGTGCACGGTCGTCCCCGGCATCTCCAGCTCCATCTCGGTGCCGGGCGCTGCCGGGATTCCGGTCACCCACCGCGGTGTGGCCCATGAGTTCACCGTGGTCAGCGGCCATGTCGCGCCCGACGACGAGCGTTCCCTGGCCGACTGGCCGTCCCTGGCGAAGCTGACCGGCACCCTGGTGGTCCTCATGGGCGTCGACAAGATCGGCCGGATCGCCGAGACCCTCGTGGCGCACGGCAGGTCGCCGGACACTCCGGTCGCCCTGGTCCAGGAGGGCACCACGGCCGCGCAGCGACGCGTCGACGCCACCCTCGCCACGGTCGCCGAGACCGTCCGCGCCGAGGAGGTCAGACCGCCGGCGGTGATCGTCATCGGGGAGGTCGTGAACGTCGGCCCCCCGCCCGCACGGGCTCCCGGGTCTTCACGGGCCTCGCGGTGACCCCGGGCGACCCCTCCGGAAGCAACCCTCGGTAACACGGCCGGTCCCGGCCGTCGGCACCCATCCAGGACAAGGCAGTATCACCCCCGTGGCCGATCTCATCACCCTCGAGGACCCCGACGACCCGCGCCTGCACGACTACACGGGCCTGACCGACGTGGAGTTGCGCCGCACCCGCGAACCCGCCGAGGGCCTGTTCATCGCCGAGGGCGAGAAGGTCATCAGACGCGCCAAGGACGCGGGCTACCGGATGCGCTCCATGCTGCTCTCGGCCAAGTGGGTCGACGCGATGCGCGACGTCATCGACGAACTCCCCGCCCCGGTCTACGCCGTGAGCCCGAAACTCGCCGAGCAGGTCACCGGCTACCACGTGCACCGCGGCGCGCTCGCCTCCATGCAGCGCAAGCCGCTGCCCACGGCGGCCGAAATCCTGCGCACCGCCCGCCGGGTGGTGGTCATGGAGTCGGTCAACGACCACACCAACATCGGCGCGATCTTCCGCTCGGCGGCCGCCCTCGGCATGGACGCGGTCCTGCTCTCCCCGGACTGTGCCGACCCGCTCTACCGCCGCAGCGTCAAGGTCTCCATGGGCGCGGTCTTCTCCGTTCCGTACGCCAGGCTGGACAACTGGCCCAAGGGCCTGGAAACGGTCCGCGAGGCGGGCTTCACCCTCCTCGCCCTGACACCCGAGGAGAAGGCCCGGAGCCTCGACGAGGTCGCCCCGCACCGGATGGACCGGGTCGCCCTCATGCTGGGCGCGGAGGGCGACGGGCTGTCCACCCGGGCCCTGGCCGCGGCCGACGAACGGGTCCGCATCCCGATGTCCCACGGCGTCGACTCCCTCAACGTGGGCGCCGCGGCCGCGGTCGCCTTCTACGCGGTGGCGACGGGCCGACCGGCCTTGTGAGGGGTGCCGAAGCGAGTCGAAGACGGGGGCCCCGGTGAGCGCGGGCCCGGATCCCGGCCGGATCAGCCGTCCCGGTCCAGCGTCGACGCGTACCGCTCGGCCATGAGGTCGCCCGGCGCCCGCGGCGCGTAGCCGCCCTGCTCCTGCTGGGTCCGCACACCGGTGCCGCCGTCGCCGAGTCCGTGTGCCGGGCCCTGGCAGCCCTGGATCAGGGCGATGCCGGCCGCGACGACCAACGTCACCACGACGAACACGAACAGCCGCTGCCGGAGCAGCCGCGGATTGGCCGGCCGCAGCCCGCCACCCGCCGTCCGGGGCCCGGGACGGCGGGAGCCGGTGCCCGACCGGGACGGGTTCCGCGACCCCGACGTGGACCGCGGGCCGGACCGGGACGGCGTACCACCGCGCGAGGCGCCTCCGCGTGACGTGCTGCCCCCGCGTGACGCGCCGCCCCCGCGCGCCGCGGGCACCCGCCGGTCGCCGCGCCGCGGCGACGGCCCGCTCCCGGCCGGAGCGGCACCGCGTCCGGCGGACGCCCCGGACGGCGGGGGAGTGGCCCGCCCCCCGGACGTGCCCTGCTGACCCGGGGCCCGACGCTGCACGCGGTCCGGATAGCTGCCGGACTGCCGCCCGGTCGTCCGCTCCGGCTCCGCGCCGCGGGGTGCGGGCGGACGCACGTCGGCGAAGCCCTGGCCCTCCCGCGTGGCGATCTCCTTGAGCCGCAGCGACAACTGGAGGGTGCTGGGCCGCTCCTCGGGGTCCTTCGCCAGACAGGCACGGACGAGCGGCGCCAACGCGTCCGGGACATCGTGCAGATGAGCCTCCTCGTGCACGACGCGGTACAGCATCACCTCGGAACTGCCGTGCCCGAAGGGCGAGTCGCCCATCGACGCGTACGCGAGCGTGGCACCCAGCGAGAACACGTCCGTGGCCGGGGTGACGGCCGCGCCGCGCACCTGTTCCGGGGCGAGGAAGCCGGGGGAGCCGACCGCCGTACCGACGTGGGTGAGCGTCGAGGCGCCGGTGGCCCAGGCGATGCCGAAGTCGATGATCCGCGGCCCCTTCGGGGACAGCAGGATGTTGGACGGCTTCAGGTCCCGGTGCACCACCCCGGCCTCGTGCACGGCGACCAGCCCCTCCGACAGGGCCGCGCCGACCGCGGCGACCTCGGCCGCGCCGAGCGGCCCCCCGTCGGCCACCCGGTCGTGCAGCGACGGGCCGGGCACGTACTGCGTGGCGAACCACGGCCGGTCCGCGTCCAGGTCGGCGGCCACCAGGCGGGCCGTGCAGCCGCCGCGGATCCGGCGGGCGGCGGAGACCTCGCGGGCGAACCGCGAACGGAACTCCTGGTCCTCCGCCAGATCGGGCCGGATGACCTTCAGCGCCACCCGCTGCCCCTTCTTGTCAGAGCCCAGGTAGACGACGCCCATCCCGCCCGCACCGAGCCGTCGGTGAAGTCTGAAAGAGCCGACGACGCGCGGGTCCTCGCGCCTCAGGCGCATCATCGCCATGTTCATCCCCGCTGCCCGGTCCTGTGACGTGCCTCAGCTTACGTTTCCCCGGGCGCCCGTGCGCAGAGGCCGCGCCCTCTCACGACGACGGATTGTCAGTGGCGGGTGGGAGACTCGAAGAGTGGCCGGGAAAGGCGCGAGCAGACCGGGCCCGCGCCCGAGCATGATCCCAACCACTTGACACCGAAGGGGGATTGATCAAGTGAAGGGTGATCGTGTGGAGATAGTCGTGGACGCGGGGGACACGACGCGGACGTATGAGGTGGTGGCGAGCAGGGCGGGCCGCAGGGTGGAGACGGCGGTGCGCCGGGGCGTGGTGGAAGTGAGTGAAGTCACGCGTACGGGCTCGGTGGTGCGGACCGCCCGTTTCATGGCCAACCGGGTGCTCGCGCTGGTCGAGCAGCCGGTGCCGAGGGCGGACGCCTCCGAGTAGGCGAGGGGACGGGCGGGGCGGCCCGCAGCGGCCGCCCCCTCGGGGATGTCCCTGACATGGAGGAGTCCGTCTCCACCCAGGGGAGTACACCGCAGGGCACGGCTCATCCTCCGGGAGGCCCGGTAATCGGTACGAGGGCATGACGTCCGGGCGGCGCCGGGCCCCTAGATTTGAGGTTGAGCAGCGGGTGCGGTACTCGTCCCCCGAGGTCGGACGCCCGCCGCTGTCCAAGGCACACAGAGGCATCTGAAGCAGCATGACAACAGAAACGGTCAGGAGAGGGGTCATGGCCCACACGGCACCGCGGACACTCGTCCGCACGCGGGTACAGCAGGCGGGCACCGCCGCGTTCCGCCCACGCCGCGAGGGCCGTCGCCACCCCGTGGTGGCGACGCTCATGGCCCTCCCCCTGGCGGTCCTGCTCCTCCTCGTCTTCGACGGGTGGGAGACGGTGGCCACACAGGCGTCGTCCGTGGGAGAGATGCTGGGGCGCTGAACGGCGACCCCAGGCCCGGAAGAGCGGTCCGGGCGGGGACATCCACCCATGAAACCCCGTGGGGACGGGGGTGCGGCGGACGGCACAAATGCCGGCGCAGCTGGGGAGCTGCGCCGGCACTTTTGTGTGCCTGAACCGAAGCGCGCGGCTGCCGCCGCCCGCCGGTGCCTCGTCACTGCGGTGAGCCGTGCCGCCGCTGCCTCGCCTGCTCGCTTCCTCCCTCGCGCCACCGGGGCCGACGCCGGTTCGTGCTTCAGCAGCCACCGCGTACCCTCTCCCCAGGCCGCACCCAGGGAGACCCGTGACAGTCACCGCCCTCCTTCCCGAACTCACCGCCCGGGCCGAGGACATCGCCCACACCCGCACCCCCACCTGCCCCTGCGGGGCGACCGGCGCCCTGGCCGACCGCCCGGACGGCACCGTCGTCCGGCACGCGGACACCGTCGCGAAGGCCCACGCCCCGGACACCGATGCCGGTGAGCTGGCCCGGCGCCTCACCGTTTCCGCCGGGCTCCCGGACGTGTTCCTGCCCCCGCTCGGACCGGCACCGGCCGACCTGCACGGACGCCTCGTGACCTTCTGGCCGTACGGCAGCCCGGTCGACCCGGACGATCCCGACGCCGCCCCCTGGGAGGCCGTCGGCACCCTGCTCGCCCTGCTGCACCGCGCACGCCTGCCCGAGGCGGTACCGAAGATGCGCGGCCCCCTCAAGGCGGCCCGTGCCGTCGCCGGGCTCCGCGCCGTCGGCGATCACCCGGCCGCGGCTCCCGTGCTGCGGGCCTGGGCGGCCCTGCCCGCCTGGGCGCGCGCCGAGGCCCCCATGCCGCGGCCGGCCGCCCTGTGCCACGGCGACCTCCACCTGGGCCAGCTGGTACGCCTGCCCGAGGGACCCTGGCGGCTGATAGACATCGACGATCTCGGCGCGGGCACCCCGGCCTGGGACCTCGCACGCCCCGCGGCCTGGTTCGCCTGCGGACTGCTGCCGGGGGAGGAATGGACACGGCTCCTCGACGCCTACCGGGCCGCGGGCGGCACCGCCTTCGGCCCGGGGGACGACCCCTGGACCGTCCTGGACGTCCCGGCCCGCGCCCTCACCGTGCAGACCGCCGCGCGAACGGTCACCAAGGCCGTGACGGAGGGGCGGGACCTGGACGAGCTGGACCGTGCCGTGGTCGACGCCTGTCGGCGAATGGCCGCGATCCCGGGCCAGTTGACGCACAAGTCGACGAAGTAGGGTGCAACCGACCGCAGCCGGACAGAGTCTGTCCTGGCGAAACACGAAGCAGGGCCGACCGGCGAGGAGTTGACCGAACATGCAGTGTCCGAAGTGTCGTGCGCCGATGCACACCTACAACCGCAACGGTATCCAGATCGAGCAGTGCAGCGGCTGTCGAGGCATCTTCCTCGACTACGGCGAACTCGAGTCGCTGACCCGGCTGGAGGCCCAGTGGTCCCAGTCCGCGCCGCCGCCCGTGCCGCCCGCCGCCCCGCAGGCGTACCCGGCGGCACCGCAGCCCGCCTGGGGCGCCCCGCACGGCGGTCACCACTACGGCCACCACCGGAACAAGGGCTTCGGCCGCATGCTGTTCTCGTCCTGACCGCACCCCGAGGACGACGGAACCCCCCGGCCGCTCGGCGGCCGGGGGGTTCCGGGGTGGTGGACGATACTGGGATTGAACCAGTGACCTCTTCCGTGTCAGGGAAGCGCTCTCCCGCTGAGCTAATCGTCCTCGGGACCACGATCGCTCCGAGGAGCGGATCACGGACGGTGCGTGCGCGATACTGGGATTGAACCAGTGACCTCTTCCGTGTCAGGGAAGCGCTCTCCCGCTGAGCTAATCGCGCGGAGGATCCGAAGATCCAGTGGACGATACTGGGATTGAACCAGTGACCTCTTCCGTGTCAGGGAAGCGCTCTCCCGCTGAGCTAATCGTCCATGGAGGTGGAGACGGGATTTGAACCCGTGTAGACGGCTTTGCAGGCCGTTGCCTCGCCTCTCGGCCACTCCACCAGGAGCGTGGGGGCCCGGGAGGCCCCCGTTCCTTCGAGCGGACGACGAGGTTCGAACTCGCGACCTCAACCTTGGCAAGGTTGCGCTCTACCAACTGAGCTACGTCCGCCTGTCGGTCCGGTCGGCTTCCGCGTCCCGGCGACGTGGTGAACTCTAGCGGATTCCGGGGCCAGTACAAAAACCCGTTTGTGCAGCGTGCTGCGCTGCGCCCGCCCACGGACACGGCCAGGCCACCTCGGCGTCCCCCGCCATAGACTCGACGACGTGCTCGATCTCCCGCCCCTCGCCCGTTTCGGCAGCCGCGTGGCCACCGGACTCCTCGACGTCACCGACGATCCCGCGGCACTGGACTCCCGTGGCTTCTGGGCCGTCTGCGCGGACTTCGAGGGCCGTCTGACCTGCGCACGCTTCCGGGACGTCCGCGAGCAGCCGGTGCCCGCGCCGGTGCCCGGCGGCTGGCGGGGGCCCGCCGTCGGCGACTGGACGTCCTCCCTCGACCACGAGGCGTACACGGCCGGCGTCCGGCGGATCCGCGAACACATAGCCGCCGGCGAGGTGTACCAGGCCAACCTCTGCCGGGTGCTCTCCGCTCCCGTCCCGGCCGACGCCGACGTGGACGCCCTCACCGCCCTGCTGGCACGCGGCAACCCGGCCCCGTACGCGGGAACGATCCGGCTGCCCGGACACGGTGTGGAGATCGCCACCGCGTCACCCGAGCTCTTCCTGAGCCGCGCGGGGCGGACCGTCGAGTCCGGGCCGATCAAGGGCACCGGGCGCACCGAGGCCGACCTCCTGGACAAGGACCACGCCGAGAACGTGATGATCGTGGACCTCGTCCGCAACGACCTCGGACAGGTCTGCGCCACCGGCAGCGTCACGGTGCCCGACCTGTGCGCCGTCGAGAAGCATCCGGGGCTGGTGCACCTGGTGTCCACGGTGCGGGGCGAACTGCGGCCCGGGGCCGGCTGGCCCGAGCTGTTCGCCGCCGCGTTCCCGCCCGGCTCGGTCACCGGCGCGCCCAAGTCGAGCGCCCTGCGGATCATCGGTGCCCTGGAGCGGACGCCCCGCGGTCCGTACTGCGGCGGCATCGGCTGGGTCGACGCCGACCGGGGCACCGCCGGGCTGGCGGTGGGCATCCGTACCTTCTGGATCGACCGGCGGGCGGACGGCGCCGCCGTGCTCCGGTTCGGCACCGGCGCCGGCATCACCTGGGGATCGGACCCGGAGAGGGAGTGGCGGGAGACCGAACTGAAGGCGTCCCGGCTGCTCGCGGTAGCGTCGGGCGGGTACGAGGTGAGTGAAGGGACCTAGAGGTGAAGATCTGGCTCGACGGCGGGCTGCAGGACACCGAGTCCGCCCGCGTCTCCGTCTTCGACCACGGACTGACCGTGGGCGACGGCATCTTCGAAACGGTGAAGACCGTGAACGGCAGGCCGTTCGCGCTGACCCGGCATCTGGACCGGCTGGCCCGCTCGGCCCGCGGCCTCGGCCTGCCCGAACCCGACGCCGACGAGGTCCGCCACGCCTGCGCGGCCGTCCTCGAGGCCAACCCGGTGCCGCTCGGCCGGCTGCGCGTCACCTACACCGGCGGCCACGGCCCCCTCGGCTCCGACCGTGGCGATCACGGCCCGACCCTCGTCGTCGCCCTCGACGGGACCACCCGCCGCCCCGACTCCACCGCCGTGATCACCGTCCCCTGGACCCGCAACGAACGCGGCGCGCTCACCGGCCTGAAGACCACCTCCTACGCCGAGAACGTGGTCGCCCTCGCCCGCGCCCGCGAACAGGGCGCATCCGAGGCGCTGTTCGGCAACACGGTCGGCCGGCTCTGCGAGGGCACGGGCTCGAACGTCTTCGTCGTCCTGGACGGCGAGATCCACACCCCGCCGGTCGCCTCCGGCTGCCTCGCGGGCATCACCCGGGCGCTGGCCGTCGAGTGGACCGGCGCCGCCGAGACCGATCTGCCGATGGACGTCCTCCAGCGGGCCGACGAGATCTTCCTCACCTCCACCTTGCGGGACGTGCAGGCCGTGCACCGGGTCGACGACCGTGAACTGCCGGGCGCGCCGGGTCCGGTGACCGCCAAGGCCATGCGGATCTTCGACGAGCACGCCACGGCCGACCTCGATCCGTGAACACTCTGGAATTCGGCTGACCCGACGGGCCGCAGTGGGTAGAACACCGGTGATGACCACGACCCTGCGGCCGGCCGAGCCGCTCCAGCGAAATCCCGACGGCACGCGTTCCCGCCGCTACCAGGTGTGCGTGAACAGCCGTCCCGTCGGGCGCGTACGCCTCGGTACCGAGCCCGTCTCCGGTGGCGCCGTGGCCCGGATCATGAGTCTGCGGATAGAGGAGCCGGACCGCAGACGCGGCCGGGGCACGGTGGCCGCGCTCGCCGCCGAGGAGATCGCGCGGAGCTGGGGCTGCCGCCGCATCGAGGCGAGCGTCCCCGCCGATCCCGGTGCCGACGCAGCCTTCCGCCTCGCCACGGCGCTCGGCTACGTCGTACGCAACTGCGCCATGGAGAAGGTGCTGGGCGACGCCCCGCCCGCCCTGCCGGAGGGCAGCAGGGCGCGGCCGATGACCGATGCCGAGTACGGCCCGTGGTCCGCCGAGAGCGAGGCGGATTACGCGCGGAGCTGGATCGAGCGCGGCGTGCCGGAGGCCGAGGCGCGGGCCAAGGCGGCCGGGGACCACGCCGCCCTGCTGCCCGACGGCCTCAGGACCGAGGGCATGCTCCTCAGCGTCCTCGAACACCGGGGCACACCCGTGGGCACACTGTGGCTCGCGGTGCGCGGGGAGCGCGCGTTCGTGTTCGAGGTCGAGACCGGGGCCGTGCACCGCGGCCAGGGACACGGACGCTCCCTCATGCGGCTCGCCGAGGCCCAGGCGGTCGCCGCCGGGAAACGGGCGATCGGACTCAACGTCTTCACGGGCAACACCCCGGCGGAGCGGCTCTACACGTCACTGGGCTACCGGACGACGCGGTACGCGATGTACAAGCACCTGCTGTGACGGGGCCACGTGGCAGGTGGGGGCCGGCCCGTGCAGGCCGGGCGGCCCCGGTCCGTGCCTACTGCCCGGCCAGCAGCCGGTCCGTGATCTCCTCGATGCGCTCGCGCAGGCCCTCCTGGCTCTTGCCGCCGTCGAGGCGCTCGCCGTCGATGACATAGGTCGGGGTGCCGGTCACCCCGATCGCCTTGCCCTCGGCCTGGTCCGCGTCCACGATCAGGATGTGCCGGCCGTCGATCAGCGCGGTGTCGAACTCCTCGGCGTCCAGTCCGAGTTCCCGGGCGACCTGGACCAGGAAGGGCTCTCCCCCACGGGCCAGCTCCTCGACCCGCCCCAGCACGGCCTCGACGTACGCCCAGCCCTGCCCCTGTTCGACCGCCTCCTCGACGGCCTGCGCGGCGGCGAAGGCGTGCTTGTGCTTCTCCAGCGGGAAATGCCGCAGCCGTACTTCCAGGCGGTCGCCGTAGCGGGCACGCAGGGCGCGCAGATCGTCGAGAGCGCCGCGGCAGTCCGGGCACTGCAGCTCGCACCACACGTCGAGGACGGGGGCGGCGGTACGGTCGGGGGAGGAGTCACTCATGGCCGACAGTCTCCCAGCCCCGCCCCACGGCACCCAATCGGACCTCGGACGATCGTCCGCACCGGGTCCGACGAGGGGGTACGGCGCACCGGCACCTGGGGAGGAGCCGACCCGGAGATGTCCCTGATCTGCGATCGGAGCGTGGCCCGACGAGGGCCGGAAGGTGCAGGATGGAAGGGCACGGAGTGCTTGTTGTCACGTATTTGTCGGCACGTGCCCGTCGCCACCGAACCGACCCTGCCTGGAGGACCGGATGATTGCCGAGACCGTCTGTGCCGCCGTCTCCGCGGCAGGCTTGGGTATCGCGCTGATCACGGCATGGCGCAAGCGCTTCCTCGCCGCGACCCGCATCGCCGCCTACTCCCTCGTTCCCATCGGCCTGGTGATGACCGGCGTCGTCGAGTGGCTGGCCGGCACCGCCTTCAGTCCCACGGCCTGGGCCGGCTTCGGGCTGCTGGGCCTGGCCTGGGTGCTGTTCATGACCACGCGGGCGGTGGAGCGCCGTCGCGGCGGCACCCGCGAGGAGCGGAAGGGACGCAAGGAGCGCCGCTCGGCCGGGGCGGCCGCGCAGCCCGGGGCGGTGGCCCCGAAGGCCTCGGCGCCCTCGCTGGGCCAGGGTTCCCACCCGGCGTCCCGGCCCGCGGCCGGGGGCGACGACGACTTCAGCGACATCGAGGCGATCCTCAAGAAGCACGGCATATGAAGGTGCCGCTCCGCAGGTGAGAGGAGCGCCGCGGGCCGGACCGGGGGAAACGGCTGAAACGTCACAGCCGGTCCCGGAACGCCCGTAAGCGATCACGATCCGGGCCGTAGGTCACGGAATCGGTGAACTCGCGTTCACTCCCTGAGTGGTGATCGCGTCGGGCGCTTCCGATGCGCCATGATCGCCGCGAGATGCTGGACACGACACAGAGCGAGGCCGCGCCGCCGCAGGAAGAGCCGCGCGGATGCCTCTTCGCCCTTTCCCAGCCACCGCTGATGATCTTCCTTGCGGTGATCGGGTGTCTGCTGCTCACGGCTGCCCTGCACGACCTGCTGTGGCTGTGAGCCGTACCCGCGGTACCCGGCGCCACCCGTCGGGACCGCGTCGGCACGGCATCGATTCCCTTCCCGTCCCCCCACCGGGCCTGCCGGCTTCAACAGGCTCACCCGTGTCCGGGCCCGCTGTGTCCGCCCGGTCCGGGGAGCCCGGCGGTCAGCCCGCCGCCTCCTTGCGCCGCGCGCGGTACGCGGCGACGTGCAGGCGGTTGCCGCAGGTGCGGCTGTCGCAGTAGCGGCGCGAACGGTTGCGGGAGAGGTCGACGAAGGCGTGCCGGCAGTCCGGGGCCTCGCAGCGCCGCAGGCGCTCCCGCTCACCGGCGACCACGAAGAAGGCCAGCGCCATTCCGCAGTCCGCGGCCAGGTGGTCGGTGATCGAGGCGCCGGGGGCGAAGTAGTGCACATGCCAGTCGTAGCCGTCGTGATCGGTGAGCCGGGGCGTGGTGCCCGCGGCCGCGACCAGTTCGTTGATCAGTTTGGCGGCGGCGCGGGCCTCGGGAGCGGCGAAGACCGCCGCGAACCGTCCGCGGAGCCTGCGCACCGCCGACAGGTCGAACTCCGTGAGTACCCCGACCTCGCTGACCTGGTGCGAGTGCACGAAGCTCTCGAGCGCCGCGACGTCCGGAAGTCCGTCCGGTGCCGAGTCGTCCTCCGGTGCGGTGTTCACCAGATCCACCACGGTGTCCAGCGCGCACCGGGTGTCGTGGGTGATCAGCACGATTCGCTCCCTGGCCTGAGGGTCGGGCGGGCGCCCGCCGATGCTGGCCGATGGTAGTGGCTCCCGCGACCCCCGACCGCTGTCCGGCCCGCACATGGCTTCGAAAGGCGCCGCGGGAAAGCCGGTCAGGGCTCCCGGTCACCCGCTCGGCCGGGACGTGGGCGCAACACAACGGCGCCGCCCGCGGTGCCCCGCGGTGTCGGCGCCGGTGTGTGCCGTCGCACGGCTGTCAGGGCCCGCGCCGTCTCCCCGAGTCGACGGCGTCGGGCGGTTCGGTGAACCCTCCCTAGCTTTCCGCCAGGATGTGGGAGAGCTCCTGATCGAGATCGAAGTGCCGGTGTTCCGTGCCGGGAGGCACGGCGGCGTCCGTGCGCCTCAGGAAGGACTCCAGAGCCCGCGCCGGGGCCTCGAGCAAGGCCTCCCCCTCCGGGGAGCTCAGGGCGATACAGACGACGCCCTGACCATGACTGCGCGATGGCCAGACGCGGACGTCGCCGGTGCCCGTGGGGCGGTGAAGTCCCTCGGCGAGGAGGTCGCGGGCGAACACCCACTCGACGGTCTCCTCGGCTCCGGTGTGAAAAGTGGCGTGCACGGCGTAGGGGTCGGCCGTGTCGTACCGCAGGCCTGCGGGGACAGGCAGGGAGGACTCGCTCGACACAACGAGGCGCAGGTGCAGCTCGCAGCTGACCGTGGTGTTCATAAGCGCCAGGGCCTTTCGCTCAGTGTGCGCTCGGGGATTCGCACGTCGGCGAAATCGACATGCCACCTACGGTGCCGTTGTAAACCCCTCTGGGGGTTTTGCATCGGTATACGTAACTCAACCGGCCGAGAGGTCGTTCGCCCGGTGCGCCCGTTCCGGTGACCGGATCGGCTCCGGTAGTGTTCGGCGGTATGAACACGGGGAGTGACTCACCCGGCGAGGCGGCCATGACGGCGGATCGGGCGGGGACGGACGGGGCGGACCAGGTGAAGGACGAGCGTGCGCTGGGCTCGCGGGCGCCGGCGTTCGTCCAGGCGCGGCGCGCCCTGCACGTGAGCTGGCAGGTCGGCGTCTTCATCGTGGGACTCGCGGTGGTGGCGGCCGGTGCCGCCATGCTGGTGCTGCCCGGACCGGGGTGGGTGGTGATCTTCGCCGGCATGGCGATCTGGGCGACGGAGTTCGTCTGGGCCCAGCTGGTGCTCCGGTGGACCAAGCGCAAGGTCACCGAGGCGGCGCAGCGCGCCCTCGATCCACGGGTGCGGCGCCGGAACATCATCCTGACCTCGATCGGCCTGGTGATCGCGGCCGCGTTGACCGGGGCCTATCTGTGGAAGTTCGGCCTTGCGCTGCCCTGGGAGATCGAGAACCAGTGAGCCGGGACGGGGTGCGGCGACCGGCCCCCCGACCGTCACGGGCACTGGCTGACATGGGGTAATGTTCTTCCTGCGTCCGGGCGATTAGCTCAGTGGGAGAGCGCTTCGTTCACACCGAAGAGGTCACTGGTTCGAACCCAGTATCGCCCACCGGATCGCGGTACGGCCCGGCTCGCCATCGGTGAGCCGGGCCGTACCGCGTTTGCGCGGGGCGGCGCGAACGCCCCGTCCGTGTCCGCTGCGTTATCCGTGGTGACGGTGTCGTCGGTGGTGCCGGTGTTGCCGGTGTCGCCCTTCATTCAACCGTGACCTTCCCGGGTCCGTGTCCCGGTGGGCCTTCCGGTGTTCGGTCCGTCGGTCACACCTCCGCAGACCTGGCTTTTTCCACCCCCGCCCGCGGGGGAGCGAAGGGTCGTCGCCGGCCGCGCCCGATCACCGCGCCCGGCAATTCCTGTCCGAATCATTGACGCGCCCGTGGGCCCTCCGTACCTTGTGCCAGCAAGCGCTTACTTGAAACGATTCATGAGGCGGACGCGACGTCGCGGGGAGACTCGTATGCGGCAGGGCGAGAACGGCGAGACCACGGAGAAGCGGGTCGGGGGGCGGGTCGGGAGGCGGACGGTCCTCAAGGCTGCGGGTGCCTCGCTGGCCGTCGCGGGGCTGGGTGCCACCGCCACCGCCTGCGGTGGCGGCAGCGACTCGGGAGACGGGACGGTGACGCTCCGTTACTCGTGGTGGGGTGCCGAGGACCGGGCCGAGCGCATCAACAGGACCATCGCGCTTTTCGAGAAGAAACACCCGAAGATCAAGATCAAGACCGACTTCCAGCCGTACACCGACTTCTGGAAGAAGTTCAACACGCAGGCCTCCGGGGGGAATCCACCGGACGTGTTCCAGAATGCCATTGGATTTCTGCGTAAATACGACGCGAAGAACGTTCTGCTCGACCTCAGCGGGCAGGTCGAGGCCGGCCACCTCTCCATGGAGGGATTCCGGGCGGGCCTGGAGAAGTTCGGTGAGATCGACGGCAAGCTCCTCGGCGTGCCCGTGGGCTCGAACTCGATGGCCCTGGTCATCGACAAGCCCGTCTTCGCCCGGGCCGGTGTCACAGCCGAACAGGGCTGGACCTGGGACGACTTCGACGAGGCGATGGCGAGGATCCGGGACAGGGCCGGGCGGGCCGGGGACAGCGGCATGTACGGGGTCATGTACCTCTACGACCTGTATCTGCGGCAGAACGGCAAGGCGTTCTTCACCGAGGACGGTCTGGGATTCACCGAGGCGGATCTCACCCGGTGGTGGACCAAGGCCGAGAAGGGCGTCAGGTCCGGCCTGTTCGCCGATCCGAGGAAGGCCGCCCAGATCAAACCCAAGTCGGCGCTCTCCGGCGAACTCGCCGGATCCGAGTTCACCTGGGACAACTTCACCGTCCGCTACACCTCCGAGGGCAAGAGCGAGTACGGTCTCGCGCCCGTCCCGACCACGGACGGCAAGAAGACCGGCCAGTACCTCGGCTCCCTGATGCTGAGCGCCTCCAAGCGCACCCGGCACCCCGAGGAGGTCGCCCGGTTCATCGACTTCATGGTGCACGATCCCGAGGTCGCCAAGATCATGGGATACGACCGCGGTGTGCCCGCCACGCAGGCGCAGTACGACGCGTACCGGCCGACCGACCCGGTCAACAAGGCGATCGCCGCCTACGAGGAGTCCCTCGTCGACGCGGGTGTCCTGGAGCCCATCACCCCGCATCCGAACGGCGCCGACATCTGCGAGGCCGCGTTCCTGCGCATCGCGGAGGAACTGGGCCTGGGCAAGCGCTCCGTGGCGGACGCCGTCAAGCAGTTCTTCACCGAGTCGAAGACGGCTCTCGCCGGCTGATGGGAACCGCCGTGACACACGCCCCTGCGACGGAGGCCCCGGCCCGGGACTCCGAGCCGCGGCACGGTCCGGTGAAGTCCCCGCGCCCCGCCGCCCTGAAGCGGCGGGGCCGCCGGGAGAACCTGGCCGGCTACCTCTTCATGTCCCCCTGGATCGCCGGGTTCCTGCTGCTGACGGCAGGCCCGATGATCGCCTCCCTGTACTTCGCGTTCACCGACTACAACCTGTTCGACGCCCCCCGATGGGTCGGCCTGGACAACTTCTCCGAGATGTTCGCCGACCCGCGCTGGCGCCACTCGGTGCAGGTCACGCTCTGGTACGTGGCCGTCGGTACGCCGATCAAGCTGATCGCCGCGCTCGGGGTGGCGTTGCTGCTGGCCCAGAAGCGGCGCGGGCAGGCCTTCTACCGGGCCGCCTTCTACGCGCCGTCGCTGATCGGGGCGAGCGTCTCCGTCGCCATCGTGTGGAAGGCGATCTTCTCCGACGACGCGATCGTCGACCGTACACAGAAGCTCTTCGGCGTCGACGTCGGCGGCTGGACCGGTGACCCGGACCTGATCATCTACAGCCTGGTGGCGCTCACCGTCTGGCAGTTCGGCGCCCCCATGGTCATCTTCCTGGCCGGTCTGAAGCAGGTGCCGCGCGAGCTGTACGAGGCGGCCGACGTCGACGGGGCGGGCAGGCTGCGGCAGTTCTGGAACATCACCCTGCCGGTGATCTCCCCGGTGCTCTTCTTCAACGTCCTGCTGGAGACCATCCACTCCTTCCAGATCTTCAGCTCGGCCTACATCGTCGGCGGCGGTGCCGGAGGCAACGCCTGCGGTCCCGCGGACGGCACGATGGTCTACACCTGTTATCTGTACGTCCAGGGCTTCGAGAACAGCCGGATGGGCCTGGCCTCCGCCATGGCGTGGATGCTGCTGGTCGGGGTCGCCCTGGTCACCGCGGTGCTGTTCTGGTCCCAGAAACGCTGGGTGCACTACGAGGAGGGCGGCCGATGAGCTCCCCCGATCTCTCGACTTCGCTCGATCAGGGGGTGCCCCCCTCGACCACCGACGTCACACCGGTCCGCCCCCCGCGGACGACGGCCTTCCGGCGCAGGCTGCCCGGCTCACTGGCCTGGCACCTCGGGTCACTGGCGATCCTCGCGGTGATCCTCTACCCGGTGATCTGGGTCATCGGCGGGTCGTTCAAGAAGAGCGAGGACATCGTCGGCAGCCTGGACCTCTTCCCGGGCGACCCGATCACCTCGAACTACACCAGCCTCGCCGACGGCATCGCGGACATCCCCATCTCCACGTTCTTCTTCAACTCGCTCTTCCTCGCGATCGGTTCGGTGATCGGGATCGTGGTGTCCTGCTCGCTGACCGCCTACGCCTTCGCGAAGATCAGGTTCGCCGGCCGCAATCTGCTCTTCACGCTGATGATCGGCACGCTGCTGCTGCCGTACCACGTGCTGCTCATCCCGCAGTACGTGCTCTTCCGCAACATGGACATGATCAACACGTACACCCCGCTCCTGCTGGGGAAGTACCTGGCCACGGAGGCGTTCTTCGTCTTCCTGATGGTGCAGTTCATGCGCAACCTGCCCAGGGAACTCGACGAGGCGGCACGCCTCGACGGCTGCGGGCACTTCCGCATCTACTGGTCGATCGTGCTCCCGCTGTGCCGTCCCGCGCTGATCACCAGTGCCATCTTCACCTTCATCAACGCCTGGAACGACTTCATGGGCCCGCTGATCTACCTCAACGAGCCCGGCAAGTACACGGTCTCCCTCGGCCTGAAGATGTTCGTCGACCAGGAGGCGCTGGCGAACTACGGCGGCATGATCGCCATGTCCCTCGTCGCGCTCCTGCCGGTACTGGCCTTCTTCCTGGCCTTCCAGCGTTACCTCATCGACGGCATGGCCACGTCCGGCCTGAAGGGCTGAGGTGAACCGGGCATGACTGAACCGCGCATGACCGGGGCGCGGGCCGAGGGCCTCCGGGAACGCGGCGAGTCGCTGTTCACCGGCCGGTTCGCCCTGTTCGCCGAGTGCCTGCTCACCGGAGTGTGGATCGCGCTGGCCTCGTTGCCGCTCGTCACCTACCCCGCCGCGTTCGCGGCCGGTGCGCGGCACCTCGGGCGCCGGCTCGCCCACGAGCGCGGCGGGCTGAGGGAGTTCGCGGCCGACTTCCGGTCGGCGCTGCGCGGCGGGTGGCTCGTCGGACTCGCCGGGTGGGCCGCCCTCGCCGTGGTGTGGGTGGACGTACGGGCCGTACGGGCCGGGCTGCCCGGTGGTGCGCTCGTGGCCGCCGTCGGAGTGTTCGCCCTGATCGCGGCGGTCGTCGCCGGACTGCGCGCGGCGGCCGAGTGGCGGCCCGGCGCCTCCTGGCGGTCGCTGCTCGCGCGGGCCGGCCGCCGCACCGTGCTCGACCCGGCCGGTTCCTTCCTGATCGTCGGCGGGCTGGCCGTGGTGGTCTGCTCCGCCTGGTTCAGCGCGCCGCTCGCGCTCCCCGTGCTGGGGGCCGTCGTGGCGGCGGCCGTCGCCGTGGAGGAGCGCTACCGGCACCGCTGACGCGGGCGGTGCCTTTCGTGCCGGGGCCGACGCCCCGGCGTCGCGCCTCTGCCTGTCATGCCCTTGACATCACGATGCGTCCGCACGGAGACGCATCCGCACGGAAAGGAAAGGCCATGTCCCCCGTCCCCCGCAGGTCCCTCTTGAAGGCAGCCGCCGTCGCAGGCGCCGCCGCCCAGTTCGGCTGGACACTCGGCGCACGCGATGCCACCGCCGCACCGAGAGCCGAAACCTCCGCCGACGACCCCGTGACCCTGGACTGGCTCGAGGACGGCGGCCTCGGCGCGGCACCCGGCTCCACCGTCGGCGTGCCCTGGCCCCGGGGCCTCCACCGGACGGACCGGACCTTCGCACTGGCCGACGCCGACGGCAAGGCCGTACCCGTCCAGTCCTGGCCAATCGCCCACTGGCCCGACGGCTCCCTCAAATGGACCGCACACGCCGTGAGTTCGGGCTCCGGCACACTCACCCTCACCGCCGGCACCCCCGCGGCACCGGAGCAGAGGGCCACCGTCGATAAACGCGGCGGCACCATCGACGTATCGACCGGCGTCATCACCGCGAGGATCGGAAAGTCCGGCGCCACGATCATCAAGTCCGTCACCCGCGGCTCGACCGAGATCGCCAGGAGCGGACGCCTCGTCCTGCTGCGCCAGCCCGAGTTCGAGGACGGCGACCAGACCACCGTCCGGACCGAACGCTTCGACGGCACCATCACCGACGTCACCGTCGAACAGGAAGGACCGGTCCGCGCCGTCGTCCGCATCGACGGCAAGCACCGCAAGGGACAGCGCAGTCGGCTCCCCTTCTCCCTCCGCCTCTACTTCTACGCGGGCGCCGACTCCTTCCGCATGGTGCACACCATCACCTACGACGGACAGCAGGAACCCGGCAGGGCGAGCGGCGACTTCATCCGTGGCATCGGCGTCCGCTTCTCCGTGCCGATGCGCGACGAGGCATACGACCGGCACATCCGCATCGGCGGCGAGGACACCGGCCTGCTGCGCGAAGCCGTCAAGGGCGTCACCGGCCTGCGCCGCGACCCGGGGGCGGCCGTGCAGGCGGCCCAGTACGCGGGTGAGAAGCTGCCCGACCCCGCCACCTGGGACCAACGCGTCACCACCCGCCTGCAGTACATCCCCGAGTGGGGCGACTACACCCTCGCCCAGCTCTCCGCCGACGGCTTCGCCCTGCGCAAGCGCACCAGGAAGGGCTACGGCTGGATCGGGGCCGGCGGCGGCAGACGCGCCTCCGGATTCGGCTACGTCGGCGGGGTCAGCGGCGGGCTCTCCTTCGGCCTGCGCGACTTCTGGCAGAAACACCCCGCCCAGCTCGACGTCCGTGACGCCCACACCGACGAGGCCGAGGTCACCCTCTGGCTCTGGTCGCCCGAGGCGCAGCCCATGGACCTGCGCTTCTACCACGACGGCATGGGCCAGGACACCTTCCCCGAACAGCTCGAAGGCCTCAACATCACCTACGAGGACTACGAACCCGGGTTCGGCACTCCCTACGGCATCGCCCGTACCTCCGAACTCCTCTTCTGGGCCAACGAGTCGACCCCGCCCGCCGAGAAGCTCGCCGAACAGATCGAAGCCGTACGCGTCCTCCCGCAACTCGCCGCCCCGCCCGGGCAACTGATCGGCGCCGGCGTCTTCGGCAAGGGCCTGTACGCCGAACCCGACCGCTCCACCCCGGCCAAGGCGAAGATCGAGGACCACCTCGACTTCCTCTTCACCTACTACAAGGACCAGGTGGAGATGCGCCGTTGGTACGGCTTCTGGGACTACGGCGACATCATGCACACGTACGACACCGTCCGCCACCAGTGGCGCTACGACGTCGGCGGCTACGCCTGGGACAACTCCGAACTCTCGCCCGACCTCTGGCTCTGGTACGCCTACCTGCGCTCCGGCCGCGCCGACATCTTCCGCTTCGCCGAGGCCATGACCCGCCACACCGGCGAGGTCGACGTCTACCACCTGGGCAAGTGGGCCGGCCTCGGCACCCGGCACGGCGTCCAGCACTTCGCCGACAGCGCCAAACAGCAGCGCATCGCCAACACCACCTACCGGCGGTACTACTACTTCCTCACCGCCGACGAACGCGTCGGTGACCTCATGCACGCCACCGTCGACTCCGACGAGACCTTCCTCGCCCTGGACCCCCTGCGCAAGATCCGCACCGAGCCGTACACCCCCGACCGCCACGCCCTGTCGATCGGCTTCGGCACCGACTGGAGCGGCCTGGTCTCCGCCTGGCTCACCGAGTGGGAACGCCGGGGCCCCCAGTGGAAGAAGGCCAGGGCGCGCGTCCTGTCCACCATGGAGACCATCGCCGCCCAGCCCAACGGATTCGTCCAGGGCAGCGGCCTGTACGACCTGGACACCGGCAGATTCGCGGTGGCCGACACCCCGAAGGTCGAGGTCTCCCACCTGTCGGCCGTCTTCGGCCTGAACGAACTGTGCGCCGAACTCATCGACCTCGTCGACATGCCGGAGTTCAACGAGGCGTACTACGACTACTGCCGCTACTTCAACGCGAGCAAGGCGGAACAGACGGCACGCTACGGCAGCGACTTCGGCAACCTGATCCTCTTCCAGGGCCACTCCCGCCTGGACGCCTACGCCGCCGTGCGGACCGGCGACGGCGAACTAGCCGACCGGGCCTGGGAGAAGTTCTACACCTCCGACGGCTACCGGGAGTCCGCCCCCTGGAGGACCGAGAAGGTCACCGGCCCGACCGCCCTGGTGGCCGGCGGTGAGGCCACCTGGGTGTCCACCAACGACACCGCGCTCTACGGCCTCGCCGCCATCGAGAACCTGGCCCTGCTCGGCCACCGGATGCCGTAGCGAACCGCACGACGCGGGCGCGGGCGGGCACACTCCGTCCATGGACCGGAACCATTACCGCTTCCGCAGTCTGTGGACCCTGCCGGCGCCCGCGCCCGCCGTGTACCGCGCCCTGGAACGCGTCGAGGACTATCCCCGCTGGTGGCCGCAGGTGAAAGAGGTCACCCGGCTCGCCGACACCGCCGGCGGGGGTGCGGGGATCCTCCGGATCCGCTCCGTGCTGCCCTTCTCCCTGGTGGCGACCGTGCGGGAGACGAGGCGCGACCCCGCGGCCGGAATCCTGGAAGTCGCCCTGTCCGGGGACATCGACGGCTGGGCCCGCTGGACCGTCGTCCCCCGGGGATCCGGCACCACCCTCGCCCGCTACGACCAGGAGGTCGACGTCCGCACACCCCTGCTGCGCCGCCTCGCCCGGCCCGGACGGCCCGTCTTCCGCGCAAACCACGCACTCATGATGCGGGCCGGGCGGCGCGGCCTGGCCGCCCACCTGCAAGCGGTTTGAACCAAGCGCGCCCGGACCTGTATTGTTCAGTCCGTTCCCGGGCGATTAGCTCAGTGGGAGAGCGCTTCGTTCACACCGAAGAGGTCACTGGTTCGAACCCAGTATCGCCCACCGGGAAAGCCGGTCCGCCCCAGGCGGACCGGCTTTTTGTGCGCCCCGACCCGGTGCACACGCTCCCGGCCGGGGCCTCACGCGGCCGTCGGCAGGTCCGGGCGCAGCGGCCAGGCCGGGTCCACCGCCTCCTGCGTGGCGTTACGGGCGAACCAGGAGGTCAGGCCACGGACCTGGCCCGCGTGCCACACCGCCTGCAACGTGTGCAGCTCGCCGGGGGACAGGCGCTCCAGCCGGGACGCGAAGCGGCGGCCCACCGCGCGAGTGACCTCCAGCGCCGCCGCCGCACCCTCCGCCGCGCCGGGCGCGCCCTGTGACGGGACGCCGTAGAGCGCGCACAGGTCGGTGAGCGTGCGGCTGCCCTTGCGGTAGCGGTCCAGATGCCCGTCGAGGACCCGCGGGTCCAGCACCAGCAACGGCGTCCGCTCGAACCAGCGGCTCAGCGGAGTGGCCCGATGACGGCGCAACTCCCGGTCCAGCAGGGTGAGATCGAACGGAGCGTTCATCACCACCAGCGGCCGGCCCGCCCCCGCCTGCTCGGCCAGCGCCTCCGCCACCTCGTACATCACCGGTGCCGGCCAGCGGCCGTTGCGCTGCAGATGCCCGTCCGTCAGCCCGTGTGCCTCCGTCGCCGCGGCCGGCACCGGCACACCCGGGTTGACCAGCCAGTGGCTGACCCGCGGCCGGGTGCCCGGGGAGTCCTGGACGACGACGGCGGCCGACACGATCCGGTCGGTCTCGACGTCCACCCCCGTCGTCTCCGTGTCGAAGGCGGCCAGCGGCCCCTCGTACCAGCACCTCATACCCATCAACCCCTCGCGCGCCACCGGCAGTTGACCTCCAGTCCGCTGCCCGCTCCGGTGATACCCGGTCGGTGCGCGCCGTACGCGGGTACCGGCCGCTCCGTCGCAACCCGTCGCAACCCGCCGCAGCCCCTCGCCACCCGGCTCCGTGCGGCCGCGGGTGCCCGTGGGAGCCGGGCCGGATGTGCGCCGATCACGCTCAGTGAGGGCCCGTATCGCGCTCGGTGCGGGCCGGCCGCGGGGAATGATTTCGCATCCGACCGGTTCGGGTCGGTACGATCGCACCCGTGCGTGCGCTCAGGTATGGCGCCGCAGTCAAAGCCTTCAGTCAGGAGAGACCGGTGTCAGACGTCCGTGTGATCATCCAACGCGATTCCGAGCGGGACGAGCGCGTGGTGACCACGGGCACCACGGCCGCCGAGCTCTTCGCAGGCGAGCGCTCGATCATCGCGGCGCGGGTGGCCGGTGAGCTCAAGGACCTCGCCTACGAGGTCAAGGACGGCGAGACCGTCGAGGGCGTCGAGATCTCCTCCGAGGACGGCCTGAACATCCTGCGCCACTCCACCGCGCACGTCATGGCGCAGGCAGTGCAGGAACTGTTCCCCGAGGCCAAGCTGGGCATCGGCCCGCCGGTCCGGGACGGCTTCTACTACGACTTCGACGTCGACAAGCCCTTCCACCCCGATGACCTCAAGGCCATCGAGAAGCGCATGCAGGAGATCCAGAAGCGCGGCCAGCGCTTCTCCCGCCGCGTGGTCACCGACGACGAGGCCCGCGAGGAGCTCGCCGACGAGCCGTACAAGCTGGAACTGATCGGCATCAAGGGTTCCGCGTCGCACGACGACGGCGCGGACGTCGAGGTCGGCGCCGGCGAGCTGACGATCTACGACAACCTGGACGCCAAGACCGGCGAACTGTGCTGGCGGGATCTCTGCCGTGGCCCGCACCTGCCGACCACCCGGAACATCCCGGCGTTCAAGCTCATGCGCAACGCCTCGGCGTACTGGCGCGGCAGCGAGAAGAACAAGCAGCTCCAGCGGATCTACGGCACCGCCTGGCCGACCAAGGACGAGCTGAAGGCGCACCTGGAGTTCCTCGCCGAGGCCGAGAAGCGCGACCACCGCAAGCTGGGCTCCGAGCTCGACCTGTTCTCCATCCCCGAGCAGATCGGCTCCGGTCTCGCCGTCTTCCACCCCAAGGGCGGCATCATCCGCCGGGTCATGGAGGACTACTCGCGGCGCAGGCACGAGGAGGAGGGCTACGAGTTCGTCTACACCCCGCACGCGACCAAGGGGAAACTTTTCGAGACCTCGGGCCACCTGGACTGGTACGCCGACGGCATGTACCCGCCCATGCAGCTCGACGAGGGCGTGGACTACTACCTCAAGCCCATGAACTGCCCGATGCACAACCTGATCTTCGACGCGCGCGGCCGGTCGTACCGTGAACTGCCCCTGAGGCTTTTTGAGTTCGGCACGGTCTACCGCTACGAGAAGTCGGGCGTCGTGCACGGTCTGACCCGCGCCCGCGGCTTCACCCAGGACGACGCGCACATCTACTGCACCCGCGAGCAGATGTCCGAGGAGCTCGACAAGACCCTCACCTTCGTCCTGAACCTGCTGCGCGACTACGGTCTGACCGACTTCTACCTGGAGCTGTCCACCAAGGACGAGACGAAGTTCGTCGGCACGGACGAGGCGTGGGAGGAGGCCACCGAGACCCTCCGCCAGGTCGCCGAGAAGCAGGGCCTGCCGCTGGTCCCGGACCCGGGCGGCGCCGCCTTCTACGGACCGAAGATCTCCGTGCAGGCCCGCGATGCCATCGGCCGCACCTGGCAGATGTCGACGATCCAGCTCGACTTCAACCTGCCGGAGCGCTTCGACCTGGAGTACACCGCCGCGGACGGCTCCAAGACCCGCCCGGTCATGATCCACCGCGCGCTGTTCGGCTCCATCGAGCGGTTCTTCGCGGTACTCCTCGAGCACTACGCGGGCGCCTTCCCGGCATGGCTGGCGCCGGTGCAGGCGGTGGGCATCCCGGTGGGCGACGCGCACGTGGAGTACCTGGAGAAGTTCGCCGCGGACGCGAAGAAGCAGGGCCTGAGGGTCGAGGTGGACTCCTCCTCGGACCGTATGCAGAAGAAGATCCGCACGCAGCAGAAGCTCAAGGTGCCGTTCATGATCATCGTCGGTGACGACGACATGAACGCGGGCACGGTGTCGTTCCGCTACCGCGACGGTTCGCAGGAGAACGGCGTTCCGCGTGACGAAGCGCTGGCGAAGCTCGTTGACGTGGTGGAGCGTCGCGTTCAGGTCTGATGCGGTCCCCGCCTGAGCGGGGGTGATCCCGACCTCTGCCGTGGTCCGCACCTGCCGACCACCTGCTCCCCGCCTGCGCGGGGATCGGCCCCCGGGTATTCCCCGGGGGCCTTTGCCGTTCCCCCACGGTGACGCCATATGCTGCACGCATGACGAGTGAGCCGGAGCAGCAGTCGGGAGTGGGTACGCAGGACGCGTTCCAGCGTCTGTGGACGCCCCACCGGATGGCCTACATCCAGGGCGAGAACAAGCCGAGCGGCCCGGGTGCCGACGACGGCTGTCCCTTCTGCTCCATCCCGGCCACGTCCGACGAGGACGGGCTGATCATCAAGCGCGGCGAGCTGGTCTACGCCGTGCTCAACCTCTACCCCTACACGGGCGGCCACCTGATGACGGTGCCGTACCGCCACGTCGCCGACTACACGGACCTGACGACGGGAGAGACGGCGGAGCTCGCCGAGTTCACCCAGCACGCGATGAGTGCCCTGCGCACCGCCTCCGGCGCGCACGGCTTCAACATCGGCATGAACCAGGGCACCGTCGCGGGCGCCGGCATCGCCGGGCATCTGCACCAGCACGTCGTACCCCGCTGGGGCGGCGACACCAATTTCATGCCCGTGATCGGCCACACGAAGGTGCTGCCGCAGCTGCTGGGCGACACCCGCAAGATGCTGGCGGAGGCCTGGCCGACAGACTGATCCGCGGCTGCCGCCCCCGCCGGCGGGCCCGTGGTCTCCGGCCGCACCGCCGGAGACCTACGCGTCGTACACGTCGGCCTTCCTGGGCGCCGCTTCCTGGACGGCTCCGCTCAGGCCCGCCGAGCGGGCGCCGAACTTCTCCGTGTCCACGCCGTTCTCCTTCAGCACCTTGATCGCCGCCGAGTGCACCGCCCGCAGGACCGGTGTGGCGGCGCGCAGCGCGTCGTCGGCCATGAAACGGTGCCGCCACGGCTTGTCGGCCCAGGCGTGCCGCAGGCCGAAGGGCTCGGGCAGTGAGAGCTTGCCGCCCAGCCAGTACAGCAGCGGCGGATACCAGGTCAGCGGCGCCCGGGCGGCCAGGCGCACCACCTCGTCCGCGTCGACCAGGGGGAGCTTCACCGTACGGGTCTCCCAGAACCTGACCGACTTCTGGACTGTCTTCTCCTTGGCCGCCGGCTTGCTGGTGAACAGGGAGTGCACCGGCCCCAGGGCATGCCCGGTGACCTCGATGCGCAGCGTCTCGTGCAGCACCGTCACCGTGATCAGCATGGTGAGGACCAGCTGGCCGTCCCACAGCGTCCACTGCACGCCCAGGTAGTGCCGGTCGCCCGCGCCGAACTGCTGGTTGTTGCAGATCTCCTGTATGGCGTGCTGCTTGATCTGGTACGCCTCGACGTCGGTGCCCCCGGGCCGGGACACCCCGTCCGCGTTCTCCCCGATCGGGGTGACGATCCAGTGCCGTACCGACGGCTTGGTGAAGCCGCCGGTGTGCAGCGGACCACGCTCCAGCATGCGCAGCCGGTCGTGGATGGCCTTGATCACGTCCCAGCTGCGGAACGGGTTGATCTCCCGGTCCGGATCGATCGGTATGAGCTCCTCGGCGAGCTGCCAGCTGCCCCAGCGCGTTCCCATGCCCAGTATCCCCTTGGGGCCGGCGTAGAACACGGAGTTGGACTGCTGTTCGGCGCTGAGCCGGGCCAGCGACTGGCGCAACTGCTCGGCAGCCGTCTCGCCGGGGCTGCTCGGCACCGCTTCGGGTACCTTGGCACCCACGCTGCCGCCGGAGAGCAGGCTGCTCCAGCGCTCCCTGAGGTCCCGCGCCGTGCGCTCGCAGATCCGCTTGGCCCAGAACCAGCCCACCACCGGGGCGACGACCGACGCGCGCGCGTACCAGCCCCAGAACCCGTCGAAGGGCATCCGGAGCAGGAAGATCACCGCGAGCACGCCCACCGCGACCAGGAGCGTGGTGGCGAGCGCGCCGGCCCGCTTGTCCTCGCGTCTGGCGATGGTGGTGCGGATCTGGAAGACCAGCAGCCACACCAGCAGTCCGGGCAGGAACAGCAGGCCGCACAGCACCATCACGGCACTCAGCCAGTTGTCCCGGTCCCGCCGGATGCGGTGCGCCGCGAGGCTGTGCTCCACCACCACCTGGGGGTGGGCGCCGAAGGACTGGATGAGGGGTGCCCGCCCGGAGCCCAGCATCCGGTCGATGATCGCCCGGGAGAACGCCTCGCCCAGGTTCGGCCGGAACAGCGCGATCCTGGGCTTGTCGACGGACGACTTGTGCCACTCGTTGTTGGCCTTGAGTATCTCCTCGGCCTCGTTGTCCCGGTAGGCCGCCGAGGCCAGCGCGAACGTCGGGGTCTGCCCCTCGTCGCCGGTGCGTGGCACCTGCGGACCGAAGAACTCCGCGTAACCGCCCTCAACGGTCATTCCCGCCCCCGATCGCCGCGACTGTCGTCTTGCGGCCTTCCCGACTTCCTTGCCGCGCACACCTGTTGATCTGGACTTCAGAGTATCGGCAGCCACCGGTGTCCGTCGGCGGACGGCCGAAAGCCGCCTGCCGGGCCGGCGGCCGGCGCTCCGAGGGGGTGTCCGGAGGGCTTCTCGGGGCGCATGCGGGCAAAGGCGTACGCGGGCGCCCGCGGGGTTTCCTCACGGGCGCCCGGCGCCGACCGGAGGGGCACCGACGGCGCCGTCAGGCGCTGCGGACCTCCTCCCGTGCCCGCTCCGCGATCTGCGGCGGCATCGGCTCGTGCCGCACGTACCGGCGGCTGAAGCGCGCGGTGCCGTGCGAGAGCGACCGCAGGTCGACGCTGTACCGGCCGATCTCGATCTCCGGCACCTCGGCCCTGATGAGGGTGCGGCCACCCGCCGACTGCTCGGTGCCGAGCACTCGGCCGCGCCGGCCGGACAGATCGCTCATCACCGTTCCCACGTAGTCGTCGCCGACCAGGACGCTCACCTCGGCCACCGGCTCCAGGAGATTGATCCGCGCGTCCGCGGCCGCCTCCCGCAGCGCCAGCGCGCCGGCCGTCTGGAACGCCGCGTCGGAGGAGTCCACCGAGTGCGCCTTGCCGTCCAGCAGCGTCACCCGTACGTCGATCAGCGGGTGGCCGGCCGCGACGCCCTTGGCGGCCTGGGCCCGTACGCCCTTCTCGACGGAGGGGATGAACTGCCGCGGCACCGAGCCGCCGACCACCTTGTCCACGAACTCGATGCCCGAGCCGCCCGGCAGCGGCTCCACCTCGATCTCGCAGATGGCGAACTGCCCGTGGCCGCCGGACTGTTTGACGTGCCGCCCGCGTCCGGCCGCCCGGTCGCCGAACGTCTCCCGCAACGGCACCCGGTGGGCCACGACGTCCACCTGGACGCCGTACCGGCTGCGCAGCCGCTCCAGGGCCACGTCCGCGTGTGCTTCGCCCAGACACCACAGGACCACCTGATGGGTGTCCTGGTTCTGCTCCAGGCGCATCGTCGGGTCCTCCGCCACGAGGCGGGAGAGCCCCTGCGAGAGTTTGTCCTCGTCGGGTTTGCTGTGCGCCTCGATGGCCAGCGGCAGCAGCGGGTCGGGCATCTCCCAGGCTTCCATGAGCAGCGGGTCGTCCTTGGCGGACAGGGTGTCCCCGGTCTCGGCACGGCCCAGTTTCGCCACGCACGCCAGATCGCCCGCGATGACGTGCGACACCGGTCGCTGCAGCTTGCCGAACGGCGTGGACAGGGCGCCGATCCGCTCGTCGACATCGTGGTCCTCGTGGCCCCGGTCGGTCAGGCCGTGCCCGGAGACATGGACGGTCTGGTCGGCGCGCAGGGTGCCGGAGAAGACGCGGATCAGGGAGATCCGGCCGACGTAGGGGTCGGAGGAGGTCTTGACGACCTCCGCGACCAGCGGGGCGTCGGGGTCGCACGGCTCGAGCTCGCGCGGCCTGCCGTCGATGGAGGTCACGTTCGGGGTGCCGCGCTCCAGCGGGGTCGGGAAGCCGCGGGTGATCAGCTCCAGCAGTTCGACCGTGCCGAGTCCCTGGCGGGCGCCCTCGGCGGCGGGTGCGGCAGCCAGGACGGGGAAGAACACACCGCGCGCGACCGCTCGCTCCAGGTCCTCGACCAGGGTCTTGACATCGACCTGTTCACCGCCCAGATAGCGGTCCATGAGGGTCTCGTCCTCGCTCTCGGCGATGATCCCCTCGATCAGCCGGCCGCGGGCCTCCTCGATGAGGGGCAGATGTCCCGCACCGGGTTCGGACTCCTTGCGCTCGCCGCCGGAGTAGTCGAACAGCTTCTGTGAGAGCAGTCCGATCAGACCGTGCACGGGCGCGTGCCCGTCGGGCCCCGCAGGGCCGTGCAGGGGCAGGTACAGCGGCAGCACGGCGTCGGGGTCGTCCCCGCCGAACGCCTCCGCGCAGACGCGCGTCATCTCCTGGAAGTCCGCGCGCGCCGCTTCCAGGTGCGTGACGACGATGGCCCGGGGCATGCCGACGGCCGCGCACTCGTCCCACACCATCCGGGTCGAGCCGTCCACGCCGTCGGAGGCCGAGACGACGAAGAGGGCCGCGTCCGCCGCTCGCAGACCGGCCCTGAGTTCACCGACGAAATCGGCGTATCCGGGGGTGTCCAGCAGGTTGATCTTGATGCCGTCCCATTCCACGGGCACCAGGGAGAGCTGTACCGAGCGTTGCTGCCGGTGCTCGATGTCGTCGTAGTCGGAGACGGTGCCGCCGTCCTCCACCCGGCCCGCCCGGTTCACCGCCCCCGCGGTCAGTGCGAGAGCCTCCACCAAGGTCGTCTTACCCGATCCGGAGTGGCCGACCAGTACCACATTCCGTACGGACGTGGGGTGGTCGGCCGCCTGTGCCCTTCCGGCGGCTCCGGGGTGTGTGTGCGCCTTGTCGCCCATCGGACCTCTTCCGAGGGAACCACCAGCTTCAGCCGGTGGGGGAATCGAATCCCTGATGTACGTTTCTGGTGTCCCGCAAGGGACCGGTTCGGGCTGGACCGCAACCCTCGGGTGGGAAGCACCCTTCCTTCAGGAGGGGGAGCGGAGTCACGGTCCTGCCTCCCGTGCACGGTGAAGTCACTGTGGGCGCGGATAAGCGGAACCCTGCCCCCGGGCACTCGCCCGGGGGCACCCCGAGCGGTGACGGCTCCGGCGACGCCCGCGCTCCTTCGAGCTTTGCACTCCCGTCACGGTGCGTCCATACGAGGGACGTGATCCCGCCTCCCGGTCCGCCCCCGCGTGCGCCGCCGACCCGCGCCGGACGTTCGGTGCCCGGCCGACGGCGGTACGCACGCGTGACTACGATGGGCCAGCCGGTGGCCAGCAGGGCCACACGGCCACACCGACCGTCGGGAAGGCCATGCTGAACAAGTACGCGCGTGCATTCTTCACGCGTGTCCTCACGCCGTTCGCCGCGTTTCTCATCCGGCGGGGGGTCAGCCCGGACACGGTCACGCTCATCGGCACCGCGGGTGTGGTCGCGGGCGCGCTGGTCTTCTACCCCATGGGCGAGTTCTTCTGGGGCACGGTCGTCATCACGTTGTTCGTGTTCTCCGACCTCGTCGACGGCAACATGGCCCGCCAGCTGGGCCGCTCCAGCCGCTGGGGGGCCTTCCTCGACTCCACCCTCGACCGGGTCGCCGACGGGGCCGTCTTCGCCGGTCTCGCCCTGTGGTACGCGGGCGGGGGCGACGACCTCGTGCTGTGCGCCGTCTCGATCTTCTGCCTGGCCAGCGGCCAGGTGGTGTCGTACACCAAGGCGCGCGGCGAGTCGATCGGACTGCCGGTCGCGGTGAACGGGTTGATCGAGCGGGCCGAGCGGCTGGTGATCTCGCTGGTCGCGGCGGGCCTGGCGGGCCTGCACGCATTCGGTGTGCCCGGCGTCCGGTACCTGCTGCCGGTCGCCCTGTGGATCGTCGCCGTCGGCAGCCTGATCACGCTGATCCAGCGGGTCGTCACCGTCCGCCGGGAGTCCGCCGAGGCCGAGGCCGCGGAACGGGAGCCCGCGGAACGGGAGCCCGCGGAACGGGAGTCCGGGACGCAGGAGACCGGGGCGCGGAAGTCCGCCGAGGACCGGCAGACCCGGGGGAGCGAGACCGCGAAGTGAGCGTCCAGGAACGGCTGACCGACGCCCTGTACGGCGTCGGCTGGGCCACCGTCAGGAAACTCCCCGAACCCGTCGCCGTACGGCTCGGCCGGAGCATCGCCGACCTGGCCTGGAAGCGCCGGGGCAAGGGCGTGCTGCGGCTGGAGGCCAACTACGCGCGCGTGGTGCCGGGCGCGGGCCCCGAGCGGCTCGCCGAACTGTCCCGCGCGGGCATGCGCTCGTACCTGCGGTACTGGATGGAGTCCTTCCGGCTGCCGGCCTGGAGCCGGGAGCGCATAACGGGCGGTGTGGAGATCAAGGACATCCACCGGCTGACCGACGGCATGGCGGCCGGCAAGGGCGTCGTCCTGGCACTGCCGCACCTCGCCAACTGGGATCTCGCGGGCGCCTGGGCCACCACCGGGCTCGGCATCCCCTTCACCACCGTCGCCGAGCGACTGAAGCCGGAGACGCTGTACGACCGGTTCGTCGCCTACCGCGAGGGCCTCGGCATGGAGGTGCTCCCGCACAGCGGCGGCAGCGCGTTCGGCACGCTGGCCCGGCGGCTGCGCGGCGGGGGACTGGTCTGCCTGGTCGCCGACCGCGATCTGTCGGCCTCCGGCGTGGAGGTCGACTTCTTCGGCGAGAGCGCGCGGATGCCGGCCGGCCCCGCCCTGCTCGCCCAGCAGACCGGTGCGCTGCTGCTGCCGGTGACGCTCTGGTACGACGACTCGCCCGTGATGCGGGGCCGGGTCCATCCGCCGGTCGGGATCCCCGAGTCGGGCACCCGCGCCGAGAAGACGTCCGTGATGACACAGGCGCTGGCCGACGCCTTCGCCACGGGGATCGCCGAGCATCCGGAGGACTGGCACATGCTGCAGCGCTTGTGGCTCAAGGACCTCGATCCCGCGCGGGAGGCGACTCCGTGAGAATCGGCATCGTCTGCCCGTACTCCTGGGACGTACCGGGCGGCGTCCAGTTCCACATCCGTGACCTGGCCGAGTACTTCATCCGGCTCGGCCACGAGGTCTCCGTCCTCGCCCCGGCCGACGACGACACTCCGCTGCCGCCGTACGTCGTCTCGGCCGGCCGCGCGGTGCCGGTGCCGTACAACGGCTCGGTGGCCCGGCTCAACTTCGGTTTCCTGTCGGCGGCCCGGGTGCGGCGCTGGCTGCACGAGGGTGCCTTCGACGTGATCCACATCCACGAGCCGACCTCGCCCTCGCTCGGTCTGCTGGCCTGCTGGGCCGCCGAGGGACCCATCGTGGCCACCTTCCACACGTCCAACCCGCGCTCCAGGGCCATGATCGCCGCCTACTCCATCCTGCAGGCGGCCCTGGAGAAGATCAGCGCGCGGATCGCGGTGAGCGAGTACGCCCGCCGCACGCTCGTCGAACACCTCGGCGGGGACGCCGTGGTGATCCCGAACGGTGTGGACGTCGACTTCTTCGCCCGCGCCGAGGCCGATCCGCGGTGGCAGGGGGAGACGATCGGCTTCATCGGCCGTATCGACGAGCCCCGCAAGGGCCTCCCGGTGCTGATGCGGGCCCTGCCGAAGATCCTCGCCGCCCGCCCGCGGGCGCGGCTGCTGGTCGCGGGACGCGGCGACGAGGAGGAGGCGGTCGAGAGCCTGCCCGCCGAACTCCGTTCCCGGGTGGAGTTCCTCGGCATGGTCAGCGACGAGGACAAGGCCCGGCTCCTGCGCAGCGTCGACCTGTACGTGGCGCCCAACACCGGCGGCGAGAGCTTCGGCATCATCCTGGTCGAGGCGATGTCCGCGGGGGCGCCGGTGCTCGCCTCCGACCTGGACGCCTTCGCCCAGGTCCTCGACCGGGGGGCGGCGGGCGAACTGTTCCCCAACGAGGACGCCGACGCGCTCGCCGACGCCGCGATCGGCCTCCTGGAGGACCCGGAGCGCCGCGCGAAGCTGAGTGAACGGGGCAGCGCCCACGTCCGCCGCTTCGACTGGTCGACCGTCGGCGCGGACATCATGTCCGTCTACGAGACGGTGACCGCCGGCGCGGCCGCGGTGGCGGCGGACGACCGGACGGCGAAACGGTGGACACGATTCGGTCTGACGCGGGACTGAGGGCTCGGAACGGAACGGGAGCCCGGCCCCGCCGGTCGGGCTCCGGCTTGTTCGGGTCCGGATGCGGCTCCCGGTAGCCTTGCCGCCCGTGACCGCAACCCTCATCTGGATCCTTGTCGTCCTCGCCGCGATCGGCCTCTATCTGAGCTGGACGGCGGGGCGGCTGGACCGGCTGCACGCCCGGATCGACGCCGCCCGTGCCGCGCTGGACGCGCAGTTGCTGCGTCGCGCCTCGGTGGCGCAGGAACTGGCCACGTCGGGGGTGCTCGACCCGGCCGCCTCGATCGTGCTCTACGAGGCCGCGCACGCCGCACGGCAGACGGTGGAGGAGCAACGGGAGGTCGCCGAGAGCGAACTGAGCCAGGCGCTGCGTGCCGTCTTCGCCGAGGCGCCGCAGGTGGACGCGGTCAGGGACGCGCCCGGGGGAGAGGAGGCGGCCCTGGAACTCGCCGAGGCGGTGCGCAGGGTGCCCATGGCACGGCGTTTCCACAACGACGCCGTACGGGCCGCACGTGCTCTGCGCCGGCACCGCAAGGTGCGCTGGTTCCGGCTGGCGGGACACGCGCCGTTCCCGATGGCCTTCGAAATGGACGACGAACCACCGGCCTTCCTGATGGAGCGGGCCGCGTAGCGAGGCCCCGCCCGGGAAGACCAGGAGCCCACCCAGAAGGATCCACCGCCTCGTCATTGGCTCTTGCTGTGGACCGGTCCGTTCACGTTTCCTCAGTGCTGCAGAAACCCCCTCTTCGCAACAGTGAGGTCATTCGTGTCCAGCACGCTCTCCGAAAACCAGGCTCCCGAGACCGGCACCGCCCGCGTGAAGCGCGGCATGGCCGAGCAGCTCAAGGGCGGCGTGATCATGGACGTCGTCACGCCGGAGCAGGCGAAGATCGCCGAGGACGCGGGCGCCGTCGCCGTCATGGCCCTGGAGCGCGTGCCCGCCGACATCCGCAAGGACGGCGGCGTGGCACGCATGTCCGACCCGGACATGATCGACGGCATCATCGGGGCCGTCTCCATCCCGGTCATGGCCAAGTCCCGCATCGGCCACTTCGTCGAGGCCCAGGTCCTGCAGTCCCTCGGCGTCGACTACATCGACGAGTCCGAGGTGCTCACCCCGGCCGACGAGGTCAACCACTCCGACAAGTGGTCGTTCACCACCCCCTTCGTCTGCGGTGCCACCAACCTCGGCGAGGCCCTGCGCCGCATCGCCGAGGGTGCCGCGATGATCCGCTCCAAGGGCGAGGCCGGCACCGGCAACGTCGTCGAGGCCGTCCGTCACCTGCGCCAGATCAAGAACGAGATCGCCCGGCTGCGCGGCTTCGACAACCACGAGCTGTACGCCGCCGCCAAGGAGCTGCGTGCCCCGTACGAGCTGGTCAAGGAGGTCGCCGAGCTGGGCAGGCTGCCCGTCGTGCTGTTCTCCGCCGGCGGTGTCGCCACCCCCGCCGACGCCGCGCTGATGCGCCAGCTCGGCGCCGAGGGCGTCTTCGTCGGCTCCGGCATCTTCAAGTCCGGCGACCCGGCCAAGCGCGCCGCCGCCATCGTCAAGGCCACCACCTTCTACGACGACCCGAAGGTGATCGCGGAGGCGTCCCGCAACCTCGGTGAGGCCATGGTCGGCATCAACTGCGACACCCTTCCCGAGGCCGAGCGCTACGCCAACCGCGGCTGGTAGGCATGAGCGACGTCGTGACAGGCGTCCTGGCCCTCCAGGGCGACGTACGGGAACACCTCGTCGCCCTGGCCGCGGCAGGTGCCGTGGCCAGGCCGGTGCGCCTGCCCGACGAACTCGCCGAGGTCGACGGCCTGGTCCTGCCCGGCGGGGAGTCCACCACCATCTCCAGACTGGCCGTCCTGTTCGGACTGATGGAGCCCCTGCGCGCACGGGTGCGGGCCGGCATGCCCGTCTACGGCACCTGTGCCGGGATGATCCTGCTCGCCGACAGGATCCTCGACCCGCGCTCGGGTCAGGAGACCGTGGGCGGGATCGACATGATCGTGCGCCGCAACGCCTTCGGACGGCAGAACGACTCCTTCGAGGCCGCGGTGGACGTCAAGGGAGTGGTGGGCGGCCCCGTGCACGGTGTCTTCATCCGCGCCCCCTGGGTCGAGTCCGTCGGCGCCGGAGCCGAGGTGGTCGCCGAGCACGACGGCCACATCGTCGCGGTCCGCCAGGGCAATGCCCTGGCCACCTCGTTCCACCCGGAACTGACCGGTGATCACCGCCTGCACGGTCTGTTCGTCGCCATGACACGCGAGTGCCGGGCGGCCGACGCCTTGTAGGATTCCTGGGTACCTCCCGGGCTTTCGAGCCCTGGGGGAGTCTGTTGCAGGGATGGGTTACGCGAAGGAGAGAGTCAGATGGCCGGCCACTCCAAATGGGCCACGACGAAGCACAAGAAGGCCGTCCTCGATGCCAAGCGCGGCAAACTCTTCGCGAAGCTGATCAAGAACATCGAGGTCGCCGCGCGTATGGGCGGTGTCGACCTGGACGGCAACCCGACGCTCTACGACGCCGTTCAGAAGGCCAAGAAGCAGTCGGTGCCGAACAAGAACATCGACTCCGCCATCAAGCGCGGTGGCGGTCTCGAGGCCGGTGGCGCCGACTACGAGACGATCATGTACGAGGGCTACGGCCCGAACGGTGTCGCGGTGCTCATCGAGTGCCTCACCGACAACCGCAACCGCGCCGCCTCGGACGTGCGGGTCGCGATGACCCGCAACGGCGGCTCGATGGCCGACCCCGGCTCGGTGTCGTACCTGTTCCACCGCAAGGGCGTCGTGATCGTCCCCAAGGGTGAGCTGGCCGAGGACGACGTCCTCGCCGCCGTCCTGGACGCGGGCGCCGAGGAGGTCAACGACCTCGGTGAGTCCTTCGAGGTGCTCAGCGAGGCCACCGACCTCGTCGAGGTCCGCACCGCGCTGCAGGGCGCGGGGATCGACTACGACTCCGCCGAGGCCAACTTCGTCCCGACCATGCAGGTCGAGCTGGACGAGGAGGGCGCCAAGAAGATCTTCAAGCTGATCGACGCGCTGGAGGACAGCGACGACGTGCAGAACGTCTTCGCCAACTTCGACGTGAGCGACGAGATCATGGAGAAGGTCGACGTCGACGCGTGACGTGGCCGCGTGCGTGACGATCCCAGCGGGCCGGTGGGGGCATGTCCCCACCGGCCCGCGCTCCTGTCAGTGGCAGCCGATAGCCTGGCGTACGCCAAAGATCACCGTACGCGGACCGTAACCCTCGCTCGAGGAACCCCGGCGGCGATCAGCCAGGTCCGCGAGAGCGGCGGCGGACGAGCCGCAGAGAGAGGGGAGGCCGGTGTGCGGGTGCTGGGGGTCGACCCGGGGTTGACGCGGTGCGGCGTCGGGGTGGTCGAGGGGGTTGCCGGGCGACCGCTCACCATGCTCGGCGTCGGCGTCGTACGCACGCCCGCCGACGCCGATCTCGGACACCGCCTCGTCGCCATCGAGCAGGGCCTGGAACGGTGGCTGGACGAATACCGGCCGGAGTTCGTCGCCGTCGAGCGTGTCTTCAGCCAGCACAACGTCCGGACGGTGATGGGCACCGCCCAGGCGAGCGCCGTCGCCCTGCTGTGCGCCTCGCGCCGCGGCATCCCCGTCGCCCTGCACACGCCCAGCGAGGTCAAGGCCGCCGTGACCGGCTCCGGCCGCGCGGACAAGGCCCAGGTCGGCGCGATGGTCACCCGCCTGCTGCGGCTCGACGCACCCCCGAAGCCCGCCGACGCGGCCGACGCCCTGGCGCTCGCCATCTGCCACATCTGGCGGGCCCCGGCCCAGAACCGGCTGCGTCAGGCGGCCGCCCTGCACGCCTCGCGCACACCCACAGCACCGAACTCACCGAAGGGGCGCTCCGCATGATCGCCTTCGTCAGCGGCACGGTCGCCGCGCTCGCCCCCGACACCGCGGTCGTCGAGGTCGGCGGCGTCGGCATGGCCGTCCGGTGCACGCCCGACACCCTGTCCGGGCTGCGCGTCGGCGCGCCCGCCCGGCTCGCGACGTCCCTGGTGGTGCGCGAGGACTCGCTCACCCTGTACGGCTTCGCGGACGACGACGAGCGGCAGGTCTTCGAGCTGCTGCAGACCGCCAGCGGCGTGGGCCCGCGCCTGGCCCAGGCCATGCTCGCCGTGCACACCCCGGACGCGCTGCGCCGGGCCGTCGCGACCACCGACGAGAAGGCGCTCACCGCCGTGCCCGGCATCGGCAAGAAGGGCGCCCAGAAGCTGTTCCTGGAGCTGAAGGACCGCCTCGGCGCACCGGTGGGCGCGGCGGCGGCCGCGGCCGGTCCCGGCAGCACGGGCTGGCGCGACCAGCTGCACGCCGCGCTGATCGGCCTCGGGTACGCGGCACGTGAGGCCGACGAGGCGGTCGCCGCCGTCACCCCGCAGGCCGAGGCGGCCGAGGGCACCCCCCAGGTGGGCCCGCTGCTGAAGGCGGCTCTGCAGACCCTGAACCGCGCCCGGTAGTCCGGCTCGCGGTCCACGGACCACCACCGCCGGCTGCGGCACCCGGGCCGCAGCTCCCGACCGCACCACCCGCACGCCCGCCCCACCCCGGCTAGGAGACTTCAGTGAACTGGGACGACACGACCGACCCCGCCGCGGAGCGGTTGGTGGGATCTGTCGCCGACGGGGAGGACCAGGCCGTCGAGGCCGCCCTGCGGCCCAAGGACCTGGACGAGTTCATCGGCCAGGAGAAGGTCCGCGAGCAGCTCGACCTGGTGCTGCGCGCCGCCCGCGCGCGGGGTGCCACCGCCGACCACGTGCTGCTGTCCGGCGCCCCCGGTCTCGGCAAGACCACCCTCTCCATGATCATCGCGGCCGAGATGGAAGCCCCCATCCGCATCACCTCCGGCCCGGCCATCCAGCACGCCGGCGACCTCGCGGCGATCCTGTCCTCCCTCCAGGAGGGTGAGGTCCTCTTCCTCGACGAGATCCACCGGATGTCCCGGCCCGCCGAGGAGATGCTGTACATGGCGATGGAGGACTTCCGCGTCGACGTCATCGTCGGCAAGGGCCCCGGCGCGACCGCCATCCCCCTCGAACTGCCCCCGTTCACCCTGGTCGGCGCCACCACCAGGGCGGGTCTGCTGCCGCCCCCGCTGCGCGACCGCTTCGGCTTCACCGCGCACATGGAGTTCTACGAGCCCACCGAGCTGGAGCGGGTGATCCACCGCTCGGCGGGCCTCCTGGAGGTGGGGATAGAGACCGACGGCGCCGCCGAGATCGCCGGCCGCTCGCGCGGCACCCCCCGCATCGCCAACCGCCTCCTGCGCCGGGTCCGGGACTACGCCCAGGTCAGGGCCGACGGCGTGGTCACCCGCGAGATCGCCACGGCGGCCCTGGCGGTCTACGAGGTCGACGGCCGCGGCCTGGACCGGCTCGACCGGGCGGTGCTGGAGGCCCTGATCAAGCTGTTCGGCGGGGGACCGGTCGGCCTGTCCACGCTCGCGGTCGCGGTGGGGGAGGAACGTGAGACGGTGGAAGAGGTCGCCGAGCCGTTCCTGGTGCGGGAGGGCCTGCTGGCCCGTACCCCGCGGGGCCGGGTCGCGACCCCGGCGGCATGGACACATCTCGGCCTCACCCCGCCCGGCTCCCGCGGAACCGGAAACGGACAAGGGGACCTGTTCGGGGCATGAGAGGCTGCAGCGGCCGGGACCGGAACCCCGGTGTCACGCTGAGCGTTGTTCCCTGCGCGCGGACTCGCCTAGACTCCGCCGGTGCCACCCTTGTAGGCGGTATCACACACCCCCAACCAACAGGCCGTTCACCGTCGCGGTCATGTGAAGGAAGTCCGACCCGTGAGTCTCCTGACCCTCCTCCCTTTCATTGTGCTCATCGGGGCCATGTTCCTGATGACCCGGTCGGCCAAGAAGAAGCAGCAGCAGGCCATTGATATGCGGAACCAGATGCAGCCGGGTTCCGGTGTCCGCACGATCGGGGGCATGTACGCCACGGTCAAGGAGGTCAGTGAGGACACGGTTCTTCTCGACGCCGGCCCCGGCGTGGAACTGCTGTTCGCGAAGAACTCCATCGGTGCCGTCCTGAGCGACGAGGAGTACAACCACATCGTCCACGGCGCCGAGCACGACCTGAAGTCCGATGCCGACATCGTCCCCGACGACGCCTCCTCCCTCACCGAGACCGACGCCTCCTCCGACGCTGCCGCCTCCGACGACACGCCGGTCGATTTCGGTAAGAAGGACGAGAAGGAAACGGCTGACACGGCCGACGAGCCGGCCGACGCCGCCGACAAGGCGAAGACGGACGAGCAGCCGAAGAAGTCCGAAGGCGGTTCCGGGACGAAGTAGTCGAGCCCCGGGGTGCGCGGGCCCGCCCGCGCACCCCGGGACCCGCCCCGCTCGCACGGAATCCCCAGACCAGTCATGGCCGCCTGCCCATCGACCGGGCCCGAGGCGGCCCGAGAGGGAGTACGAAGGTGGCTGCACTCAAAAAGGGAAACAAGGCGAGCGTCACAAGCAAGCCGTGGCGCTCGCTCACCCTGATCCTGATCGCCATCGTGGCGCTCACCGGAGGCATGTTCGCCTCCGGGCACAAAACCCCGCGTCTGGGCATCGACCTGGCCGGCGGCACCAGCATCACGCTGGCGGCGGTCCCCGAGGCCGGCCAGGAATCCGCGATCAACCCGGCCAACATGGCAACCGCGGTCTCCATCATGGAACGTCGCGTCAACGGCCTCGGCGTCTCCGAGGCAGAGGTCCAGACGCAGGGCGACCGTAACATCATCGTCAACATCCCCAAGGGCACCAACTCCGAGCAGGCCCGGAAACAGGTCGGCACCACCGCCAAACTCTACTTCCGCCCGGTCCTCGCGACCGAACTTGCCACCGGCGGGGCCACCCCCACGCCCAGCGCCACCGGTGACGCCTCGAGCCAGGGCGCCGGCGCGGACAAGGCCACCGACAAGGCGAGCGAGAAGGCCACGGACAGGACCACCGACGAGGGGTCCCCGTCCGCCTCCACCAGCCCGTCGGCGAACTCCACCACCCGGGGCCGCGCGGTCACCGACGCCCTGAAGGCCGACGCCACGCCGTCGGCGCCCCCCAGCGGCCCGGCCGAGGACGGGGCCACTCCCTCCCCGTCCGCCACGGGCGGTACCCCGGGCGAGACGGACAGCGGGCTCCAGGCCCAGTACGCCGCGCTCGACTGCACCAAGGCGAGCGCCCGCGCCACCGCCGGAGACGGCGCCAGGTCCACCGACTCGACCGTGGCCTGCGGCCAGAACTCCCAGGGCCAGTGGCAGAAGTACATCCTCGGCCCCGCCGCCGTCGACGGCACGGACGTCGACCAGGCCAAAGCCGTCCTCAACACGCAGTCCGGTGCCGGCTGGACCGTCACCATGGACTTCACGGACAAGGGCAGCAGCAAGTTCGCCGACATCACCGGCAAGCTGGCCCAGAACCCGCCCCCGCAGAACCAGTTCGCCATCGTCCTGGACGGCGAGGTCGTCTCCGACCCCTACGTCAGCCAGGCCCTCACCGGCGGCAACGCGGAGATCTCCGGCAACTTCACGCAGAAGTCGGCCGAGGAACTCGCCAACATGCTGTCCTACGGCGCGCTGCCGCTGACGTTCCGCGAGGACAGCGTCACCACCGTCACCGCCGCGCTCGGCGGTGACCAGCTGCACGCCGGTCTCGTCGCCGGCGCGATCGGCCTCGCCCTGGTCGTCCTGTACCTGCTGGTCTACTACCGCGGTCTGTCCTTCATCGCCGTCGCCTCGCTGCTGGTGTCCGCGTCCCTCACCTACGTGATCATGGCCCTGCTCGGCCCGACCATCGGCTTCGCGCTGAACCTGCCGGCCGTCTGCGGCGCCATCGTCGCGATCGGCATCACGGCGGACTCGTTCATCGTCTACTTCGAACGCGTGCGGGACGAGATCCGTGAGGGCCGCACCCTGCGCCCCGCCGTGGAGCGGGCCTGGCCGCGCGCCCGGCGCACCATCCTGGTCTCCGACTTCGTCTCGTTCCTCGCCGCCGCGGTGCTCTTCGTCGTCACCGTCGGCAAGGTCCAGGGCTTCGCTTTCACGCTCGGCCTGACCACGGTGCTCGACGTCGTGGTGGTGTTCCTGTTCACCAAGCCGCTGCTGACGCTGATGGCCCGCCGGAAGTTCTTCGCGAGCGGCCACAAGTGGTCCGGTCTCGACCCGAAGGCTCTGGGAGCGAAGCCGCCGTTGCGCCGCACCCGCCACCACTCCGCCCCCTCCCACCCGAAGGAGGCGTGAGGGATGTCGAAGCTCGGTAGTCTCGGTGCCCGACTGCACCACGGTGAGGTCGGATACGACTTCATCAAGAGCCGCAAGATCTGGTACGGCATCTCCATCCTGATCACCGTCCTGGCCATCCTCGGCCTGACGGTGCGCGGCCTCCACATGGGCATCGAGTTCCAGGGCGGGGCGGTCTTCACCACCCCGAAGAACATGAGCGCCTCGGTCGCCCAGGCCGAGACCTACGCGGAAGAGGCCTCCGGCCACGACGCCATCGTCCAGAAGCTCGGTGACGGCAGTCTGCGCATCCAGATCGCGGGCATCGACACCGGTGTCTCGGACAAGATCAAGACGGAGCTCTCCCAGGACCTGAAGGTCAATCCCGAGCAGATCAACGCGGACCTGGTCGGTCCCAGCTGGGGCGAGCAGATCGCCAACAAGGCCTGGCTGGGCCTCGGCATCTTCCTGTTCCTGGTCGTGATCTATCTGGCCGTCGCCTTCGAGTGGCGCATGGCCGTCGCCGCGTTCGTCGCGCTGATCCACGACCTCACCATCACCGTCGGCATCTACGCTCTCGTGGGCTTCGAGGTCACCCCGGGCACGGTGATCGGGCTGCTGACCATCCTCGGCTACTCGCTCTACGACACGGTCGTGGTCTTCGACAGCCTCAAGGAACAGACCCGCGACATCACCCAGCAGACCCGCTGGACCTACAGTGAGATCGCCAACCGCTCCATCAACAGCACGCTGGTCCGCTCCGTCAACACCACGGTGGTCGCGCTGCTGCCGGTGGGTGCCCTGCTGTTCATCGGCGGCGGAGTCCTCGGCGCCGGCATGCTGAACGACATCTCGCTGTCGCTGTTCGTCGGTCTCGCCGCCGGTGCGTACTCCTCGATCTTCATCGCCACGCCGCTCGTCGCCGACCTCAAGGAGCGCGAGCCGGCGATGAGGACCCTGAAGAAGCGTGTCCTGGCCAAGCGGGCCCGGGGCACGGAGACGGGCGGGCCGGCCGAGAGCCGGATGCCCGACGACAGCCACGACCACGGACCGACGGACGCCGTTCCCGCCGCGCCCGCCATTGTGGGGCCACACCATCAACCCGCGTCCCGCAGCCGCGGGCGCGGCCGACCCTCAGGAAAACGCAGATGACCGAAACAACCGACGCCGCCGCACTGCTGCTGAGCCGTATCCGGGACGTCGAGGACCACCCGGAGCCGGGGGTGATGTTCAAGGACATCACCCCGCTCCTGGCCGACCCCAAGGCGTTCGCCGTGCTCAGCGACGCCCTCGCCGTGATCGCCGGAGCCACCGGCGCCACCAAGATCGTCGGCCTGGAGGCCCGGGGCTTCATCCTCGGCGCCCCGGTCGCCGTCCAGGCCGGCCTCGGGTTCATCCCCGTGCGCAAGGCGGGCAAGCTCCCCGGAGCCACCCTCAGCCAGGCGTACGACCTGGAGTACGGCTCCGCCGAGATCGAGGTGCACGCCGAGGACCTGACCACCACCGACCGCGTCCTGGTGATCGACGACGTGCTCGCCACCGGCGGCACCGCCGAGGCGTCGGTGCGGCTCATCCGCAGGGCCGGCGCCGAGGTCGTGGGCCTCGCCGTGCTGATGGAACTCGGCTTCCTCGGTGGCCGGGCCAGGGTGGAGTCGGCCCTGGCCGGTGCCCCGCTGGAGGCACTGCTCAGGCTCTGAGCGGCGACGTGTGACGGGCGTGGAGCGCGGTGAACACCGCACGGGGCGGGTACCGTGGGAATCCGGTACCCGCCCCGTGCGTTTCACGGGTGGACGGTCCTCACACCGGTCCGCAGGACAGCCCCCGGCCGGGGATGGCTACCATGGGGGGTCCGGAGCCTGCCGGGGGACCCGGAAAGCGCACGAGGAGTCCTCTTGCCAGACGAGGCCCAGCACCTGACGGCAGACAAGCCCGAGTCCGACTCGGCTGCCGCGGCCAAGCCTGTGCCCAGCACGCCCTACGCGAAGAACGACACGCGCAGGCCGGTCCAGCACGCCCAGGCAGCCGCGGACAAGCCCGAGCAGCCGCGCCCCAAGCCCGTCCCCCCTCTCGGCTCCGCTCGAACGGGGGGATCCTCCTCGCCCGAGCGCTCCGCCCCCATGGTCCGCCCGAACACCGGACAGCCCGCCCGCGCCGGCTCCTCCAACCGCGTCCGCGCCCGGCTGGCCCGACTCGGTGTGCAGCGTGCCAACCCGTACAACCCGGTGCTGGAACCGTTGCTGCGGATAGTCCGCAGCAACGACCCCAAGATCGAGAACGCCACGCTCCGCCAGATCGAGAGCGCCTACCAGGTCGCCGAGCGCTGGCACCGCGGCCAGAAGCGCAAGAGCGGCGACCCGTACATCACGCATCCGCTCGCCGTGACCACGATCCTCGCCGAACTGGGCATGGACCCGGCCACCCTGATGGCCGGCCTGCTGCACGACACGGTGGAGGACACCGAGTACGGCCTGGAGCAGCTCCGCCGTGACTTCGGAGACACCGTCGCGCTGCTGGTCGACGGCGTCACCAAGCTGGACAAGGTCAAGTTCGGCGAGGCCGCGCAGGCCGAGACCGTGCGCAAGATGGTCGTCGCCATGGCCAAGGACCCCCGCGTCCTGGTCATCAAGCTCGCCGACCGCCTGCACAACATGCGCACCATGCGCTACCTCAAGCGCGAGAAGCAGGAGAAGAAGGCACGCGAGACCCTGGAGATCTACGCGCCGCTCGCCCACCGGCTGGGCATGAACACCATCAAGTGGGAACTGGAGGACCTCGCCTTCGCGATCCTCTACCCCAAGATGTACGACGAGATCGTCCGTCTGGTCGCCGAACGCGCCCCCAAGCGCGACGAGTACCTCGCCGTCGTCACCGACGAGGTGCAGCAGGACCTGCGGGCCGCGCGCATCAAGGCCACCGTCACCGGCCGCCCCAAGCACTACTACAGCGTCTACCAGAAGATGATCGTCCGCGGCCGGGACTTCGCGGAGATCTACGACCTGGTGGGCATCCGCGTCCTCGTGGACACCGTCCGCGACTGCTACGCGGCCCTCGGCACGGTGCACGCGCGATGGAACCCGGTCCCCGGCCGGTTCAAGGACTACATCGCGATGCCCAAGTTCAACATGTACCAGTCGCTGCACACGACGGTCATCGGCCCCGGCGGCAAGCCCGTCGAGCTCCAGATCCGCACCTTCGACATGCACCGCCGCGCCGAGTACGGCATCGCCGCGCACTGGAAGTACAAGCAGGAGGCCGTCGCCGGAGCCTCCAAGGTCCGCACGGACGTGCCCAAGGCGGCGGGCAAGGCCGGCAAGGACTCTGCCGCCGTCAACGACATGGCGTGGCTGCGGCAGCTCCTCGACTGGCAGAAGGAGACCGAGGACCCCGGCGAGTTCCTGGAGTCGCTGCGCTTCGACCTGTCCCGCAACGAGGTCTTCGTCTTCACTCCCAAGGGCGACGTCATCGCGCTCCCCGCGGGCGCCACCCCGGTGGACTTCGCCTACGCGGTCCACACCGAGGTCGGCCACCGCACCATCGGGGCGCGGGTCAACGGCCGTCTCGTACCGCTCGAGTCGACCCTGGACAACGGCGATCTGGTGGAGGTCTTCACCTCCAAGGCGGCCGGCGCGGGCCCCTCCCGGGACTGGCTCGGCTTCGTGAAGTCGCCGCGCGCCCGCAACAAGATCCGCGCCTGGTTCTCCAAGGAGCGCCGCGACGAGGCCATCGAGCAGGGCAAGGACGCCATCGTCCGCGCGATGCGCAAGCAGAACCTGCCGATCCAGCGCATCCTCACCGGCGACTCGCTGGTCACGCTGGCGCACGAGATGCGCTACTCGGACATCTCCGCGCTCTACGCGGCGATCGGCGAGGGCCATGTCGCCGCGCAGAACATCGTCCAGAAGCTGGTGCAGGCCCTCGGCGGGGAGGAGGCGGCCACCGAGGAGATCGACGAGTCGGTGCCGCCGGCCCGCGGCCGCGGTCGCAAGCGCCGCACCAGCGCCGACCCCGGCGTGGTCGTCAAGGGCGTCGACGACGTCTGGGTCAAGCTGGCCCGCTGCTGTACGCCGGTCCCCGGTGACCCGATCATCGGTTTCGTGACCCGCGGCAGCGGTGTCTCGGTCCACCGCAGCGACTGCGTGAACGTCGACTCACTGTCCCGGGAGCCCGAGCGCATCCTCGAGGTGGAGTGGGCGCCCACCCAGTCCTCGGTCTTCCTGGTCGCCATCCAGGTCGAGGCGCTGGACCGCTCCAGGCTGCTGTCGGACGTCACGCGCGTGCTGTCCGACCAGCACGTCAACATCCTCTCCGCGGCCGTCCAGACCTCCCGCGACCGTGTCGCCACCTCCCGCTTCACCTTCGAGATGGGCGACCCGAAGCACCTCGGGCACGTCCTGAAGGCGGTACGGGGCGTGGAGGGCGTCTACGACGTGTACCGGGTGACCTCGGCCCGCAACCGGTAGACCCGGCGCGCACGGCACGCAAGCCACGAAGCGCGAGGCACGGAGGACGAGGCACGCAGGACACGCAGGAGGGGCTCCCGCACCACCCGGTACGGGAGCCCCTCTCAGCGTGCGGCGGCCTTCGTCAGCCGCCGAACTCCTGCAGTCCCTTCAGCGCCTGGTCCAGCAGCGCCCGGCGACCCTCCAGCTCCCGCTCGAGCTTCTGGGCCCTGGCCTCGTTGCCCTGCGTCCGCGCCTGCTCGATCTGGCCGCTCAGCTTGTCCACGGCGGCCTGGAGCTGACCGGTCAGGCCCTCGGCACGCGCGCGTGCCTCCGGGTTGGTCCGGCGCCACTCGGCCTCCTCGGCCTCCTGCATGGCCCGCTCCACGGACTGCATCCGGCCCTCGACCTTCGGCCGGGCGTCCCGCGGCACATGGCCGATGGCCTCCCAGCGCTCGTTGAGCGCGCGGAACGCGGCCCGGGCGGCCTTCAGATCCGTGATCGGCAGGAGCTTCTCGGCCTCTTCGGCCAGCTCCTCCTTGAGCTTGAGGTTCTCCGTCTGCTCCGCGTCACGCTCGGCGAAGACCGAACCGCGGGCGGCGAAGAAGACGTCCTGGGCGCCGCGGAAGCGGTTCCACAGGTCATCCTCGTGCTCGCGCTGGGCGCGGCCCGCGGCCTTCCACTCCGCCATCAGGTCCCGGTAACGCGCCGCCGTCGCACCCCAGTCCGTCGAGTTCGACAGCGCCTCCGCCTCGGCGACCAGACGCTCCTTGGTCTTGCGGGCCTCCTCGCGCTGCGCGTCCAGGTGCGCGAAGTGCTGCTTGCGCCGCTTGGAGAACGCCGACCGGGCGTGCGAGAAGCGGTGCCACAGCTCGTCGTCGGACTTGCGGTCCAGCCGGGGCAGCCCCTTCCAGGTGTCCACCAGCGCCCGCAGCCGCTCACCGGCCGCCCGCCACTGGTCCGAGCCCGCCAGCTCCTCCGCCTCGGCGACCAGCGCCTCCTTGGCCTGACGGGCCTCGTCGGACTGCTTCGCCCGCTGCGCCCTGCGCTCCTCGCGCCGCTTGTCCACCAGCTCCACGAGCTTGTCCAGACGCACGCGCAGGGCGGCCAGATCGCCGACCGCGTGATGGGCGTCGACCTGCTCCCGCAGGTGCTCGACCGCCGTCATGGCGTCCTTCGAGGACAGGTCGGTGGTCTTCACTCGCTTCTCGAGGAGGCCGATCTCGACAACCAGGCCCTCGTACTTGCGCTCGAAGTAGGCCAGCGCCTCCTCGGGGGAGCCCGCCTGCCAGGAACCGACGACCTGCTCTCCGTCGGCCGTACGCACGTACACGGTGCCCGTCTCGTCGACGCGGCCCCACGGGTCGCTGCTCACAGCGCCTCCTCCACATGATGCCTGCGGAGGGCTTTGCTACCCCCGGGCATCGTCCACAGTTTTCGTCACGGCCAACATAGGCGACCGACGGGACACCTGTCCGCATCCCGCGCGACCGAAATTCCGCAGTTGGGCGGTCAGGATTCCGTGACGGTCGCCTTGTCGATCACGACCGTCGCGTTGGGCGCGCCGTCACCGGCTCCGGTGCTGTCACCGGCGGCGGCGATCTTCTTCAGGACCTTCATGCCGTCCTCCGAGACGGTGCCGAACGGCGTGTAGCTCGGCGGGAGCGGGCTGTCCTCGTACACCAGGAAGAACTGGCTTCCGCCGCTGTCCTTCTGCCCGGTGTTCGCCATCGCGACGGTGCCCGCCGGGTACGTGTTGTCCTTCAGGCTCTCGTCCTTCAGGTTCTCGTCCGGGATCGTGTAGCCGGGACCGCCGGTGCCGGTGCCCGTCGGGTCACCGCACTGCAGCACGTAGATGCCGTTGGTGGTGATCCGGTGGCACTTGCTGTGGTCGAAGTAGCCCTTGTCGGCGAGGAAGTTGAACGAGTTGACGGTGTGCGGGGCCGCCGACGCCTTGAGCGCCATGTCGATCGTCCCGCAGGTCGTCTCGAGCGTCATCGTGTACGTCGCCGACTCGTCGATGGAGATCGCCGGCTCCTTCTTCCAGGTCTTCGACGCGACCTCGCCCGCGGCCGGCTTCTCGCACGGGTCGGGCGCCTTGCTGGTCGCCTCGGCGCTCGGCGTGACCTCCGCGCTCGCGTTGGCCTTGTCCCCGTCCGATTCGAACGCCCCGGTCGTGTACAGCGCGAGGCTGCCGATCAGGACCACGCCGAGCGCGGAAGCGATCACCGAGTTGCGGATCCGCGACTTGCGCCGTGCCTGGGTGCGCCGCTGCTGCTGCCGCAAGAACTTCTCCCGCGCGAGCTGACGCCGCCGCTGTTCCTGGCTGACCACCGGGTTTACTCCTCATGCGTCTCGTGTGCCGACCGGTACGCGTGCCTGCGGCGGACCGACCGTCTGCGTGTGCCCCGTACCGTATATGGGTTCGCTGTGGAATCGGCAGCGCCGGTAGGCTCTGACGGCGGGCGCGAGCCCGTCGCAAGCCTCCCGTATCGACACAACCGTCGACACGACCCTCGACACAACGAAGGACGATCGTGCTCATTGCCGGGTTCCCCGCCGGGGCCTGGGGGACGAACTGTTATCTCGTCGCCCCCGCCGCCGGTGAGGAGTGCGTGATCATCGACCCCGGCCATCAGGCCGCCCCGGGAGTGGAGGAGGCGGTCCGCAAGCATCGGCTGAAGCCCGTCGCCGTCGTCCTCACCCACGGCCACATCGACCACGTGGCCTCCGTCGTCCCCGTGTGCGGGGCGCACGACGTACCGGCCTGGATCCACCCCGACGACCGGTACATGATGAGCGACCCCGAGAAGGCCCTGGGCCGCTCCATCGGGATGCCGCTGATGGGCGAGCTGACCGTGGGGGAGCCGGACGACGTCAGGGAGCTGGCCGACGGCGTGAAACTCGAACTGGCCGGGCTGGAGCTGACGGTCGCGCACGCGCCGGGGCATACCAAGGGGTCGGTGACCTTCGGCCTGCCCGAGGCGGCGGACATCCCGCCGGTCTTCTTCTCGGGCGACCTGCTGTTCGCCGGCTCCATCGGACGCACCGACCTGCCCGGCGGTGACATGGCCGACCTGCTCGACTCGCTGGCGCGTGTGTGCCTGCCGCTCGACGACTCGACCGTGGTGCTGTCCGGACACGGACCCCAGACGACCATCGGCCAGGAGCGTGCCACCAACCCGTATCTGCGGCAGGTGGCCGTCGGCCAGGGAGCGGATGTGGACGCTCCCCGACGAGGAATGTGACGAGAGACTTCCGTGAGCACCTTCAAGGCCCCCAAGGGCACCTACGACCTGATCCCGCCGGACAGCGCGAAGTACCTCGCCGTCCGTGAGGCCATCGCCGCCCCGCTGCGCGACTCCGGTTACGGCTACATCGAGACGCCCGGCTTCGAGAGCGTCGAGCTGTTCGCGCGCGGCGTCGGAGAGTCCACCGACATCGTCACCAAGGAGATGTACGCCTTCGAGACCAAGGGCGGCGACCGCCTCGCCCTGCGGCCCGAAGGCACGGCCTCCGTGCTGCGCGCGGCCCTGGAGGCCAACCTGCACAAGGCCGGCAACCTCCCGGTCAAGCTCTGGTACTCCGGCTCGTACTACCGCTACGAGCGCCCCCAGAAGGGCCGGTACCGCCACTTCTCCCAGGTGGGCGCGGAGGCGATCGGCGCCGAGGACCCGGCGCTGGACGCCGAACTGATCATCCTGGCGGACCAGGCGTACCGCTCCCTGGGGCTCAGCGACTTCCGCATCCTGCTGAACTCCCTGGGCGACAAGGAATGCCGTCCCGTCTACCGGTCCGCACTGCAGGACTTCCTGCGCGGCCTGGACCTGGACGAGGACACCCTGCGCCGCGCGGAGATCAACCCGCTGCGCGTCCTGGACGACAAGCGCGAGTCGGTCCAGAAGCAGCTGACCGGCGCCCCCCTGCTGCGCGACTACCTGTGCGACGCCTGCAAGACCTACCACGAGGAGGTCCGCGAGCTGATCACGGCCGCGGGCGTCACGTTCGAGGACGACCCGAGGCTGGTGCGCGGCCTGGACTACTACACGCGCACCACCTTCGAGTTCGTCCACGACGGCCTGGGCTCCCAGTCCGCGGTGGGTGGCGGGGGCCGCTACGACGGTCTCTCCGAGATGATCGGCGGCCCCGCGCTGCCGTCCGTCGGCTGGGCCCTCGGTGTCGACCGCACCGTACTGGCCCTGGAGGCGGAGGGCGTCGAACTCGAACTCCCCGCCACCACCAGCGTGTTCGCCGTCCCGCTCGGCGAGGAGGCCCGCCGGGTGCTGTTCGCCAAGGTCACCGAACTGCGCAAGAACGGCGTCGCCGCCGACTTCTCCTACGGCGGCAAGGGCCTGAAGGCGGCGATGAAGGCGGCCCACCGCTCGGGCGCGCGCTACACCCTGGTGCTCGGCGAGCGCGACCTCGCCGAGGGCGTCGTCCAGCTCAAGGACATGGAGTCCGGCGAGCAGAGCGCGGTCGGCGTGAACGAGATCGTGGCCGAGCTGGAGGCACGGCTCGGCTGATCCCCGTACGCGGCCGTGCGCGGACCACGCGCCACGAAGGCGCCGGTGTGCCCCTGCGGCACCCGGCGCCTTCGGCGTCCCTGCCGAGGGCGCCGGTTCGCTCGAACGGGGAACCCGGTGGGGGCGTGCGTGCGGTCATGGCACAGACGGTGGCCGAAACCGGGCATCCACGGGGATGATTCGTGTGTTCGTATGACTGGTGGGCGATGGATTCACAGGTGAGTGCGGCACAATGGCCCTGCCCGAAGCAGGTCCACATTTCACCGTGACGGAATCGGCGTGATGAGCAAGACGACTGTGAAGGACGTTTCCACCGTGCCCGAGCCTTCGCCGGCACCCGCCGGGCCGCTCCGGGAGGGCGCCGGCCGTGCGTTCGCCCTGCTCCTGGTCATCACCGGCGCGGCCGGCGTACTCGCCGCGTGGGTCATCACGCTGGACAAGTTCAAGCTGCTCGAGGCCAAGGTCAGGGGCGAGACGTTCGTCCCCGGATGCAGTCTCAACCCGGTGGTCTCCTGCGGCAGCATCATGGAGAGCGACCAGGCGTCCGTCTTCGGGTTCCCCAACCCGATGCTGGGCCTGGTCACCTACGGCATCGTCGTCTGCGTCGGCATGAGCCTGCTCGCCGGGGCCCGCTTCCCCCGCTGGTACTGGCTCACCCTCAACGCGGGCACCCTGTTCGGCACCGTTTTCTGCGCCTGGCTGATGTACCAGTCCCTGTACCGGATCAACGCCCTGTGCCTGTGGTGCTCCCTGGCCTGGGCCGCCACGATCATCATGTTCTGGTACGTGACGTCGTTCAACGTCCGCAAGGGCTTCCTGCCCGCCCCCGGCTGGCTGAAGAACTTCTTCGGCGAGTTCACCTGGGTCATGCCGGTGCTGCACATCGGCGCCATCGGCATGCTGATCCTGACCCGCTGGTGGCATTTCTGGACCAGCTGACGGGCCCGCCGCGTTGTCGGCGCGGTCCTTTAGGGTTGCCGACGTGGAGCCCGACCTGTTCACCGCCGCAGCAGAAGAACGCCAGCAGAAGGACCCGACCGGCAGCCCCCTCGCCGTGCGGATGCGTCCGCGCACGCTCGAGGAGGTGGCGGGCCAGCAGCATCTGCTGAAGCCCGGCTCACCCCTGCGCCGACTGGTCGGCGAGGGCGCCTCGGGCCCCGCGGGCCCGTCCTCGGTGTTCCTGTGGGGGCCTCCCGGCACCGGCAAGACGACCCTGGCCTACGTCGTCTCCAAGGCCACCAACAAGCGTTTCGTCGAGCTGTCGGCGATCACCGCGGGCGTCAAGGAGGTCCGCGCGGTCATCGACGGCGCCCGCCGCGCCTCCGGCGGGTACGGCACGGAGACCGTCCTCTTCCTCGACGAGATCCACCGTTTCAGCAAGGCCCAGCAGGACTCCCTGCTCCCCGCGGTCGAGAACCGCTGGGTCACGCTGATCGCCGCGACCACCGAGAACCCCTACTTCTCGGTCATCTCCCCCCTGCTCTCCCGCTCCCTCCTGCTCACCCTCGAACCCCTCACCGACGACGACGTCCGCGGTCTGCTGCACCGTGCGCTCGCCGACGAACGGGGACTGAAGGGCGCCGTCACCCTCCCCGAGGACACCGGGGACCATCTGGTGCGCATCGCCGGCGGGGACGCCCGCCGCGCCCTGACCGCCCTGGAGGCCGCCGCGGGGGCCGCGCTGGACAAGGGCGAGACGGCGATCTCCCTGGCCACCCTGGAGGAGACGGTCGACCGGGCCGCCGTGAAGTACGACCGCTCCGGCGACCAGCACTACGACGTCGCCAGCGCCCTGATCAAGTCCATCCGCGGTTCCGACGTCGACGCCGCCCTGCACTACCTGGCCCGGATGATCGAGGCCGGCGAGGATCCCCGCTTCATCGCCCGCCGTCTGATGATCTCCGCCAGCGAGGACATCGGCCTCGCCGACCCGAACGCGCTGCCGATCGCGGTCGCCGCCGCCCAGGCCGTCGCCATGATCGGCTTCCCCGAGGCCGCCCTCACCCTGAGCCACGCCACCATCGCCCTCGCCCTGGCCCCCAAGTCCAACGCGGCCACCACCGCGATCGGCGCCGCCCTGGCCGACGTGCGCAAGGGGCTGGCCGGGTCCGTGCCGCCGCATCTGCGCGACGGGCACTACAAGGGCGCGGCCGCCCTGGGCCACGCCCAGGGGTACGTGTACCCGCACGACCTGCCCGAGGGCATCGCGCGGCAGCAGTACGCCCCGGACGCCCTGAAGGACCGCGCGTACTACGAGCCCACCCGGCACGGGGCCGAGGCGCGGTACGCCGACGCGGTGGAGTGGACCAGGAAGCACCTCGGTCGGAAGCAGCCGTGAGCACCCTGTAGAATTTCCCGAAGCTGCGTCCCGTGTCCGGCCCCGCAAGGGAGACCGGCATCACCAGAGCGGGACATCCAGCAGGAGGGTCTGCCCCCGGGCAGGCGTCTCCAGGAGCGTCGCGCACCGTCGAACGGTGTCGCGGGCAGCCCACCACCACCCGGAATTCCGGGAGCGATCGGTGGGCCACTCGCGTGCTGCACGTATGTGCCCAGATCAGGGGAGCGGCTGCCCGGCAGGTCCGACACGGACCCGCGGGGTTTCCCCGGCTGCGGATGCGACCTCCCTTAACCCTGGTGAGCCGGAAACTTTGGAAAAGAGACAGAGACAGTGGCGAACCAGCCCCGCCCCAAGGTCAAGAAGTCGCGTGCCCTCGGTATCGCGCTGACCCCGAAGGCCGTCAAGTACTTCGAGGCCCGCCCCTACCCGCCGGGTGAGCACGGCCGCGGCCGCAAGCAGAACTCGGACTACAAGGTCCGTCTGCTGGAGAAGCAGCGCCTGCGCGCCCAGTACGACATCAGCGAGCGCCAGCTCGTCCGCGCGTACGAGCGTGCCGCCAAGACGACGATCAAGACCGGTGACGCCCTCGTCATCGAGCTCGAGCGCCGTCTCGACGCCCTGGTCCTGCGTTCGGGCATCGCCCGCACGATCTACCAGGCCCGTCAGATGGTCACCCACGGCCACATCCAGGTCAACGGCAAGAAGGTCGACAAGCCCTCCTTCCTCCTGCGCCCGGACGACGTCGTGCAGGTCCGTGAGCGCAGCAAGGACAAGACGCTCTTCACGATCGCCCGCGAGGGTGGCTTCGCCCCCGACGGCGAGACCCCGCGCTACCTCCAGGTGAACCTCAAGGCCCTGGCGTTCCGCCTGGACCGTGAGCCGAACCGCAAGGAGATCCCGGTGATCTGCGACGAGCAGCTCGTCGTCGAGTTCTACGCCCGCTGACCCCAGCAGGCAGGCGGTACCCCAGCCCGCCGTCCCTCCGCCCTTCAGGGCGGGCGGGGCGGCGGGCTGCTGCATGGGCGCCCCGCCCGCGACGTGCCGACCCCGCCGGGCGGTAATCAGGTACGGAGTCCCGCTGCCGGCGCGATAGGCTCGGTGCACGAATTTCTTGACGTTCTCGGTGTTTCTCGAAGTTCTCGGGGTTCTCGGGGTTCCTTCAGGGGTTCTTCGAGGTCCTTCGATGTGGCAGGCGCGTTTCTCAGGGAGCAGGTGCACACAGTGTCCGGTGGAGAGGTGGCCGGAATCCTGGTGGCCGTGTTCTGGGCGATCCTGGTCTCCTTCCTCGCCGTCGCACTGGCGAGGCTGGCCCAGACGCTCCGGGCGACCACCAAGCTCGTGGCGGACGTGACCGACCAGGCCGTCCCGCTGCTGGCGGACGCCTCCTCGGCGGTGCGCTCCGCGCAGACCCAGATCGAACGGGTCGACGCGATCGCCTCCGACGTCCAGGAGGTCACCTCCAACGCCTCCGCGCTGTCGACCACCGTCGCCTCCACCTTCGGCGGCCCGCTGGTCAAGGTCGCCGCCTTCGGCTACGGCGTGCGCCGGGCCGTCAGCGGCCGCAAGGAGGACACGTCCGCCAGGACACCGGGACGCACCGTGATCGTGGGCCGCGCCGTCCCGGGCATGCGGCGGGCGGGGCGCACCCGGGGAAAGAAGGACTGACGCAGCGATGTTCCGCCGTACCTTCTGGTTCAGCACCGGCGTCGCCGCCGGGGTGTGGGCCACCACCAAGGTCAACCGCAAGCTGAAGCAGCTGACCCCCGAGAACCTCGCCGTGACCGCGGCGAACAAGGCGCTCGAGGCGGGCGGCCGGCTCAAGGACCGGGCAGTGGACTTCGCGTTCGACGTCCGCGACAACATGGCCCGGCGCGAGGCCGAACTGACCGACGCCCTCGGCATCGACGCCCCCGCCGACCGGGAACTCCCGGCGGCCCGCCGCCGCGCCGCCATCGAGAACCACAACAGCCCGAAGAACAACCCCCGGTACGTCGAGGGATCGACGTACCTGACGCACCCGTACAACCGGAATGAGGACCACTGATGGAGTCGGCCGAGATCCGCCGCCGCTGGCTGAGCTTCTTCGAGGAGCGCGGGCACACCGTCGTCCCTTCGGCGTCGCTCATCGCGGACGACCCGACTCTGCTGCTCGTCCCGGCCGGCATGGTGCCCTTCAAGCCCTACTTCCTGGGCGAGGTCAAGCCGCCCTTCGAGCGCGCCACCAGCGTCCAGAAGTGCGTCCGCACGCCGGACATCGAAGAGGTCGGCAAGACCACCCGGCACGGCACCTTCTTCCAGATGTGCGGCAACTTCTCCTTCGGCGACTACTTCAAGGAAGGCGCCATCAAGCTCGCCTGGGAGCTGCTCACCAGCTCCCAGGAGCAGGGCGGCTACGGCCTGGACCCCGAGCGTCTGTGGATCACCGTCTACGAGGACGACGACGAGGCCGAGCGGATCTGGCGCGACGTCGTCGGTGTGCCCGAGGAACGCATCCAGCGCCTGGGCAAGAAGGACAACTACTGGGACATGGGCGTCCCCGGCCCCTGCGGTCCCTGCTCCGAGATCAACTACGACCGCGGCCCCGCGTTCGGCGCCGAGGGCGGCCCCGCCGTCAACGACGAGCGGTACGTGGAGATCTGGAACCTCGTCTTCATGCAGTACGAGCGGGGCGAGGGTCCGGGCAAGGACTACCCGATCCTCGGGGACCTGCCGAGCCAGAACATCGACACGGGCCTCGGCCTGGAGCGGCTCGCCATGATTCTGCAGGACGTGCAGAACATGTACGAGATCGACACCTCCATGGCCGTCATCAAGAAGGCCACCGAGCTGACGGGCGTGGCCTACGGCGACACCCAGGCCTCCGACGTCTCGCTGCGCGTGGTCACCGACCACATGCGCACCTCCGTGATGCTCATCGGCGACGGTGTCACCCCCGGCAACGAGGGCCGCGGCTACGTGCTGCGCCGCATCATGCGCCGCGCCATCCGCACCATGCGCCTGCTCGGCGCCGCCGGCCCGGTCGTCAAGGACCTCATCGACGTCGTGATCGAGATGATGGGGCAGCAGTACCCCGAGCTGCTCACCGACCGCGAGCGGATCGAGAAGGTCGCCGTCGCCGAGGAGAACGCCTTCCTCAAGACGCTGAAGGCCGGCACCAACATCCTCGACACCGCCGTCACCGAGACCAAGCAGTCCGGTGGCACGGTCCTGGCCGGCGACAAGGCCTTCCTGCTCCACGACACCTGGGGCTTCCCGATCGACCTCACCCTGGAGATGGCCGCCGAGCAGGGGCTGTCCGTGGACGAGGACGGCTTCCGACGGCTGATGAAGGAGCAGCGGGAGCGGGCCAAGGCCGACGCCCGGGCCAAGAAGACCGGCCACGCCGACCTCGGCGCCTACCGTGAGATCGCCGACCGGGCCGGCGCCACCGACTTCACCGGCTACACCGACACCGAGGGCGAGTCCACCGTCGTGGGCATCCTCGTCGACGGTGTCTCCTCACCGGCCGCCACCGAGGGCGACGAGGTGGAGATCGTCCTCGACCGCACCCCGTTCTACGCCGAGGGCGGCGGCCAGATCGGCGACACCGGCCGGATCAGGGCCGACTCCGGTGCCGTCATCGAGGTCCGCGACTGCCAGAAGCCGGTTCCGGGCGTGTACGTCCACAAGGGCGTCGTCCAGGTCGGCGAGGTGACCGTCGGCGCCAAGGCCCACGCCTCCATCGACGACCGCCGTCGCAAGGCCATCGCCCGCGCCCACTCCGCCACCCACCTCACCCACCAGGCCCTGCGCGACGCCCTCGGCCCGACGGCCGCCCAGGCCGGTTCCGAGAACCAGCCCGGCCGCTTCCGCTTCGACTTCGGCGCGCCGTCCGCCGTTCCGACGGCCGTGATGACCGACGTCGAGCAGAAGATCAACGAGGTGCTCGCCCGCGACCTCGACGTGCGTGCCGACGTCATGGGGATCGACGAGGCCAGGAAGCAGGGAGCCATCGCCGAGTTCGGCGAGAAGTACGGCGAGCGCGTGCGCGTGGTGACCATCGGCGACTTCTCCAAGGAGCTGTGCGGCGGCACCCACGTGCACAACACCGCCCAGCTCGGCCTGGTCAAGCTGCTCGGCGAGTCCTCCATCGGCTCCGGCGTGCGCCGCATCGAGGCCCTGGTCGGCGTGGACGCCTACCACTTCCTCGCCCGTGAGCACACGGTCGTCGCCCAGCTCCAGGAGCTGATCAAGGGCCGCCCGGAGGAGCTCCCGGAGAAGGTCTCCGCCATGCTCGGCAAGCTCAAGGACGCCGAGAAGGAGATCGAGAAGTTCCGCGCCGAGAAGGTGCTCCAGGCCGCCGGAGGCCTCGCCGAGTCCGCCAAGGACGTCCACGGGGTCGCCCTGGTGACCGGCCAGGTCCCGGACGGCACCGGCGCCGACGACCTGCGCAAGCTGGTGCTGGACGTACGCGGCCGCATCCAGGGGGGCCGGGCCGCCGTCGTCGCCCTGTTCACGGTCAACAACGGCAAGCCCCTCACCGTGATCGCCACCAACGAGGCCGCCCGCGAGCGCGGTCTCAAGGCCGGTGACCTGGTCCGCACGGCCGCCAAGACCCTCGGCGGCGGTGGCGGCGGCAAGCCGGACGTCGCCCAGGGCGGCGGCCAGAACCCGGCCGCCGTAGGGGAAGCCGTCGACGCCGTCGAGCGGCTCGTGGCGGACACGGCCAAGTGAGCGAGCCCGTGGCCGGCCCCGCGATGCGCCGAGGGCGCCGGCTCGCGATCGATGTCGGGGACGCCCGTATCGGGGTCGCCTCGTGCGACCCCGACGGGATCCTCGCCACCCCGGTCGAGACGGTCCCCGGCCGGGACGTCCCGGCGGCTCACCGGCGCCTTCGGCAGCTCGTCGAGGAGTACGAGCCGATCGAGGTCGTCGTCGGACTCCCTCGCTCCCTCAAGGGGGGCGAGGGCCCCGCCGCGGCCAAGGTCCGCGGCTTCACCCAGGAGCTGGCCCGCCGGATCGCGCCGGTTCCGGTGCGGCTCGTGGACGAGCGCATGACCACGGTGTCGGCGAGTCAGGGGCTGCGTGCCTCGGGCGTGAAGTCCAAGAAGGGACGCTCCGTCATCGACCAGGCCGCCGCGGTGATCATCCTCCAGCAGGCACTCGAATCCGAACGGGTGTCGGGCAACCCACCTGGTGAGGGCGTCGAAGTGGTCATCTGATCGCGGTGCGGTAACGTTCCGCGCGATGCGGTGGCGTTCGAACAGCCGCCGCACAGAGAGAGGCGGGACGGGTCCCGGCGCCCCCACAGCCGCGCGACCGCCGCCTCGTGGCTCTAGGGGATCGATGACTGAGTATGGCCGGGGCCAAGGCTCCGAACCGTGGCACCCGGACGACCCGCTGTACGGCGACAGCGGGTGGACCGGGCAGCAGGCCCAGCAGGCCCAGCCGGGTCAGCAGTCCCCCTACGAGGGCCAGGCGCAGCATTACCCGCAGCAGCAGGCGCAGCAGCAGTACGGTGACTGGGGCGGTGCCGGGCAGGGCGGATACGGCCAGCAGCAGTATCCGCAGCAGCACGACCAGCAGCAGCACGACCAGCAGCAGTACGGTCAGCAGCAGTACGACCAGCAGTACGCCCCCCAGCAGATGCAGCAGCCCGGACAGCAGCCGTACGACACCGGCGGCTGGCACACCGGTGCCCAGCCGCAGGACCCGTACGCGGCGGCCGATCCGACGGACCCGTACGGGCAGCAGGGCGGTGCGCACGGCGCCCAGCAGTCCGACCACTACGGCACGCCGGAGGCCTATCCGCCGCCGGAACCCCCGGCCCACCGCAACGCCGAGCCCGAGCGGCGGCCGGAGCGGGAGGCGGACCCGGAGCCGGACACCGACTGGGACCCCGGCCCCGACCAGGGCGAACACGCCTTCTTCTCGGACACCGGCGATGACGCCGACGACGCCGACGACGCCGACGACGATTCCGGCGCTCGCCGCGGCCGTGGCGAGCGCCGCGGCAAGGGTGGCAAGGGCGCCAAGGCCGACAAGGGCAAGAAGCGGCGCAACGGAACCGCCTGCCTCGTGGTGGTGCTGGTCCTCGGCGGCGGTCTGGTCGGTGTGAGCTACTTCGGCTGGCAGTTCTTCCAGGATCGTTTCGGCAGCGCCCCGGACTTCGCGGGCGACGGGAACGGCGAGCAGGTCACCGTGGTGATCCCCAAGGGGGCGGGCGGATACGCCATCGGCCAGGTGCTCAAGAAGGAAGGCGTGGTCAAGAGCGTCGACGCCTTCGTCGCCGCCCAGCAGGGCAACCCGAACGGCGGCACGATCCAGGACGGCGTCTACACGCTCGAGAAGGAGATGTCGGCCGACGCCGCCGTCGAGCTCATGCTCAGCCCGAAGAGCCGCGACAACCTGATCATCGCCGAGGGCCTGCGCAACGGCGCCGTCTACGAACTCATCGACAAACGTCTCAAGCTCGACGAGGGCACCACCGAGAAGGTCGCCGAGAAGGACTGGCAGAAGCTCGGTCTGCCCGACTGGGCGGTGAACGACGGGGACGTCAAGGACCCGCTGGAGGGCTTCCTCTACCCGTCCAGCTACGCGGTGGGCAAGGGCGCGAAGCCCGCGGACGTGCTGAAGGAGATGGTGGGCCGGGCCACCGACAAGTACGAGGGGCTGCAGTTCCCGGAGAAGGCCGAGAGCCTCGGCCTCGAGGGGCCGTGGGAGCTGGTCACGGTCGCGAGTCTGGTGCAGGCCGAGGGCAAGACCCACGACGACTTCCGCAAGATGTCCGAGGTCATCTACAACCGCCTCAAGCCCACCAACACCGAGACCAACCAACTGCTGCAGTTCGACTCGACGTACAACTACCTGCAGAAGCAAAGCAACATCCACATCAGCGAGTCCGCGATCAACAGCAACAAGGACCCGTACAACACCTACACGCGCAAGGGCCTGCCGCCCGGTCCCATCGGCAACCCCGGGGACGACGCGCTGACCGCGGCGCTGAAGCCGACGAAGGACGGCTGGATCTACTTCGTGGCCACCGACGGAATAAGCAAGACCGAGTTCGCGAGGACGCACGACGATTTTCTGAAGCTGAAGGACAAGTTCGATGCCAGCTCGGGCAACTGACCGTCGCCGCGCCGCCGTGCTCGGCTCGCCGATCGCCCATTCCCTCTCCCCGGTGCTGCACCGTGCCGCGTACGCGGAGCTGGGGCTGAGGGAGTGGACGTACGACCGGTTCGAGATCGACGAGCAGGCCCTGCCGGGCTTCTTCGGGACGCTCGGACCCGAGTGGGCGGGGCTGTCGCTGACCATGCCGCTGAAGCGGGCCGTGATCCCGTTGCTGGACGGCATCAGTGAGACCGCCGCGTCCGTCGACGCGGTCAACACCGTCGTGTTCGCGGAGGACGGCCGCCGGACCGGCGACAACACCGACATCCCCGGCATGGTCGCGGCCCTGCGCGAGCACGGCATCGAGAAGGTGGACACCGCGGCCGTCCTCGGCGCCGGAGCCACCGCCTCGTCCGCGCTGGCCGCGCTGGCGCGGATCTGCACGGGCGAGGTCTCCGTCTACGTCCGCAGCGCGGCCCGCGCCGCCGAGATGCGGCAGTGGGCCGAACGGCTCGGCGTCGCGGTGCGCATCGTCGACTGGACCGACGCCGAGCAGGCCCTGGACGCTCCGCTGGTGATCGCCACCACCCCGGCGGGCGTCACCGACACCCTCGCCCACGCCGTACCGGAACGCCCCGCGGCCCTCTTCGACGTGCTCTACGACCCCTGGCCGACCGCCCTCGCGGCCCGCTGGTCGGCGTCCGGCGGCGCCGTGGTCGGCGGGCTCGACCTGCTGGTGCACCAGGCGGTGCTCCAGGTCGAGCAGATGACGGGGCGCTCCCCGGCCCCGGTGGCCGTCATGCGCGAAGCGGGCGAACGCGCCCTCGCGGCCCGATAGGGCCCAGTCCCGGTCCAGCAGGGCCGCGGGGCCGACTTCCCCGGGGCCCGAGCTCCGTCCCGGCCCGTCCGTCTGATGGACCGGCGGCCGGACACACCGCCCGAACGTGGGAGGATCGGAGACGGCGGGCGGGGGCCGCGCACCCCGTCGTGCCGTAGCCGTACGCGAGGACACGCGTGCGCAGAGCAGACCAGGGCGCGAGTACCGAGGAGCACCGTTGAGCAGGTTGCGCTGGCTGACCGCGGGGGAGTCCCACGGCCCCGCACTCGTCGCGACGCTGGAGGGCCTTCCCGCCGGCGTCCCGATCACCACGGACATGGTGGCGGACCATCTCGCGAGGCGGCGGCTGGGCTACGGTCGCGGTGCCCGGATGAAGTTCGAGCGGGACGAGATCACCTTCCTCGGCGGCGTCCGGCACGGCCTCACCCTCGGTTCCCCGGTCGCGGTCATGGTGGGCAACACCGAGTGGCCGAAGTGGGAGCAGGTCATGGCGGCCGACCCGGTCGACCCCGAGGTGCTGGCCGGCCTCGCCCGCAACGCCCCGCTGACCCGCCCGCGCCCCGGCCACGCCGACCTCGCCGGCATGCAGAAGTACGGCTTCGACGAGGCCCGCCCGATCCTGGAGCGCGCCTCCGCCCGCGAGACCGCGGCCCGGGTGGCGCTGGGCGCGGTGGCCCGCTCGTACCTGAAGGAGACGGCCGGCATCGAGATCGTCTCCCACGTCGTGGAGCTGGCCGCCGCCAAGGCGCCCTACGGGGTGTACCCGACCCCGGCCGACGTGGAGAAGCTGGACGCGGACCCGGTGCGCTGCCTGGACGCGGACGCGTCCCAGGCGATGGTCGCCGAGATCGACCAGGCCCACAAGGACGGCGACACGCTCGGCGGCGTGGTCGAGGTGCTCGCCTACGGCGTCCCCGTCGGGCTGGGCTCGCACGTGCACTGGGACCGGCGTCTCGACGCCCGGCTGGCCGCCGCCCTCATGGGCATCCAGGCGATCAAGGGCGTCGAGGTCGGCGACGGCTTCGACCTGGCCCGGGTGCCCGGCTCCCAGGCGCACGACGAGATCGTCCCCACCGACGGGGGCATCCGGCGCGCCTCGGGCCGCTCCGGCGGCACCGAGGGCGGACTGACCACCGGTGAGCTGCTGCGGGTGCGGGCCGCGATGAAGCCCATCGCGACCGTGCCGCGGGCGCTGAAGACGGTGGACGTGGCCACCGGCGAGGAGGCCGCCGCCCACCACCAGCGCTCCGACGTGTGCGCCGTGCCGGCGGCCGGCATCGTCGCCGAGGCCATGGTGGCACTGGTCCTCGCGGACGCGGTCGCGGAGAAGTTCGGCGGCGACAGCGTGACCGAGACCCGCCGCAATGTGACGTCCTACCTCGAGAACCTGGCCGTGCGGTGACCCCGCTGATCGTGCTGGTCGGCCCGATGGGCGTCGGCAAGTCCACGGTCGGGCAGCTGCTGGCCGAGCGCCTCGGCGTCGGCTACCGGGACACCGACGACGACATCGTCGCCGCGCAGGGCCGCAGCATCGCCGAGATCTTCGTGGACGAGGGCGAGTCCGCCTTCCGTGCGATCGAGAAGCAGGCGGTGCGCGCCGCGCTCGCCGGGCACGAGGGTGTCCTGGCCCTGGGCGGCGGCGCCGTCCTCGACGCCGACACGCGTGTGCTGCTCGCCGGGCAGCGGGTCGTCTATCTGTCGATGGACGTCGAGGAGGCGGTCAGGCGCACCGGCCTCAACGCCGCCCGCCCCCTGCTCGCGGTCAATCCGCGCAAGCAGTGGCGCGAGCTGATGGAGGCCCGGCGCCATCTGTACGAGGAGGTCGCCACGGCCGTCGTGGCCACCGACGGCCGCACGCCGGAAGAAGTCACCCGCTCCGCCCTGGACGCACTGGAGATGAAGCAAGCATGAGCAGCGAGGCAGTGACGCGGATCCCCGTCGGCGGCACCGCGGGCACCGACCCGTACGAGGTCCTGGTGGGCCGTCAGCTCCTGGGCGAACTCGGCGGGTTGATCGGGGACAAGGTCGAGCGGGTCGCGATCGTGCACCCCGAGGCGCTCGCAGAGACCGGCGAGGCGCTCCGCGCCGACCTCGCCGAGCAGGGCTACGAGGCCATCGCCATCCAGGTGCCCAACGCGGAGGAGGCCAAGACGGCCGAGGTCGCCGCGTACTGCTGGAAGGCGCTCGGCCAGTCCGGCTTCACCCGCACCGACGTCATCGTCGGCGTGGGCGGCGGCGCCAGTACCGACCTGGCCGGTTTCGTGGCCGCGACCTGGCTGCGCGGGGTGCGCTGGATCGCGGTCCCGACCACGGTGCTGGCCATGGTGGACGCGGCCGTCGGGGGCAAGACCGGCATCAACACCGCCGAGGGCAAGAACCTGGTGGGTGCCTTCCACCCGCCCGCCGGTGTGCTGTGCGACCTCGCCGCCCTGGACTCCCTCCAGGTCAACGACTACGTCTCCGGGCTGGCGGAGGTCATCAAGGCCGGTTTCATCGCCGACCCGGTGATTCTGGACCTCATCGAGGCCGACCCCCGGGCCGCCCGCACCCCGGCGGGCCCGCACACCGCCGAGCTCATCGAGCGCTCGATCCGGGTCAAGGCCGAGGTCGTCTCCTCCGACCTGAAGGAGGCGGGCCGCCGGGAGATCCTCAACTACGGACACACCCTCGGCCACGCCATCGAGAAGAACGAGCGCTACAAGTGGCGCCACGGCGCGGCGGTGTCGGTGGGCATGCACTTCGCCGCCGAGCTCGGCCGCCTCGCCGGCCGGCTGGACGACGCCACCGCCGACCGGCACCGCGCCGTCCTCGAGTCGGTCGGGCTCCCCCTGCACTACCGCTACGACCAGTGGCCCAAGCTGCTGGAGACCATGAAGGTCGACAAGAAGTCCCGCGGCAACCTGCTGCGCTTCATCGTCCTGGACGGTCTCGCCCGGCCCACCGTGCTGGAGGGCCCGGACCCGGCGGTGCTGCTCGCCGCTTACGGAGAAGTGGGGGAGTAGCTCCCGGACCCGATCGCCGGACCATTGGGTCCGGCGATCGGGCACTCGGCGACACCCTTGGCCGTTCACCCGACAACGGCAGTGGGCCGTACCGTTCGAACGGCCGCCCCGACGCTCTAGGGTGGGGGGAGAGCGGGGGCCCACCCTGCCTTCAGTGCTTGTCGCCTGTGGCGAGTGAACCGAGCCCAGCAGACCGAGACGGAGTGGCACCGGATGCAGCACGCAGTGGGTTCTCCGCTGCCGCCGCCCCACCGACCGGGGCACGGACCGGCCGACGGCTGGTCACCGGCCGCACACCACCCGGGAGCGCACCAGGGGCCCGCCCCGGTGCCCCCACCACCTCCAGTCCCTCCGGCTCCGGGATACCCCGCTCCCCCGCCCGGGCCGGTGCCCCGGCCCGCGGGCGTTCCGCGGGCCGGGCATCCCTCGGTTCCGCCGCCGGAGACCACCGGTCATGTGCGGCTGCCGCCCGGCGGCCCCGTGGCCGTGCCCAGCGTCCCGCAGGCCCCCGCGGCCCCCGACCCGGCCGGTACGACCCTCGCGGTGCTGCTCATAGGCCCGGCGGGGGCGGGGAAGACCAGCGTCGCCAAGTACTGGGCGGACCACCGCCGGGTGCCGACCGCGCACATCAGCCTGGACGACGTACGGGAGTGGGTGCGGTCGGGTTTCGCCGATCCGCAGACCGGGTGGAACGACCACTCGGAGGCGCAGTACCGGCTGGCCCGCCGCACCTGTGGCTTCGCCGCGCGCAACTTCCTCGCCAACGGCATCTCCTGCATCCTCGACGACGCCGTCTTCCCCGACCGCCCCGTCGTCGGCCTCGGTGGCTGGAAACGGCATGTGGGGCCGGGCCTGCTGCCCGTCGTCCTGCTGCCGGGCCTGGACATCGTCCTGGAACGCAACGCGGAGCGGTCCGGCAACCGCCGCCTCGGCGACGAGGAGGTCGCCCGCATCCACGGCCGCATGGCCGGCTGGTACGGCTCCGGCCTCCCGATCATCGACAACTCCCAGCTCGGCATACCGGAGACGGCCGCGGTCCTGGACGACGTCCTGGCCCGGTCCATCGCCAGCCCTCCGGCCTGGTGAACCCCGCCCCACGGCGCCGCCGCCCCCGGGCCGGCCCGCCCACTCGGACCTCTCGACCGGCGGTATCCGGCCATCGCTCATAGGCTCGGGTCATGTCTGAGGTGTACGCGGTCCGCCGGACGCGGCTGAGGGAGTGCTGCAACGCGGGCGGCAGCGCGGCGGCGCTGGTGTCCCGGCCCGCCAACGTCCGCTACCTCGCGGGCGCCGTCCCCGAGGACACCGTGCTGCTGCTGGGCCCGGCCGAGGACCTGCTGGTGTGCGCCGCGCCCCTCGACGACCGCTTCCCGCAGGCCCGGCCCGACGAGGTGCTGCGTGTTCACGTCGTACCGGGGGACGGCGGCGATCCGGCCGCCCTGGCCGCCGGTCTCGCCGCCGCCCAGGGCGCCGACTCCCTGGCCGTCGAGGAGCACCACCTCACCGTGGCCCGGCACCGCGCCCTGGGCTCGGCCGCCCCCCGGCTGCGGCTGGCCGACGTCGGAACAGCGGTCGAGCAGCTCCGGGTGGTCAAGGACGAGGAGGAGATCTCCTGTCTGCGCATCGGCGCGGAGATCGCCGACCAGGCCCTGGGCGAGCTGCTGGAGTCGATCCTCGTCGGCCGCACCGAGCGGCATCTCGCGCTGGAGCTGGAGCGCCGGCTGGTCGACCACGGCGCCGACGGCCCCGCCTTCGCCACCTCCGTCGCCACCGGCCCGAACTCCGGGCGGCCCGGCCACCGGCCCACGGACCGGCGGGTGGAGGAGGGCGACTTCCTCTCCGTCTGTCTCGGCGCCGCCTACCGCGGATACCGCTGCGCGATCGGCCGTACGTTCGTCATCGGCACCGCCCCCGCGGACTGGCAGATCGAGCTGTACGACCTCGTCTTCACCGCTCAGCGGGCCGGACGGGAGTCCCTCGTGCCCGGCGCCGCCTGCCGTGACGTGGACCGCGCGGCCCGCCAGGTGCTGGACGGGGCCGGGTACGCCGAGGCCCTTCCGGCCGTCACCGGACACGGAGTCGGGCTCGAAATCGACGAGGACCCGCGAATGACCCCGGCGGCCATGGGTAAACTGGACGCTTGTGTGCCGGTCACCGTCGAACCAGGGGTTCACCTCCCGGGCCGGGGCGGTGTCCGGATCGATGACACGCTCGTCGTACGCCCCGAGGCGGACGGCGGACCCGAGCTACTCACCATCACGACCAAGGAGCTGCTGGCGCTCTAGCCTCGCGCCGAGCGCCGGCCCCGGGTCGTCTCACGTCAGTCCAGGAGATTCCGCAACGTGGCTTCCACGAACGACCTCAAGAACGGCATGGTGCTCAAGCTCGAAGGCGGCCAGCTCTGGTCCGTAGTCGAGTTCCAGCACGTCAAGCCCGGCAAGGGCCCGGCCTTTGTGCGCACCAAGCTCAAGAACGTGCTCTCCGGCAAGACCGTCGACAAGACCTTCAACGCCGGTGTGAAGGTCGACACGGCCACCGTCGACAAGCGGGACATGCAGTTCTCCTACATGGACGGCGACTACTTCGTCTTCATGGACATGGAGACCTACGACCAGCTGCACATCGACCGCAAGGTCGTCGGCGACGCCGCCCACTTCCTCGTCGAGGGCTTCGAGGCCACCGTCGCCCAGCACGAGGGCGAGGTGCTCTTCGTCGAGCTGCCGGCCGCCGTCGAGCTGACCGTCGCCGAGACCGAGCCGGGCGTCCAGGGTGACCGCTCCACCGGCGGCAACAAGCCGGCCACGCTGGAGACCGGTCACCAGATCCAGGTCCCCCTCTTCATCACCACCGGTGAGAAGATCAAGGTCGACACGCGTACCAGCGACTACCTCGGCCGGGTGAACAGCTAACCGTGGCTGCCCGCAACACGGCCCGCAAGCGCGCCTTCCAGATCCTCTTCGAGGGCGACCAGCGCGGCGCCGACGTTCTGACAGTCCTCGCGGACTGGGTCCGGCACTCCCGGTCCGACACCCGGCAGCCGCCGGTGAGCGAGTACACGATGCAGTTGGTCGAGGGCTACGCGGAGCACGCGAGGCGCATCGACGAGCTGATCGCCCAGTACTCGGTCGGCTGGACGCTGGACCGGATGCCGGTCGTCGACCGCAACCTCCTGCGTCTCGGCGCGTACGAGCTGATCTGGGTCGACGAGACCCCGGACGCCGTCGTCCTCGACGAGATGGTGCAACTGGCGAAGGAGTTCTCCACGGACGAGTCGCCCTCGTTCATCAACGGCCTCCTGGGCCGGCTGAAGGAACTCAAGCCCTCGCTGCGCCGCGACGAGAACTGAGCGGGCACCGCCACCGGGACAGGAACCGGTACAGGCGCCCGGCAGGTCCCCGAGCCGGCACAGACACGCCGGAGGGCCCGCAGCGATCGTGCTGCGGGCCCTCCGGCGTACTCGGTGAGCCCGCCCCCTCCGGTGACGAGGCGTCCGGCCGACGGGAGCGACGGGTCGGCCGGACGAAGACCGCCGGGGTGGCCCGAACCTGACAGGTTCGGGCCACCCCGGCGGTACGTTTCTGCTCAACCCGCAGAGCGCTTCGGAATCAGCTCTCCTCGTGCGAGGCGACCGCACGGCGCGCGTCCGCGTCCAGGACGCCCCAGCTGATCAGCTGCTCGGTGAGGACCGAGGGGGACTGGTCGTAGATCACGGAGAGGGTGCGCAGGTCGTCCTGGCGGATCGAGAGCACCTTGCCGTTGTAGTCGCCGCGCTGGGACTGGATCGTCGCCGCGTACCGCTGCAGCGGGCCCGCCTTCTCCGGCGGCACCGTGGCCAGCCGCTCCAGGTCGAGGACCAGCTTGGGCGGCGGCTCGGCGGCTCCGCCCGGAGTGGTGCCGGGAAGGAGTTCCTGCACCGGAACGCCGTAGAAGTCCGCCAGTTCGGCAAGACGCTGTACGGTCACGGCGCGGTCGCCGCGCTCGTACGAACCGACCACGACCGCCTTCCAGCGGCCCTGGGACTTCTCCTCGACACCGTGGAGGGAAAGGCCCTGCTGGGTGCGGATCGCCCGGAGCTTGGCTCCGAGCTGTTTGGCGTATTCGCTGGACATATAGCTCCCCGGCACTGTGTCGACGCGGCTGGCATGTTTCCAGGCCGCGCGGCTGGTAACTCACTGTGAGGTTACGCAGAGTTACTCTCGCCCGTCAAGCCGAATGGTCCACACCGACTCTTCCGTGCTACCCGGACCGGTTGCGCCAGGGGGGTGAGTGACAGCGGACGAAGGGGTGAAACAGGGGTGTCGCTGCCGACCTGATAGCGTGGGCGACGCAATTCCGACGTCCTTTAAGGTCCGTCCCGTGAGGCGGAGAAGGAGGTCCGTTCACATGGATCAGATGGACACGCACGTCGATGCGCGGCCCGTTCTCGAAGGCCCCGACATCGCGCGGGTACTGACCCGCATCGCCCACGAGATCGTCGAGCGCGCCAAGGGCGCCGACGACGTGGTTCTCCTCGGCATCCCGACCCGGGGCGTCTTCCTCGCCCAGCGGCTCGCCGCCAAGCTCGAGCAGGTCACCGAACGCACGGTCCCGATCGGCTCGCTCGACATCACCATGTACCGCGACGACCTGCGCATGCACCCGCCGCGTGCGCTGGCCCGCACCGAGATCCCCGGTGACGGCATCGACGGCCGGCTGGTCGTCCTCGTCGACGACGTGCTCTTCTCCGGGCGCACCATCCGCGCCGCCCTCGACGCGCTGAACGACATCGGGCGCCCCCGCGCGGTGCAGCTCGCCGTTCTCGTCGACCGCGGCCACCGCGAACTGCCCATCCGTGCCGACTACGTCGGCAAGAACCTCCCCACGTCGTTGCGGGAGACGGTCAAGGTCCTGCTCGCCGAGGAGGACGGTCGCGACACCGTGCTGCTCGGCGCCAAGCGGCCCTCCCCGTAGTGATCCGGGCGCACGTCGTCGGCGTGCGCCGGCCCGGGGCGCCTCCGCGCCTTCGGGTGCCCGGATTCTCCCGTTCTTCCGATTGAACCGTCCTACGGAGCCTGACAGATGCACCGTCATCTCATCTCGGCCGCCGACCTCACCCGTGACGACGCCGTCCTGATCCTCGACACCGCCGAGGAGATGGCCCGGGTCGCCGACCGGCCGATCAAAAAACTGCCGACCCTGCGCGGCCGGACCGTCGTCAACCTCTTCTTCGAGGACTCCACCCGGACCCGGATCTCCTTCGAGGCCGCCGAGAAGCGGCTGTCCGCGGACGTCATCAACTTCACCGCCAAGGGGTCCAGCGTCTCCAAGGGGGAGTCGCTCAAGGACACCGCGCAGACCCTGGAAGCCATGGGGGTCGACGCCGTCGTCATCCGGCACGGCGCCTCGGGGGCCCCGTACCGGCTGGCCACCTCCGGCTGGATCGACGCGCACGTCATCAACGCCGGCGACGGCACCCACCAGCACCCCACCCAGGCCCTGCTCGACGCCTTCACGATGCGGCGCCGGCTCGTCGGCCCGGACGCCGGGATCGGCCATGACCTCGCCGGCCGGCGCATCACGATCGTCGGTGACGTCCTGCACAGCCGGGTGGCCCGCTCCAACGTCGACCTGCTGCACACCCTCGGGGCCGAGGTCACCCTCGTCGCCCCGCCGACCCTGCTGCCGGTCGGCATCGAGTCCTGGCCCTGCGAGGTCTCCTACGACCTCGACCGCACCCTGCCCAAGTCCGACGCCGTGATGATGCTGCGCGTACAGCGCGAGCGCATGAAGGCCGCGTTCTTCCCGACCGAGCGCGAGTACTCACGGCGCTACGGTCTCGACGGCGAACGCATGCGGCGGATGCCCGAGCACGCGATCGTGATGCATCCCGGCCCCATGGTCCGCGGGATGGAGATCACCGCCGAGGTGGCCGACTCCGACCGCTGCACCGTCGTCGAGCAGGTCACCAACGGGGTCTCCATCCGGATGGCCGTCCTGTACCTGCTGCTCGGCGGCAACGAAACCGCCCTCACCCGCACCACGGAGGAGAAGTAACACCATGAGCAAGACCCTGATCCGCGGTGCGAAGGTGCTCGGCGGCGACCCGCAGGACGTGCTGATCGACGGCGGGACCGTCGCGGCCGTCGGCACCGGACTGAGCGCCGAGGGCGCCGAGGTCGTCGAGGCCGCCGGCAAGGTGCTGCTGCCCGGCCTGGTCGACCTGCACACCCATCTGCGCGAGCCGGGCCGCGAGGACTCCGAGACCGTGCTGACCGGCACCCGCGCGGCGGCGAGCGGCGGCTACACCGCCGTGTTCGCCATGGCCAACACCTTCCCGGTCGCCGACACCGCCGGCGTCGTCGAGCAGGTCTGGCGGCTCGGCAAGGAGCACGGCTACTGCGACGTACGGCCCGTCGGCGCCGTCACCGTCGGCCTGGAGGGCAGCACGCTCGCCGAGCTGGGCGCCATGCACGAGTCCGCGGCCGGCGTCACCGTCTTCTCCGACGACGGCAAGTGCGTCCACGACGCCGTGATCATGCGGCGCGCCCTGGAGTACGTGAAGGCCTTCGACGGCGTCGTCGCCCAGCACGCGCAGGAACCCCGGCTGACCGAGGGCGCCCAGATGAACGAGGGCGTCGTCTCCGCCGAGCTGGGACTGGGCGGCTGGCCGGCCGTCGCCGAGGAGGCGATCATCGCCCGGGACGTCCTGCTCGCCGAGCACGTCGGTTCCCGCGTCCACATCTGCCACCTGTCGACGGCGGGCAGCGTCGAGATCGTGCGCTGGGCCAAGGCCCGCGGCATCCGGGTCACCGCCGAGGTCACCCCGCACCACCTGCTCCTCACCGACGAACTGGTGCGCACCTACAACCCGGTCTACAAGGTCAACCCGCCGCTGCGCACCGAGCGGGACGTCCTGGTGCTGCGCGAGGCGCTCGCCGACGGCACGATCGACATCGTCGCCACCGACCACGCCCCGCACCCGCACGAGGACAAGGACTGCGAGTGGGCGGCCGCGGCCATGGGCATGGTCGGCCTGGAGACCGCGTTGTCGGTGGTCCAGGAGACGATGGTCGACACGGGCCTGCTGGACTGGACCGGCGTGGCCGACCGGATGTCCTTCGCCCCCGCGCGCATCGGACGGGCCGAGGGCCACGGCCGTCCCGTCTCGGTCGGTGAGCCTGCCAACCTCACCCTCGTCGACACGGCATACCGTGGTTCCGTGGACCCCGCGGGCTTCGCCTCGCGCAGCCGCAACACCCCGTACGAGGGCCGTGAGCTGCCGGGCCGTGTCACGCACACCTGGCTCCGGGGCACGGCCACGCTCGTCGACGGGAAACTCACGTGACATCTGTAATCCTGCTGGCCGCCGAGAAACGATCGGCGGAAGTGACCGACTGGGCGGCCAGGATCGGCTGGGTCGTCGGCCTCGCCCTCTTCGTCGCGCTCGTCTACTGGCTGATGCGCGAGGGCTGGAAGTGGCGCGGCACCCTCCAGAGCGACCTCCCCGGGCTTCCCACGACCCCGGACGACCCCGGCCCGGCGAAACTGAGTGCGCGCGGCCGCTACCACGGCTCCACCACCGCCGGTCAGTGGCTCGACCGCATCGTGGCGCACGGTCTGGGCACCCGCAGCAGGGTGGAGCTCACCCTCACCGACGCGGGCCTGGACGTCGTACGCCCCGGAGCCGGCGACTTCTTCGTCCCGGCCGACGCGCTGCGCGGGGCCCGGCTCGACAAGGGCATCGCCGGCAAAGTGCTCACCGAAGGCGGCCTGCTCGTCGTCACCTGGGCACACGGCGAGCGGCTGATCGACTCCGGCTTCCGCTTCGACCACGCGGCCGACCACAACGAGTGGGTCCCGGCCATCGACTCCATGAGCAAGACGAACGTCACGACGGAAGGCGCCGAACGATGACAACCTCCACCAGGGGAACCACCTCTCGCAAGAAGGTGCTTCCCGCCGTACTCGTCCTGGAGGACGGCCGGGTCTTCCGCGGCCGTGCCTACGGGGCGGTGGGGGAGACCTTCGGCGAAGCGGTGTTCTCCACCGGGATGACCGGCTACCAGGAGACCCTCACCGACCCGTCCTACCACCGCCAGGTCGTCGTGATGACCACGCCGCACGTCGGCAACACAGGCGTCAACGACGACGACCCCGAGTCCCAGCGGATCTGGGTCGCCGGCTACGTCGTGCGCGACCCCGCGCGCGTGCCGTCCAACTGGCGCTCCCGCCGCGCCCTGGATGAGGAGCTCGCCGCCCAGGGCGTCGTCGGCATCAGCGGCATCGACACCCGCGCGCTGACCCGGCACCTGCGCGAACGGGGCGCCATGCGCGTCGGCATCTTCAGCGGCGACGCCGTACGGGACGACGCCGCACTGCTGGCCGACGTGCGGGAGGCCCCCGAGATGAAGGGCGCCGACCTCGCCGCCGAGGTCGCCACCACCGAGCCGTACGTCGTCCCCGCCGTCGGCCCCGACGGCGCGCCCCTCCCGGCCGGCACCGCGAAGTTCACCGTCGCCGCGATCGACCTCGGCATCAAGGGCATGACCGCCCAGCGCATGACACAGCGCGGCATCGAGGTGCACGTCCTGCCCGCGAACGCCACCCTCGACGACGTCTACGCCGTCAACCCCGACGGGGTGTTCTTCTCCAACGGCCCCGGCGACCCCGCCACCGCCGACCAGCCCGTCTCCGTGATGCGGGGCGTCCTGGAACGCGGCACCCCGCTCTTCGGGATCTGCTTCGGCAACCAGATCCTCGGCCGCGCCCTCGGCTTCGGCACCTACAAGCTGAAGTACGGCCACCGCGGCATCAACCAGCCGGTGCAGGACCGCGGCACCGGCAAGGTCGAAATCACCTCGCACAACCACGGCTTCGCCGTCGACGCCCCGATCGACAAGGTCTCCGAGACCCCGTTCGGCCGGGTGGAGGTGTCCCACGTCTGCCTCAACGACAACGTGGTGGAGGGGCTCCGCCTGCTCGACCGGCCGGCCTTCAGCGTCCAGTACCACCCGGAGGCGGCGGCGGGCCCGCACGACGCCGCCCACCTGTTCGACCGCTTCGTATCCCTGATGGAGGGCCAGCGTGCCTAAGCGCACCGATATCCAGTCCGTCCTGGTCATCGGCTCCGGCCCGATCGTCATCGGCCAGGCCGCCGAGTTCGACTACTCCGGCACCCAGGCGTGCCGGGTGCTGAAGGCCGAGGGCCTGCGCGTCATCCTGGTCAACTCCAACCCGGCGACGATCATGACCGACCCGGAGATCGCCGACGCCACCTACGTCGAACCGATCACCCCGGAGTTCGTCGAGAAGATCATCGCCAAGGAGCAGCCGGACGCCCTGCTGCCCACCCTGGGCGGCCAGACGGCCCTGAACACCGCGATCTCCCTGCACGAGAACGGCATCCTGGAGAAGTACGGCGTCGAGCTGATCGGCGCCAACGTGGAGGCCATCCACAAGGGCGAGGACCGCGAGCTGTTCAAGGACGTCGTGGAGGAGGTCCGCAAGAAGATCGGGCACGGCGAGTCCGCCCGGTCCTACATCTGCCACTCCATGGACGACGTCCTCAAGGGCGTCGAGGAGCTCGGCGGCTACCCCGTCGTCGTCCGCCCGTCCTTCACCATGGGCGGCGCCGGCTCCGGCTTCGCCCACGACGAGGACGAACTGCGTCGCATCGCCGGCCAGGGCCTCACCCTGTCGCCGACCACCGAGGTGCTCCTGGAGGAGTCCATCCTCGGCTGGAAGGAGTACGAGCTGGAGCTGATGCGCGACAAGCACGACAACGTCGTGGTCGTCTGCTCCATCGAGAACTTCGACCCCATGGGCGTGCACACCGGCGACTCGATCACCGTCGCGCCCGCGATGACGCTGACCGACCGCGAGTACCAGATCCTGCGGGACGTCGGCATCGCCGTCATCCGCGAGGTCGGCGTCGACACCGGCGGCTGCAACATCCAGTTCGCGGTGAACCCCGAGGACGGGCGCGTCATCGTCATCGAGATGAACCCGCGGGTGTCGCGCTCCTCGGCCCTGGCCTCCAAGGCGACCGGGTTCCCGATCGCCAAGATCGCCGCGAAGCTCGCCGTGGGCTACACCCTCGACGAGATCCCCAACGACATCACGAAGGAGACCCCGGCCTCCTTCGAGCCGGCCCTCGACTACGTCGTCGTCAAGGCCCCGCGGTTCGCCTTCGAGAAGTTCCCGAGCGCCGACTCCACCCTCACCACCACCATGAAGTCGGTCGGCGAGGCCATGGCGATCGGCCGCAACTTCACCGAGGCCCTGCAGAAGGCGCTGCGCTCGCTGGAGAAGAAGGGCAGCCGGTTCACCTTCGTCGGCGACCCCGGGGACAAGGCGCTCCGCCTCGACGAGGCGATCCGCCCGACCGACGGCCGCATCAACGCGGTCATGCAGGCCATCCGCGCGGGAGCCACCCCCCAGGAGGTCTTCGACGCCACCAAGATCGACCCCTGGTTCGTCGACCAGCTCTTCCTCCTCAAGGAGATCGCCGACGAGATCGCCGAGGCGCCCGAGCTGACCCGGGACCTGCTCGCCGAGGCCAAGCGGCACGGCTTCTCCGACGAGCAGATCAGCGAGATCCGCGGCCTGCGCGCGGACGTGGTCCGTGAGGTCCGGCACGCACTGGGCATCCGCCCGGTCTACAAGACGGTCGACACCTGCGCCGCCGAGTTCGCCGCGGACACGCCGTACTTCTACTCCTCCTACGACGAGGAGACCGAGGTCGCCCCGCGCGAGAAGCCCGCGGTGATCATCCTGGGCTCCGGCCCGAACCGCATCGGCCAGGGCATCGAGTTCGACTACTCCTGCGTCCACGCCTCCTTCGCGCTGAGCGAGGCCGGGTACGAGACCGTGATGGTCAACTGCAACCCGGAGACCGTCTCCACCGACTACGACACCTCCGACCGGCTCTACTTCGAGCCGCTCACCCTGGAGGACGTCCTGGAGATCGTCCACGCGGAGGAGCAGGCCGGACCGGTCGCGGGCGTGATCGTCCAGCTCGGCGGCCAGACCCCGCTGGGCCTGGCCCAGGCGCTGAAGGACAACGGCGTGCCGATCGTCGGCACACCCCCCGAGGCCATCCACGCCGCCGAGGACCGCGGAGCCTTCGGCCGCGTCCTGGCGGAGGCCGGCCTGCCGGCCCCCAAGCACGGCACCGCCACCACCTTCGCCGAGGCCAAGACCATCGCCGACGAGATCGGCTACCCGGTCCTCGTGCGCCCGTCCTACGTGCTCGGCGGACGCGGCATGGAGATCGTCTACGACGAGAACCGGCTGGAGTCGTACATCGCCGAGTCGACCGAGATCAGCCCCTCCCGGCCGGTGCTGGTCGACCGGTTCCTCGACGACGCGGTCGAGATCGACGTCGACGCGCTGTACGACGGCGAGGAGCTCTACCTCGGCGGTGTCATGGAGCACATCGAGGAGGCCGGCATCCACTCCGGCGACTCGGCGTGCGCCCTGCCCCCGATCACGCTCGGTGGCTACGACATCAAGCGGCTGCGCGCCTCCACCGAGGGCATCGCACGCGGGGTCGGGGTGCGCGGCCTGATCAACATCCAGTTCGCGCTCTCCGGCGACATCCTCTACGTCCTGGAGGCCAACCCGCGCGCCTCCCGCACCGTCCCCTTCACCTCGAAGGCGACCGCGGTGCCGCTGGCCAAGGCGGCCGCCCGGATCTCCCTCGGCGCGACCGTCGCCGAACTCCGCGCGGAGGGCCTGCTCCCCGCCCAGGGGGACGGCGGCACGCTGCCCCTGGACGCGCCGATCTCCGTCAAGGAGGCCGTCCTGCCGTGGTCACGCTTCCGCGACATCCACGGCCGCGGCGTCGACACGGTCCTCGGCCCGGAGATGCGCTCCACCGGCGAGGTCATGGGCATCGACTCCGTCTTCGGCACGGCCTACGCCAAGTCGCAGGCCGGCGCCTACGGGCCGCTGCCCACCCGGGGCCGCGCCTTCATCTCGGTCGCCAACCGGGACAAGCGCCTGATGATCTCCCCCGCGCGTGAGCTGGTCGCCCACGGCTTCGAACTGCTCGCCACCTCCGGCACCGCCGAGGTCCTCAAGCGCAACGGCATCAACGCCACCGTGGTGCGCAAGCAGTCCGAGGGCACCGGCCCGAACGGAGAGAAGACCATCGTCCAGCTGATCCACGACGGCGAGGTCGACCTCATCGTCAACACGCCGTACGGCACCGGCGGACGTCTCGACGGCTACGACATCCGCACGGCCGCGGTGGCGCGGTCCGTGCCGTGCCTGACGACGGTCCAGGCACTCGCCGCGGCGGTCCAGGGCATCGACGCCCTCAACCGCGGCGAGGTGGGCGTCCGCTCGCTCCAGGAACACGCGCACCATCTGACCGCGGCCCGCGACTAGGGCCGAGCCGCCGGAGGGGGACACCGATGACGGTGTCCCCCTCTTCATGAGGACCACCTGGGACAGGACACGATGTACACGTACTTCTTCCGTCTGATCTTCCGGCGCATGGACCCGGAGCGGGCCCACCGGCTGGCCTTCCGCTGGATCCGCCGCGTCGCCGGCGTTCCCGTGCTGCGCACCTTCGTCGCCGCCGTGCTCGCCCCCCGCATCGAGGAACTGCGCACCGAGGCGTTCGGGCTGCGGCTGCACAGCCCCTTCGGGCTCGCCGCCGGCTTCGACAAGAACGCCGTCGGCGTCGACGGGATGGCGATGCTCGGCTTCGACCACGTCGAGATCGGCACGGTGACCGGGGAACCGCAGCCCGGGAACCCCGGGAAGCGGCTGTTCCGGCTGACGCCGGACCGGGCGCTGATCAACCGCATGGGATTCAACAACGAGGGCTCGCTGGCCGTCGCCGCCCGTCTGGCCTCCCGCACACCCGTCTTCCGGACCGTGGTGGGCGTCAACATCGGCAAGACCAAGGCGGTACCGGAGGACGAGGCCGTCGCCGACTACGTGAAGTCCGCCGAGCGGCTGGCACCGTACGCCGACTACCTGGTGGTCAACGTCTCCTCCCCGAACACGCCCGGGCTGCGCGACCTCCAGGCCGCGGACCGGCTGCGCCCGCTGCTGGGTGCCGTCCGCGAGGCCGCCGACCGCAGCGCCCCCGGCCGCCGGGTGCCGCTGCTGGTCAAGATCGCCCCCGATCTCGCCGACGAGGACATCGACGCGGTCGCCGACCTCGCCGTGGACCTCGGCCTGGACGGGATCATCGCCACCAACACCACCATCGCGCGCGCGGAGCTCTCCCTGGCCTCCGATCCCGCCCTGGTCGCGGAGACCGGGGGCCTGTCCGGCGCTCCGCTGAAGGCACGCTCCCTGGAGGTGCTGCGCCGCCTGTACGCGCGCGTGGGGGACCGGATCACCCTGATCGGGGTCGGCGGCATCGAGGACGCCGAGGACGCCTGGCAGCGCATCCTGGCCGGCGCCACGCTGGTCCAGGGCTACAGCGCCCTCATCTACGAGGGCCCCTTCTGGAGCCGTGCCGTCCACAAGGGACTCGCCGCGCGGCTGCGCACCAGCCCGTACAGCACGCTCGCCGACGCGGTGGGCGCCGACGTGAGGAAGACGGCATGAGCGGACTCGACCCCTTCGGCACGCGCCTGCGCCGCGCCATGGACGCGCGCGGCCCGCTGTGCGTCGGCATCGACCCGCACGCCTCCCTGCTCGCCGAGTGGGGTCTGAACGACGACGTGGCCGGTCTGGAGCGGTTCAGCCGCACGGTCGTCGAGGCGGTCGCGGACCGGGTCGCCGTGCTCAAGCCGCAGAGCGCCTTCTTCGAGCGCTTCGGCTCACGCGGTGTCGCGGTACTGGAAAAGTCGGTCGCCGAGGCGCGCGAGGCCGGCGCGCTGGTCGTCATGGACGCCAAGCGCGGCGACATCGGCTCGACCATGGCGGCCTACGCCGAGTCCTTCCTGCACCGGGACTCCCCGCTGTTCTCGGACGCGCTGACCGTCTCCCCCTACCTCGGCTACGGCTCGCTGAGCCCGGCGGTGGAGACGGCCCGGGAGAACGGCGCGGGACTGTTCGTCCTGGCGCTGACCTCCAACCCGGAGGGCGGCGAGGTACAGCACGCGGTGCGCCCCGACGGGCGCAGCGTCGCGGCGACCGTGCTCGCCCACCTGGCCGCCGAGAACGCGGGGGAGGCGCCCCTGGGGTCCTTCGGCGCGGTGGTCGGCGCGACGCTCGGCGACCTGTCGTCGTACGACCTGGAGATCAACGGTCCGCTTCTCGCGCCCGGCATCGGTGCCCAGGGGGCCACGGCGGCGGACCTCCCGGCGGTCTTCGGGAAGGCGGTGCGCAATGTCGTGCCGAACGTGAGCCGGGGCGTGTTGCGCCACGGTGCCGACGTGGTCGCGCTGCGTGACGCCGCGGAGCGGTACGCGGAGGAGATCAGGGCGGCCGTGACCCCGGCCTGAGCCGTTGACGAGGGACGCAGGAGCCTGCCGAGGCCTGGATAGGGTGACGAATCCGGGGCGATTTGCCCCAAATGTTCACCCTGATCGAGGCTGACCTGGACTTTTCCTCTGTTCTCGCTGACTCTGGCGGAGTTGGACGCTAGTCTCCGACGGAGAGTGAACGGGTAAGAGTGTGTTGCCCGTGGCTCCCAGGTGTGGGGCGATCAGGTTCCTCACCGGTCCGTATCCGACAGTTCGACATCCGAGGTGACGTAGGCGTGGCTCTTCCGCCCCTTACCCCTGAACAGCGCGCAGCCGCGCTCGAAAAGGCCGCCGCGGCTCGCCGGGAGCGGGCCGAGATCAAGAATCGACTCAAGCACTCCGGTGCCTCCCTCCACGAGGTCATCAAGCAGGGCCAGGAGAACGACGTCGTCGGCAAGATGAAGGTCTCCGCGCTGCTCGAGTCCCTGCCGGGCGTGGGCAAAGTCCGCGCCAAGCAGATCATGGAGCGGCTGGGCATCTCCGAGAGTCGCCGGGTGCGTGGCCTCGGCTCCAACCAGATCGCCTCCCTGGAGCGCGAGTTCGGCAGCACCGGCTCCTGAGTACCGGGCGGCCCGGGACCGGCGTCCCGGGCACCCCGCGATTGCTGGAATAATCGCCGCATGGCTGCAACACCCCGGGGGACGTCCCCCGTACCCCCGGACGCTCGTCCGCGGCTGACCGTGCTCTCCGGCCCCTCGGGGGTCGGCAAGAGCACGGTCGTCGCCCATATGCGCAAGGCACACCCCGAGGTCTGGCTCTCGGTGTCGGCGACGACCCGCAAGCCGCGCCCGGGGGAACAGCACGGGGTCCACTACTTCTTCGTCACCGACGACGAGATGGACAAGCTGATCGCCAACGGTGAGCTGCTGGAGTGGGCCGAGTTCGCGGGCAACCGCTACGGCACCCCCCGCGCGGCGGTGCTGGAGCACCTGGAGTCGGGCCTGCCCGTCCTCCTGGAGATCGACCTCCAGGGTGCCCGGCAGGTCCGTACGTCCATGTCCGAGGCCCAGCTGGTGTTCCTGGCTCCGCCCTCCTGGGAGGAGCTGGTGCGCCGGCTCACGGGCAGGGGCACCGAGTCGCCCGAGGTGGTCGAGCGCCGGCTGGAGGCCGCGAAGATCGAACTGGCCGCCGAGCCGGAGTTCGACACGACCCTGGTCAACACCTCCGTCGAGGACGTGGCCCGCGAGCTGCTAGCCTTGATGAACGTCGTGTGATCGTCAGCGTTTCCTCAGCGGCCGTCCCACGAGCACCGCAGACTTCATCTGCACCCATCTTTCCCATCCATCGGAAGGTAGAGCGTGTCCTCTTCCATCTCCACGCCCGAGGGCATCATCAACCCGCCGATCGACGAGCTTCTCGAGGCCACGGACTCGAAGTACAGCCTCGTGATCTACGCGGCCAAGCGGGCTCGCCAGATCAACGCGTACTACTCGCAGCTCGGTGAAGGTCTCCTCGAGTACGTCGGTCCCCTCGTCGACACCCACGTCCACGAGAAGCCGCTCTCGATCGCCCTGCGTGAGATCAACGCGGGACTGCTGACCTCCGAGGCCGTCGAAGGCCCCGCTCAGTAAGTCGTACCGTCGCACAAGCATTCGGTATCGCGGTCGCAACGTCGTATCAGCGACTCCCCACCGGTTTTTCCACAGGCCCGGCAGCACGGCTGCCGGGCCTGTGGTTTTGTCGGGGGTGCGGGGGGCCCGTTCCCCGCGGTGGTGCAGCATGAGAGGCGTGCGCCCCCCAGGGCGCGCACGGGAGCCGGGCAACCGGAAAGAGCCGGAAAGAACCGGGGAGAGACCGGGAAGGGCCCGGGAAGGCCCCGGAAAGGGACGGAGAGACGTGGACAAGCCGAAGGTCGTTCTGGGCGTCACCGGCGGCATCGCCGCGTACAAGGCATGTGAGCTGCTCCGGCGGCTGACCGAGTCGGGGCACGACGTGCGTGTGGTCCCCACCGCCTCCGCGCTGCACTTCGTCGGCGCCGCCACCTGGTCCGCGCTCTCCGGGAACCCGGTCACGACCGAGGTCTGGGACGACGTCCACGAGGTGCCGCACGTCCGCATCGGGCAGCACGCCGACCTGGTGGTCGTCGCCCCGGCCACCGCGGACATCCTGGCGAAGGCGGCGCACGGCCTGGCCGACGACCTCCTCACCAACACCCTGCTCACCGCCCGGTGCCCGGTGGTCTTCGCCCCCGCCATGCACACCGAGATGTGGGAGCACCCGGCCACCCGGGAGAACGTGGCGACCCTGCGCCGGCGCGGTGCCGTCGTCATCGAACCGGCGGTCGGCCGGCTCACCGGCGTGGACACCGGCAAGGGGCGGCTGCCCGACCCCGGCGAGATATCCGAGGTCTGCCGCCGGGTGCTGGCCCGGGGCGCGGCCGAGCCCGACCTCGCGGGACGGCATGTCGTGATCAGCGCCGGCGGCACCCGCGAGCCCCTCGACCCGGTCCGCTTCCTCGGCAACCGCTCCTCCGGCAAGCAGGGCTACGCCCTCGCCCGTACCGCCGCCGCGCGGGGCGCGCGCGTCACGCTGATCGCCGCCAACGCGTCCCTGCCCGACCCCGCGGGGGTCGACGTCGTCCCCGTCGGGACCGCCGTGGAACTGCGTGCGGAAGTACTGCGCGCCGCCGCCGACGCCGACGCGGTGGTCATGGCCGCCGCCGTCGCCGATTTCCGGCCCGCGGCCTACGCGGCCGGCAAGATCAAGAAGAAGGACGGGCAGGAGCCCGAGCCCGTCACCCTGGTGCGCAACCCGGACGTCCTCGCCGAGATCTCCGCCGACCGGGCCCGCCCCGGACAGGTGATCGTGGGCTTCGCCGCGGAGACGGACGACGTACTCGCCAACGGCCGCGCCAAGCTGAAGCGCAAGGGCTGTGACCTGCTCGTGGTCAATGAGGTCGGCGAGCACAGGACGTTCGGCTCGGAGGAGAACGAGGCGGTGGTGCTGGGGTCCGACGGCAGCGAGACGCCCGTGGCCCGCGGCCCCAAGGAAGCCCTCGCCGACACGGTCTGGGACCTGGTCGCCGGCCGCCTGGACTGAGCCGGAACATCCGGTGCGCGGGCCGGAAACGCAGCCCGTCGGGGTGTGGCGCCTCTGGCCAACCCGCCTCGACATGGGCAGAATGCCCGTGCCGCAGGTCACGGCGCTCCCGAGAGGCGAGACAGGGGGCCCCGCGGCGAGGCGCGACAGATAAGCTGTTCCACGGACGGCGTGAGGTGCAGCCCCCGCCGCCCGCCAATGATCAGCCAGCAGCCGCTGCAACCCCAGGGAGCGTTGTGTCCCGTCGTCTCTTCACCTCGGAGTCCGTGACCGAAGGTCACCCCGACAAGATCGCTGACCAGATCAGCGACACCATCCTCGACGCACTGCTCCGCGAGGACCCCACCTCGCGCGTCGCCGTCGAGACCCTGATCACCACCGGCCTGGTGCACGTGGCCGGAGAGGTCACGACCAAGGCCTACGCGCCGATCCCGCAGCTGGTGCGGGAGAAGATCCTGGAGATCGGCTACGACTCCTCGAAGAAGGGCTTCGACGGCGCCTCCTGCGGGGTGTCGGTGTCGATCGGGGCCCAGTCCCCGGACATCGCGCAGGGTGTCGACACCGCGTACGAGTCCCGGGTCGAGGGTGCCGCCGCAGGTGGGGAAACGGACGAGCTCGACAAGCAGGGCGCAGGCGATCAGGGGCTGATGTTCGGCTACGCGTCGGACGAGACGCCGACGCTGATGCCGCTGCCGATCTTCCTCGCGCACCGCCTGTCCAAGCGTCTGTCCGACGTGCGCAAGAACGGCACGATCCCCTACCTGCGCCCGGACGGCAAGACCCAGGTCACCATCGAGTACGACGGCGACAAGGCGGTCCGCCTCGACACCGTGGTCGTCTCCTCCCAGCACGCCTCCGACATCGACCTCGAGTCGCTGCTCACCCCGGACATCCGCGAGTTCGTCGTGGAGCCGGAGCTGAAGGCGCTGCTGGACGAGGGCATCAAGCTGGACACCGAGAAGTACCGGCTGCTGGTCAACCCCACCGGCCGCTTCGAGATCGGCGGCCCGATGGGCGACGCGGGCCTGACCGGCCGCAAGATCATCATCGACACCTACGGCGGTATGGCCCGGCACGGCGGCGGCGCCTTCTCCGGCAAGGACCCCTCCAAGGTGGACCGCTCGGCGGCGTACGCGATGCGCTGGGTCGCCAAGAACGTGGTCGCGGCCGGCCTGGCCGCCCGCTGCGAGGTCCAGGTGGCGTACGCCATCGGCAAGGCCGAGCCGGTCGGTCTGTTCGTGGAGACCTTCGGCACCGCCAAGGTCGGCACCGAGCTGATCGAGCAGGCGATCGACGAGGTGTTCGACCTCCGTCCGGCCGCGATCATCCGCGACCTGGACCTGCTCCGCCCGATCTACTCCCAGACCGCCGCCTACGGCCACTTCGGCCGGGAGCTGCCCGACTTCACCTGGGAGCGCACCGACCGCGTGGACGCGCTGCGCAAGGCGGCGGGCCTGTAGCCCGCCCGCCCGCACCCCTGGCACGTCCGCCGAGGCCCGGCGTCCCTTCGGGGGCGCCGGGCCTCGGCGCGTTCCCGGGGGGCGGTAACGCCGCCGGTTGTCAGTCGCGTTTGGTAAGAATGCAAGCGTGAGCAGTGAGAACGGGCAGGTGGACGGTGGTGCGCGGGGCGCCCCGCCGGAGCAGCTCGCGCTCATCCGCGAGACCGTGCGCAAGGCGGACACCCCCCGGGCCAAGCCGCGGACCTGGCGGGGCGCCGCGCTCGCCGGGCACCTGCCGGTCGCGCGCGTCCTGGTCGACAAGGGCGTGCTGCACCTCGACCGGTACTTCGACTACGCGGTGCCCGAGGAACTCGACGCCGACGCGCAGCCGGGCGTGCGGGTGCGGGTGCGGTTCGGGGCCGGCCGGCACCGGGTGCGCGAGGGACGCCGCGAGGGCGGGGGGCTGATCGACGGGTTCCTCGTCGAGCGGCTCGCCGAGTCCGACTACTCCGGCCCGCTGGCCGCCCTCGCCCAGGTGGTGTCGCCCGAGCCGGTCCTGAGCGAGGAGCTGCTGGGGCTGGCCCGCGCGGTCGCCGACCGGTACGCGGGCAGCCTCGCCGACGTGCTCCAGCTCGCCGTGCCGCCGCGCAACGCCCGCGCCGAGCGGCGCCCCTCGCCCGACCCCGCGCCGCCGCCCCCGGCGCCCGAGCCGGGCTCCTGGGCCCGGTACGACCAGGGGGAGGCCTTCCTCCGGTCGCTGGCCTCCGGCGGCGCTCCGCGCGCCGTGTGGAACGCGCTGCCCGGACCACTGTGGAGCGAGGAGCTGGCCCGTGCCGTCGCGGCGACGCTGGCCTCGGGGCGCGGCGCGCTCGTCGTCCTGCCGGACGGACGGACCGTCGCCCGTGTCGACGCCGCGCTCACCGAGCTCCTCGGCAAGGGACGGCATGCCGTACTGACCGCCGACGCCGGACCCGAGAAGCGGTACGCGCAGTGGCTCGCCGTGCGGCGGGGCTCCGTGCGCGCCGTGATCGGCACCCGGGCGGCGATGTTCGCGCCCGTCCAGGATCTCGGGCTGATCGCGCTCTGGGACGACGGCGACACCAGCCACAGCGAGCAGCACGCCCCGCAGCCGCATGCGCGGGAAGTGCTGCTGCTGCGGGCGGCACAGGACAAGTGCGGCTTCCTGCTGGGGAGCTGGAGCTGCACGGTGGAGGCCGCCCAGCTGGTCGAGACCGGCTGGGCCGGACCCCTGGTCGCCGGAAGGGACCGGATACGGGCCGCCGCGCCGCTGGTGCGGACCGTCGGCGACGGGGACCTCGCGCGGGACGAGGCCGCCCGTGCCGCCCGGCTGCCGACGCTCGCCTGGCAGGCCGTCAGGGAAGGGCTGCGGCACGGGCCGGTGCTCGTACAGGTGCCCCGGCGCGGCTACGTCCCCCGGATGGCGTGCGCCGGCTGCCGCACCCCGGCGCGGTGCCGGCACTGTTCCGGGCCGCTGGAGGCGCACGGTGCCGACGATCTGCGGTGCGGGTGGTGCGGGCGCGAGGAGGCCGGCTGGCACTGCCCGGAGTGCGGGGGGTTCCGGCTGCGGGCCCAGGTGGTGGGGGCCCGCCGGACCGCCGAGGAGCTGGGGCGGGTCTTCCCCGCCGTGCCGGTGCGCACCTCGGGGCGCGAGCACGTGCTGGACACGGTGCCGGGCACGCCCGCGCTGGTGGTGAGCACCCCCGGGGCCGAGCCGGTCGCGGAGGGCGGCTACGCGGCGGCGCTGCTGCTGGACGGCTGGGCGATGCTGGGCCGGCCCGATCTGCGGGCCGCGGAGGACGCGCTGCGCCGGTGGATCGGGGCGGCGGCGCTGGTGCGTCCGCAGGCGGCCGGCGGCACGGTGGTGGTGATCGCCGAGCCGACGCTGCGGCCCGTGCAGGCGCTGGTGCGGTGGGACCCGGTGGGACACGCGGTGCGGGAGCTGAGCGAGCGGGCCGAGCTGGGCTTTCCGCCGGTGTCGCGGATGGCGGCCGTGTCGGGACCGGGGGAGGCCGTGGCGGAGTTTCTCCGCGCGGTCGCACTCCCGGGGGAGGCGGAGGTGCTGGGACCCGTCCCGTTGCCCCTCACCCCCGCCGACCGCCCCCGGCGACCAGGCGGTCCGCCGCCCGGGGACCACTGGGAGCGGGCGCTGATCCGGGTACCACCGGGCAGGGGCGCGGCGCTCACCGGCGCACTGAAGTCGGCCCAGGCGGCGCGCATGGCCCGTGGGGGCGACACCCCGGTATGGGTGCGGATCGACCCGCCCGACATCGGCTGAACGGCGCCGCAGGACCGTCGGTCAGCCGTTGCGGGGACCCGGGAAGGTCGGGGGAGCGGGGAACGCCGTGGGGAGGGGATCGTTGCGGAGGGACGAACTGCTCGCTGTGGGCTGGGTCGGCAGGGAACGGGCGGCCGGCACCGTCGGCACGGTGGAGACCCCGGCGCCCACGTTGACCGTGCGGGTCCCCGACGGCTCCGCGGTGTGCTCCGCCTCCACGGCCGGGGCGGTCCGGGCGGCCGCGGCACGGCGGGCGCCGTAGCGGCGGTGCACCGCCTGTTTGGTGACGCCGAGCGCGGAGCCCACCGCGTCCCACGAGAAACCCAGCGAACGGTCGAAGTCGACGGCCGCGGTGACCAGGGTCTCGACGCTGTCCCGCAGCTCCTGGGCGAGGCGGACCGTCGGAGCGGGGGCGCGTCCGTAGACGACGAAGCCCGTGGAGGGGCCGGAGCGGCGCGGGCGGTAGACGTTGCCCAGCTGGGCGGTGAGTGTGCGCAGTGCGTCCACCTGCCGGCGGACCCGCTCGATGTCCCGCACCAGCAAGTGCAGGCTGGCACGAGCCTGGGCGTCGTGGGTTGCGTGGTCGGCCATGGAACAAGCCTCTCGAACCGGCGTTGAATGGAACGGGCCGTGTCCGGGCCCGATGTGGTCAACTCTTTCTTGACCAACGCGGATGCGCCCCATGGGTCACGGGGTGGGGGCGCGGCGACATGGACGCACGCCCCCGTGCGTGAGCGTGCGCCTCGGCTTCGTCGGAACGTCGTCCCCCCATAGACTGGTGCGCTGCCCGCACCCGCCCCTGCCCGAGAGGCCCGAACCACTCCATGAAGCTGGTCTTCGCCGGCACCCCCGAGGTCGCCGTTCCCGCCCTGGACGCCCTGCTCGCTTCGGAGCGGCACGAGGTGGCCGCCGTCGTCACCCGGCCCGACGCGCCGGCCGGGCGGGGCCGCAGGCTGGTGGCCTCTCCGGTCGCCGAGCGGGCGCGAGAGGCCGGGATCGAGGTGCTCAAGCCCGTGAAGCCCCGGGACCCGGAGTTCCTGGAGCGGCTGCGCGAGATCGCCCCCGACTGCTGCCCCGTCGTCGCCTACGGCGCCCTGCTGCCCCGGGCCGCCCTCGACATCCCGGAACGGGGCTGGGTCAACCTGCACTTCTCGCTGCTGCCCGCCTGGCGCGGTGCGGCGCCCGTGCAGCACGCCGTCATGGCGGGGGACGAGATCACCGGTGCGTCCACCTTCCTCATCGAGGAAGGGCTCGACTCCGGGCCGGTCTACGGCACCGTCACCGAGGAGATCCGCCCCACCGACACCAGCGGCGACCTGCTCACCCGGCTCGCCTTCGCCGGCGCCGGGCTGCTCGCCGCGACCATGGACGGCATCGCGGACGGCACCCTGAAGGCCGTACCGCAGCCCGCCGACGGGGTCACCCTCGCCCCGAAGGTCTCCGTGGAGGACGCCCGCGTCGACTGGAACGCCCCGGCCCTGCGCGTCGGCCGGATCGTGCGCGGCTGCACCCCGGCGCCCGGTGCCTGGACCACCTTCCGGGGCGAGCGGCTCAAGCTCGTCCAGGTGGTCCCCGCCCCCGACCGCACGGACCTCACCCCGGGCCGGGTGTCCGCGGGCAAGAACAACGTGTACGTCGGCACCGGTTCGCACGCCGTGGAGCTGCTGTGGGTGCAGGCCCAGGGCAAGAAGCCGATGCGGGCGGCGGACTGGGCGCGCGGCGCGCGGATCGGCGCGGAGGAGACGGTCGGCACCTGACGCCGCGGGACCCCGGCCCCGCCCCGGCCCCACCTCGGCCCCCTCGGCCCCCCTTGGCCCCCTCTTGACAACGTAAGCTGGACCGCGCACTTCATCCCACATCCGGAGCACCTTTTTCGTGAGCGACCAGCCCCGTCGGCCCCGCAAACCCGGCAAGCCCTACCGTCGGCCCCAGAAGGACCCCGTCCGCATCCTCGCCTTCGAGGCCCTGCGGGCCGTGGACGAGCGGGACGCCTACGCCAACCTCGTCCTGCCGCCGCTGCTGCGCAGGGCCCGAGAGGGCGGTGACTTCGACGCCCGGGACGCGGCGCTCGCCACCGAGCTGGTGTACGGGACGCTGCGCCGCCAGGGCACGTACGACGCGATCGTCGCGGCCTGCGTCGACCGGCCGCTGCGGGAGGTGGACCCGCCCGTGCTGGACGTGCTCGGCCTGGGCGCGCACCAGCTGCTCGGGACCCGGATCCCCACGCACGCCGCGGTCTCCGCCTCCGTCGAACTCGCGCGCGTCGTGCTCGGCGACGGGCGGGCCAAGTTCGTCAACGCCGTGCTGCGCAAGGTCGCGCAGCACGACCTCGACGGCTGGCTGGAGCGGGTCGCGCCGCCCTACGACGAGGACCCCGAGGACCATCTCGCCGTCGTGCACTCGCACCCGCGCTGGATCGTCTCCGCGCTGTGGGACTCCCTCGGCGGTGGCCGTGACGGCATCGAGGAACTGCTGCGGGCGGACAACGAGCGGCCCGAGGTGACCCTGGTCGCCCGCCCCGGGCGCGCCACCACCGAGGAACTGCTCGGCGAGGAGGCCGCCCTCCCGGGACGCTGGTCGCCGTACGCGGTGCGGCTCAGCGAGGGCGGCGAGCCGGGCGCGATCCCGGCCGTGGCGGACGGCCGGGCCGGAGTGCAGGACGAGGGAAGTCAGCTCGTCGCGCTCGCCGTCGCCAACGCCCCGCTGGACGGGCCGGACCGCAGATGGCTGGACGGCTGCGCCGGCCCCGGTGGCAAGGCCGCGCTGCTCGCCGCGCTCGCCGCCGAGCGGGGCGCCGCCCTGCTGGCCTCCGAGAAGCAGCCGCACCGGGCCGGGCTGGTCGCGAAGGCGCTGGCCGGGAACCCCGGGCCGTACCAGGTCGTCGTCGCCGACGGGACCCGGCCGCCGTGGCGGCCCGGCAGCTTCGACCGGGTACTGGTGGATGTGCCGTGCACCGGGCTCGGCGCCCTGCGCCGCCGGCCCGAGGCGCGCTGGCGCCGCAGGCCGGACGACCTGGACGGCTTCGCCCCGCTGCAGCGCGAGCTGCTGCGCGGTGCCCTGGAAGCCGTACGGGTCGGCGGCGTCGTCGGCTACGCCACCTGCTCGCCGCACCTCGCCGAGACCCGGGCCGTCGTCGCCGACCTGCTCAAACAGTTCCCGGACACCGAACTCCTCGACGCCCGGCCGCTGCTGCCCGGAGTCCCGCAGCTGGGCGAGGGCCCCGACGTACAGCTGTGGCCGCATCTGCACGGAACCGACGCCATGTACCTGGCGCTCATCCGACGGACCGGCTGACCCCGTCCCGAAGCGGCGCCCGGTCCGCGCGCGACCGTATCGGAACCCGACCGATGCCGCCGACCCCCGAAGGGCATGGCACGCTTGGTGCATGGCCGCGCAGATCAACCCCAGCATCCTGTCCGCCGACTTCGCCCGCCTCGCGGACGAGGCACGGGCGGTCGAGGGAGCCGACTGGCTCCACGTCGACGTCATGGACAACCACTTCGTCCCGAACCTCACGCTCGGTGTGCCGGTCGTGGAGTCGCTCGCCCGTGCGACGGACACTCCGCTGGACTGCCACCTGATGATCGAGGCCCCCGACCGCTGGGCGCCCCAGTACGTCGAGGCGGGGGCCGGTTCCGTCACCTTCCACGTGGAGGCGGCCGCCGCACCGGTGCGACTGGCCCGCGAGATCCGGGCCAAGGGGGCGCGGGCCTCCATGGCGCTGAAGCCCGCGACCCCCATCGAGCCGTACGAGGACCTGCTCCCCGAGCTCGACATGCTGCTGATCATGACGGTCGAGCCGGGCTTCGGGGGGCAGGCCTTCCTCGACATCATGCTGCCGAAGATCCGCCGCACCCGTGAGCTGATCAGCAAGCACGGCCTGGAGCTCTGGCTGCAGGTCGACGGCGGGGTCTCGGCGTCCACCATCGAGCAGTGCGCCGACGCCGGCGCCGACGTCTTCGTCGCGGGATCCGCCGTGTACGGGGCGGCGGACCCGGCCGAGGCGGTGCGCGCACTGCGCCGACAGGCCGAGGTCGCCACGGGCAAGGCGTCCTGGGCGTGCGACCACTGAGCCACGAGAACATGAACGGCTTTCAGCAGGGCTGATCGACCGCGCCGGATCTGCGAGGATGAACGGCGAATCCAGAGTGTGAACAGCAGTGAGGAGAACGCCGTGTCGGGTATGTCGGCGGCGGGCCGTTCAGCCATGCGGATGGGACCCGCTGAGCTGGTACAGGCGGCGGCCATGGCCCGCCGCTTCTACCTCGAGGGCAAGTCCAAGATCCAGATCGCCGAGGAGTTCGGCGTCAGCCGCTTCAAGGTGGCCCGGGTCCTGGAGACCGCCCTCGAACGGGATCTCGTGCGCATCGAGATCCGTGTGCCCGCCGAGCTGGACGCGGAGCGCTCCGACGCCCTGCGTGCCCGCTACGGTCTGCGGCACGCCGTCGTGGTGGAGTCCCCGGCCGATGCCGAGGAGACACCCGACCCCGAGAACCTGGGAGAGGTGGCCGCCGACCTGCTCGGCGAACTGGTCGACGAAGGCGATGTGCTGGGCCTGGCCTGGGGCCGGTCCACCATCCACATGGCGGCGGCCCTGGACCGGCTGCCGCCCTGCACGGTCGTGCAGCTGACAGGTGTGTACGACGCCGGGACCGCCGAGCGCGGCTCGGTGGAGGCCGTGCGGCGGGCCGCGCAGGTGTCGGGCGGCGACGCCCACCCCATCTACGCGCCGATGCTGCTGCCGGACGCGGCCACCGCTCAGGCGCTGCGCCACCAGACGGGCATCGCGCGGGCCTTCGAGTACTTCGACAAGGTCACGGTCGCCTGTGTCTCCATCGGATCGTGGGAGCCGGGCATCTCGACGGTGCACGACATGCTCACGGACGAGGAGCGCGCGCACTACGCCTCGCTCGGTGTCGCCGCCGAGATGTCCGCCCATCTCTTCGACTCCGACGGACGCCGGGTCGGCCGTGACCTGGGCGAGCGGTGCATCACGGTCAAGACCGACCAGCTCCGCCGGGTCCCCGAGGTCGTCGCGATCGCCGGCGGGCAGCGCAAGGGCCCCGCCATCGACGCGGTGCTGCGCTCCGGGCTCGTCACCAGCCTGGTGACGGACACCTCGGCCGCGGACTACCTGATGGCGGCGGGGCCGGCCCCCAGGTCCGCCCTCAACCGCTCGGACCCCGACGGCCCCTGACCGGCCCGACGACGCGTGGGCCCGGGACGGGCGGGGCGGCATCGGGCGCACGGCGCCGCGGCTCGTCCGGGCCTTCCCGCCCGCCTGCCTGCTCGGGGTTCTGCGCCCCGCCGCTCACCGTGGCCCGGACGCTCGGAGGTTCCTCCCAGTGCCCGGCGGCACGGCCTGGACGATCGGACCGGAGAAGGCGTTCCGGCCGTCATGGGACAATGAAGTACGTGCTCTTCCCCCTGGCTGACCTGTCCGGGGGCCACCTCTGAACCACTGGGATGTGCAGCACGTGCGTTTCCTCAACGACATCCAGCCCCCGTACGACCTGACGTACGACGACGTCTTCATGGTGCCGAACCGGTCCGCCATCGGTTCCCGGCAGAGCGTGGACCTCAGCTCCCCGGACGGCACGGGCACCACCATCCCGCTCGTCGTCGCCAACATGACGGCCATCGCCGGCCGCCGCATGGCCGAGACGGTGGCCCGCCGGGGCGGCCTCGTGGTCATCCCGCAGGACATCCCGATCGAGGTCGTCACCGAGGTCGTCTCCTGGGTCAAGAGCCGCCACCTGGTCCTCGACACCCCCATCGTGCTCGCCCCGCACCAGACCGTCGCCGACGCGCTCGCCCTGCTGCCCAAGCGTGCGCACAACGCGGGCGTCGTCGTGGACGCCGAGCACCGGCCGGTCGGCGTGGTCACCGACACCGACCTGTCCGGTGTGGACCGGTTCACCCAGCTCACCGAGGTCATGTCCCGCGACCTGCTGCTCGTCGACGCCGGCATGGACCCGCGCGAGGCCTTCAACACCCTGGACGGCGCCAACCGGCGCTACGCCCCCGCCGTCGACGAGGACGGCCGCCTCGCCGGCATCCTCACCCGCAAGGGCGCCCTGCGGGCCACCCTGTACACGCCGGCCACCGACGCGCAGGGCAGACTGCGGATCGCCGCGGCCGTCGGCATCAACGGCGATGTCGCGGGCAAGGCCCAGCAGTTGCTGGAGGCGGGCGTCGACACGCTCGTCATCGACACGGCGCACGGGCACCAGGAGTCGATGATCAGCGCGCTGAAGCTGGTGCGCGACCTCGATCCGCAGGTCCCGGTCGCCGCGGGCAACGTCGTCGCCGCCGCGGGGGTGCGCGATCTGATCGAGGCCGGCGCGGACATCGTCAAGGTCGGTGTCGGCCCCGGCGCCATGTGCACCACCCGCATGATGACCGGCGTCGGCCGGCCGCAGTTCTCCGCGGTGCTGGAGTGCGCGGCGGAGGCGAGGAAGTACGGCAAGCACGTGTGGGCCGACGGCGGTGTCCGCCACCCGCGCGACGTCGCGATGGCGCTCGCGGCCGGCGCGTCCAACGTGATGGTCGGCTCCTGGTTCGCCGGGACCTACGAGTCCCCCGGCGACCTCCAGCACGACGCGGACGGCCGCCCCTACAAGGAGTCCTTCGGCATGGCCTCCGCGCGCGCCGTGCGCAACCGCACCTCGGAGGAGTCGGCCTACGACCGGGCCCGCAAGTCACTGTTCGAGGAGGGCATCTCCACCTCCCGCATGTTCCTCGACACGGCCCGGCCCGGCGTCGAGGACCTGATCGACTCGGTCATCGCGGGCGTCCGCTCCTCCTGCACGTACGCGGGTGCCGGCTCCCTGGAGGAGTTCGCCGAGAAGGCCGTCGTCGGCATCCAGAGCGCCGCCGGCTACGCCGAGGGCAAGCCGCTGCACGCCAGCTGGACCTGACCGCCCCCGGCCGGCCCGGCCGGATTCCGTACCGGCCCGGCCCGCCGATCCCGTTGTGGACCTCCCAGAAGCGAAGTGAACCACCCGCAGTGCTGAACGATCTCGACGAACGCATCGTGCACGCCCTCGCCGAGGACGCCCGCCGTTCCTACGCGGACATCGGCCAGCTCGTCGGCCTGTCCGCGCCCGCGGTGAAGCGGCGCGTGGACCGGCTGCGCGCCACCGGTGCCATCACCGGTTTCACGGTCCGGGTGGACCCCGCCGCCCTCGGCTGGGAGACCGAGGGGTTCGTCGAGATCTACTGCCGCGGCAACACCTCCCCGGAGACCATCCAGCGGGGCCTGGAGCGCTACCAGGAGGTCGTGTCCGCCTCCACCGTCACCGGGGAGGCGGACGCGGTCGCCCAGGTCTTCGCCGCCGACATGCGGCACTTCGAACGGGTCCTGGAACGGATCGCGGGGGAGCCGTTCGTCGAGCGGACCAAGTCCGTGCTGGTGCTGTCCCCCCTGCTGCGCCGCTTCTCGTCGGGGTCGCCCGCCTAGGCAAGAACCCCGGCTGAGGCTTCGAACGCCTCCCGGAGGGCGGCCCGGAACATCCCGCACCCGTACCGGACCGGCCAGGGGGGCGATCCCGGCTGCCCCGGCGACGGCTCCGGGGCAACGGCTCCGGGACGAAGGGCCGGGCGCGTCGGCCGGACACGGAAACGACGGACCGTATCCGGCTCGGGCGTCTACCATCGGTGTCATGATCCGACGACATTGATCCACCCGTCGTGCCTCCCGTGGGCCGCCCCGGGCGCCGTACGTCCTCCACGTCCGGTGTCCGAACCGCCCTCACGGGATGGCCTCATGACTCTCACGCCCACGCGTGCGCCCGACCCCCGCGTCCGACGGCTGACGACCACGCTGTACGGCTACGCGTTCCTCGAAGACTTCGTGCTGCTCTACCCGGTGTACGCGCTGCTGTTCAGCGACGCCGGTCTCACGGTCTGGCAGATCTCCTCCCTGTTCGCCCTCTGGTCGGTCACCGGCGTCCTGCTGGAGGTCCCCTCCGGTGTCTGGGCGGACGCCGTGTCCCGGCGCCTGCTGCTGTGGCTCGGCCCGCTGCTCACCGCCGCCGGCTTCGCCCTGTGGGTACTGCTGCCCTCCTACGGCGCCTTCGCGGCCGGCTTCGTGCTGTGGGGCGCCGGCGGAGCCCTCGGGTCCGGTGCGCTGGAGGCGCTGGTCCACGACGAACTGGAGCGGCTCGACGCGGCCGACCGCTACGCCCGCGTCATGGGCCGCGCCCGCGCGGCGGGACTGGTCGCCGTGATGGCGGCCATGGGGCTCGCCGGTCCGGTACTGGCCCGGGGCGGCCCCACCGCCGTCGGCGCCGCCAGCGTCCTGGGATGCGTGCTGACCGCGGCCACGGCCCTCCGGTTCCCGGAGCACCGCCGCCCGGCGGCCGGGCACGAGGGCTGGACCGCGCCCCTGCGCGCCGGGCTGGCCGAGGCCCGCACCGACCGGTCGGTGCGCGGGGCGCTGCTGCTCGTACCGGCCGTGGGCGCCGTCTGGGGAGCCCTCGACGAGTACACGCCGCTGCTGGTGCGGGACACCGGCGTCGCGGACGAGACGGTGCCCTGGCTGCTCCTGCTGATCTGGGCCGGTGCCACCGCCGGAAGCCTGCTGGCCGGGGAGGGCGAACGCCTCGGCACGACCGGACTCGCGAGCCTGCTCGCGGGCTCCGGGCTGCTCCTGGCCGTCGGCTCCGCCGCGGGCACGACGGCCGGGCTCGTGTTCGTCGCCCTCGCCTTCGGCGGCTTCCAGGCGGCGACCGTACTGGCCGACGCGCGACTCCAGCGGCGGATCGCGGACACCGGGCGGGCCACCCTGACCTCGGTCGCGGGCCTGGGCACCGAGCTGGCCACGGTCGTGGTGTTCGGCGGCTACGCGGTGATCGCCTCACACGGCGGACACAGCACGGCCTTCACCGTGTTCGCGCTGCCGTATCTGGTGACAGCGCTGCTCCTGAAGCTCACGAGGCCGTCGCGCTCGCCACGCGGCCTCCCGTAGGGCGTGCCGCGCTGCCGGCCGGCGCCACCGGCCGGCAGCCGCTTCGTCCGCCCGGCCACCCGGGCGTCCCGGGGAGGGCCGGGTGGCTGGCTGATCGGCCGGCCCACCACGGTCCGCCCGCGTCGTCGCACTCGCGTTCGCTCCGGCGCTCGCCCTGCCCACGCGGCGGCCCCCGGCGTCGGGCCCGGCCCCGGAACGGGCCCCGGAACGGGGGCGTGCAACGAATCGCCGCCGACCCCGCGACGGACGCAACAGTTCGCTCATGGGCACGCAACGGCTCCTCCTTGTCCGGCCGAGCCGACCGGACGTAGCGTCTGTGCGACCCCCCGAAACCCCCGTGCACCGATGAGGGAAAAGCATGCGCACCGCCCTGCTCCAGAGCTCCGGACGGCCCGGATCCGTCGCCGAGAACCTCAAGGTCCTCGACGAGGCCGCGAGCCGCGCCGCAGCGGCCGGCGCCGGGCTGCTCGTGACCTCCGAGCTGTTCCTGACGGGGTACGCCATCGGCGACGACGTCACGGTGCTCGCCGAGCCCGCCGACGGCGACGCGGCCGACGCGATCGCCCGGACGGCCACCCGGCACGGACTCGCCATCGCCTACAGCTACCCGGAACGCACCGGCGACACGGTCCACAACTCCCTCCAGCTCGTCTCCGCCGACGGCACCCGCCTCGCGAACTACCGCAAGACCCACCTCTTCGGAGACTTCGAGCACGAGCACTTCACCCCGGGCGACCAGCCGGTCGTCCAGGCCGAACTCGACGGCCTCACCGTCGGCCTGCTGGTCTGCTACGACGTCGAGTTCCCGGAGAACGCGCGCGCCCACGCCCTGGCGGGCACCGACCTCCTCCTGGTGCCCACGGCCCTGATGCACCCGTTCCAGTTCGTCGCCGAATCCGTCGTACCGGTAAGGGCGTTCGAGAACCAGATGTACATCGCGTACGTCAACCGGGTCGGCCAGGAAGGCGAGTCGGAGTTCGCGGGACTGTCCACCCTCGTCGGACCCGACGGAGTCGCCCGCGCCCGGGCGGGCCGCGGCGAGGAACTCCTCCTCGCCGACGTGGACCCCGCGTTCCTCGCCGCCTCCCGTGAGACCAACCCGTATCTGCGGGACCGCCGCCCCGGCCTGTACGGGCCCCGCGGCTGAAGCACGTTTCTCCCCCGACACCTCGAAGTCCGTTCGCGCAAGGAGTCCGCACCCCATGACGTCCACGGTGCCCAACGCCGTCGAGCACGCCGACGAACAGCAGCCGCCGATCACCATGTTCGGCCCGGACTTCCCGTACGCGTACGACGACTTCCTCGCCCACCCCGCGGGCCTCGGTCAGATCCCCGCGACCGAGCACGGCACCGAGGTCGCGGTCGTCGGCGGCGGCCTGTCCGGGATCATCGCCGCCTACGAGCTGATGAAGATGGGCCTCAAGCCCGTGGTGTACGAGGCCGACCGGATCGGCGGCCGGCTGCGCACCGTCGGCTTCGAGGGCTGCGACCCCTCGCTCACCGCCGAGATGGGCGCGATGCGCTTCCCGCCGTCCTCCACCGCCCTCCAGCACTACATCGACCTGGTGGGGCTCGAGACCCGTCCCTTCCCCAACCCCCTTGCCGAGGTGACGCCTTCGACCGTCGTCGACCTCAAGGGCGAGTCGCACTACGCCGAGACGCCCGACGACCTGCCGCAGGTCTACCGGGACGTGGCGGACGCCTGGAACCGCTGCCTGGAGGAGGGCGCCGACTTCTCCGACATGAACCGCGCCCTGCGCGAACGGGACGTCCCGCGCATCCGCGAGATCTGGTCGCGGCTGGTGGAGAAGCTCGACAACCAGACCTTCTACGGTTTCCTCTGCGACTCCGAGGCCTTCACGTCCTTCCGGCACCGCGAGATCTTCGGCCAGGTCGGCTTCGGCACCGGCGGCTGGGACACCGACTTCCCCAACTCCATCCTGGAGATCCTGCGGGTCGTCTACACCGAGGCCGACGACCACCACCGCGGCATCGTCGGCGGCTCCCAGCAACTGCCGCTGCGCCTGTGGGAGCGCGAGCCGGAGAAGATCGTCCACTGGCCGTACGGCACCTCGCTGAAGTCCCTGCACACCGACGGCGCGCCCCGCCCGGCGGTGACACGGCTGCACCGCACCGCCGGCCGGCACATCACGGTGACGGACGCGAACGGGGACATCCGCACCTACCGGGCGGCCGTCTTCACCGCCCAGTCCTGGATGCTGCTCTCCAAGATCGCCTGCGACGAATCGCTCTTCCCCATCGACCACTGGACCGCCATCGAGCGCACCCACTACATGGAGAGCTCCAAGCTCTTCGTGCCCGTGGACCGGCCCTTCTGGCTGGACGAGGCGGTCGACGAGAACGGGAAACCGACAGGGCGGGACGTCATGTCGATGACGCTCACCGACCGGATGACCCGCGGCACCTACCTGCTCGACGACGGCCCGGACAGGCCCGCCGTCATCTGCCTCTCGTACACCTGGTGCGACGACAGCCTGAAGTGGCTGCCGCTGTCACCGAACGAGCGGATGGAGGTCATGCTGAAGTCGCTGGGCGAGATCTACCCGACGGTCGACATCAGGAAGCACATCATCGGCAACCCGGTGACCGTCTCCTGGGAGAACGAGCCCTACTTCATGGGCGCCTTCAAGGCCAACCTGCCCGGCCACTACCGCTATCAGCGGCGCCTGTTCACGCACTTCATGCAGGACCGGCTGCCCGAGGACAAGCGGGGCGTCTTCCTGGCCGGCGACGACATCTCCTGGACGGCCGGCTGGGCCGAGGGCGCCGTCCAGACCGCGCTGAACGCGGTCTGGGGCGTCATGCACCACTTCGGCGGAGCGACCGACGCGACCAACCCCGGTCCCGGTGACGTCTACGACGAGATCGCGCCGGTGGAACTCTCCGACGACTGAGCCCCGGGAGTCCCGGGAGCCCTTTGGCCCCCGGAGCCCGCCGGCTCGCGGCCGCCGGACCGTCCGGGCCGGTCGGGCAGGGGCGTGAGCAGCATGCGTCCGGCGAAGCCGACCGCCATGTCCAGCCGCGCGGCGAACTCCTCGGCGACGTCCGGCAGTCCGCGCAGCGCCCACAGCGCGCGGGCCGCCGTCCAGGCGGCGTCCCGGGCGTGGTCCAGGCTCCACGCGGCGAGCAGATGGGTCATCGGGTCGGCGAGCTGGAGCAGGTCGGGACCCGGCATCAGGTCCTCGCGGATGCGCTCCTCCAGCGTGACCAGGAGGTCGCCGACGTGGTCGAACTCGTCCTCCACGTCGGCGGGTTCGCAGCCGAGCGTACGGCAGGTGTCCACGACGGCGAGCGCCAGGTCGTGGCCGATGTGCGCGTTGATGCCCGCCAGCGCGAACTGCAGCGGACGTACGCCCGGATGGTGGCGGAACTGGAACAGCGGACGCCAGCAGGCCGGTGGGCGGCGGCCCTCGGACACCGCCTCGACGGCGGCCAGATAGCGCTCGGCGAACAGCACGTCCAGGGTGACCGCCGCCCGCGTGTCCGCGGGCGGACCCGCGTCGATGCGCCGGTCCACCTCCGTCGTCACCGCGAGGTAGACGCGGTTGAAGTCCGCGATCCCGTCCCGGCGGGGCAGGGCGGAACCGAGGGCGCGCATCCGGGAGACGACCGTGTCTACGGGGGTGCAGACTTGACGGGCTTGTTCGCATTGCGCCATGAGCGCAGAGTCGCACCTTTAGTGTGGTGCCGGTGGCGGCGGGCCCGGCGTTTCCCCGGATCGGGGGAACGCGCCCGTCGTGGGGGAGGGGGAGCAGTACTGTGTCAGGCTCGCGTGCCCAACGCCTGGCTGCCCGGCGGTCCGCGCGCAGAGGCGCGGCCCGGCGCGCCGCCATGGTCGCGGCCGCCTCCCTCGTGGTCGCGGTCGGCACCGCCGCCGGGGTGGTCTCCTCGGTGGACGACGGACGCGGCTCGGACGAGGCACGGCCCGAGACGACCGCGTCACCGCGGCTGGAGGCACTGCCCGCCGTGCCGTCGTCGGCGTCCCCGTCGACCGAGGCGCCGTCCCCCTCCGCGTCGGCCTCTCCCGAGCCCCGGGCGGAAAAGACGGGTGCCGCGCCGTCCGTGTCGCCCGGCGCGCGGGAGCAGCGGTCGGCCCCGGTGTCCCCCGGGCTCTACCGCCACCCCGATTCCCAGGTCCTGGACTGGGTGCGGGCCCACCCCGGTGATCCGCGCCGCGCGGTCATAGCGTCCCGCATCGGTGACCGGCCGGCGGCGGTGTGGTTCGCCGACCACTCACCGGACACGATCACCGCGCGAGTGCGCGCGATCACCTCGGCCGGCGCCGCGCGGGGCCGGGTGCCCGTCCTCGTGCCGTACACGATTCCCGACCGCGACTGCGGCGGGCACTCCCGGGGCGGGGCACCCGATCTGGACGCCTACGACGGCTGGATCGACCGGTTCGCCGCCGGACTGGGGTCCGGTGAGGTCATCGTGATCCTGGAGCCGGACTCCCTGGCCCAGGTCGAGTGCCTCTCCGCGGGGCAGCGCGCCGACCGCTTCGCCTCACTGGCCCGCGCCGGACGGGTGCTGAAGGAGGCCGATCCCCGGGCCCGCGTCTACTACGACGCCGGGCACTCCGGCTGGAACGCGCCCGTGCGGCAGGCCGGTTGGCTGCGGCAGGCCGGGGCCGCGTCGGCGGCCTCCTCCGACGGCGTCTTCAGCAACGTCTCCAACTTCCACGACACGGCCGACGAGATCACCCACAACCGGCGGGTGCTCGACGCGCTCGGCGGCCCGCCCGGCCTGGGCGCGGTGATCGACACCAGCCGCAACGGCAACGGAGCCCCGGCCGACGGCGAATGGTGCGACCCCGCGGGCCGCAAGCTCGGCCGGGCCCCGACGCTCCGCACCGGCGAGGCCGGGATCGACGCCTACCTCTGGGTGAAACTGCCGGGGGAGTCGGACGGCTGCAAGGGCGCGCCGGGCACCTTCACCCCGTCGTACGCCTACGACTTGGCGCGCTGAGCGCCCCCGCCGTCCGCCTCGTCCCCGCCGTTTCCGCTGTTCCCGCCGTCCCCGCTGTTCCCACCCCGACCGTCCTCGCTCCCGCTGTTCTCGTCGTAGGCGGAGGTGCCCGCGTCGAGCAGCGGCGGCTGGGTCTTGAGGTGGGCCGGCGCGAAGGCGCGCAGCGCGTGGTACCCGGTGATGACGACGAGGGAGCCGAGCGCGATACCGCTGAGCGAGAAGGTGTCGGTGAACTCCATGGTGACGTTGCCGACGCCGATGATGATGCCCGCGGCGGCCGGCACCAGGTTCAGCGGATTGCGCAGGTCCACCTTGGCGTTGATCCAGATCTGGGCGCCGAGCAGGCCGATCATGCCGTACAGGATGACGGTGATCCCGCCGAGCACGCCCCCGGGGATCGCGGCCACGACCGCGCCGAACTTCGGGCAGAGGCCGAACAGCAGGGCGAAGCACGCGGCGGCCCAGTACGCGGCGGTCGAGTAGACCCGGGTCGCCGCCATCACGCCGATGTTCTCGGAGTAGGTGGTGTTGGGCGGGCCGCCGACGGCGGTGGACAGCATGGAGCCGACGCCGTCGGCGGAGATGGCCGTGCCCAGCTTGTCGTCGAGGTTGTCGCCGGTCATCTCGCCGACGGCCTTGACGTGCCCGGCGTTCTCGGCGATCAGCGCGATGACGACCGGCAGGGCGACCAGGATCGCCGACCACTCGAAGGACGGGCCGTGCAGGTTCGGCAGACCGATCCAGTCGGCCTGGCCCACACCGGACAGGTCCAGGCGCCAGTGGTCGGTGACCTTGCCGCTCGCGTCCGCGGAGTGGATCCGGCCGAAGACCAGGTCGAGGACCCAGGAGAGCGCGTACCCGAAGACCAGCCCGAGGAAGATCGCGATACGGGACCAGAAGCCCCGCAGGCACACCACCGCCAGGCCGGTGAACAGCATCACGGACAGGGCGGTCCACTGGTCCTGCGGCCAGTACGTGGCGGCGGTCACCGGCGCCAGGTTGAAGCCGATCAGCATCACCACCGCGCCGGTGACGATCGGCGGCATCGTGGCGTGGATGATCCGCGCCCCGAAACGCCGCACCGCGAGCCCCACCAGGAACAGCGCGGCCCCGACCACGAACACCGCGCCGGTCACCGTGGCGCTCGACCCGCCCTGGGCCCGGATGACCGCGGCGACGCCGACGAAGGAGAGCGAGCAGCCCAGATAGCTGGGCACCCGGCCGCGCGTGGCCAGCAGGAAGACGATGGTCGCGACGCCCGACATCATGATCGCGAGGTTGGGGTCCAGGCCCATCAGCACCGGGGCGACGAACGACGCCCCGAACATCGCCACGACGTGCTGGGCGCCGAGTCCCGCGGTACGGGGCCAGGAGAGCCGTTCGTCGGGGCGGACCACCGCGCCGGGAGCCGGGGTGCGTCCGTCTCCGTGCAGTGTCCAGCGGACGCCGAGATCCATGGGGTGTCGCTTTCGTCGTTCGTGCAGCGTGTCCGGACCATTGTCGGGGCTCTCCAGGTGTGCTTCGTACACCTGGACAGGTCTGCTCCGGCTGTCTGAGCGTCTGCTTAGGATGAGGGCGCGCCGTCGGTTCGTGTAGGCGGCACTCATTCCGTACGCACCAGGAGTTCCGCCCGTGACCGCCGAAGCCCCGACCGCCCCCGCCCTGTCGTACGGCCGGCTGATCCCGGTGACCGTCCACTTCGACGACCTCGACGCGCTGGGGCTGCTGCACAACGCGCGCTATCCGCTGATGGTCGAGCGGGCCTGGGCCGAACTGTGGGAGGAGCACGGCATCCGCTTCGAGGGCGACTGGACGGCGGCCGGCGACGCCTGCAACGCGGTCAGGGAGCTGCGGATCGGCTACGAGGCCCCGGTGACCCGGACCGGCGCGTACGCCGTCCACCTGTGGCTGGAGCGGTTGGGGACGACCGGGCTGACCTACGGTTTCCGCTTCTGCTCGCGGGACGGGGCGGTGACCTACGCGCGGGGCAGCCGGGTGCTGGTACGGCTGGACGCGAAAACCCTGCGCCCGGCGCCCTGGAGCGAGACGCTCAGGGCCGCGGGCCGGGAACTGCTGCGTCCGGGCGGATGACCTTCACACGGTCCCCGGAGCGCAGCACGCCCGCGAGGCCGGCCAGACCGCAGGACAACACCGTGACCAGGACGAACGACACCATCAGACTGGTCGCCTGGGCCAGCAGGCCGATCGCGCTCGGAGCGATCAGGCCCGAGGTGTACGTGATGGTCGCGACGCCCGCGATGGCGAGGCTGGGATGGGTGCCGCTGCGGCCCGCCGCGGCGAAGCACAGCGGCACCACCACCGCGATGCCGAGGCCCATCAGCGCGAACCCGGCCATCGCCGTCGCGGGGTGCGGGGCGAGGACGATCAGCAGTCCGCCGGTGACGGCGACGACGCCGCTCGTGCGCACTGTGCGCACCGCGCCGTAGCGGTCCACCACCCGGTCCCCGGCGAGCCGGGCGATCGCCATGGTGAGCGTGAACCCGGTGGTGCAGGCCGCGGCGAGCCCCGGCGAGGCATCCAGCCGGTCGCGCAGATAGACCGCCGACCAGTCGAGGCTCGCACCCTCCGCGAAGACCGCGCAGAAGCCGATGGCGCCGATCAGCAGCGCGGAGCGGGGCGGCAGCGCGAACCTCGGCGGCGGCTCCTCGTCCTCGGCGGGCTGCAGGTCGAGCACATGGCCCGCGGCGGCGACACCCGCCACGGTCAGGACACCGGCCGCGAGCGCGTGGTGCAGCCGGGCGTCCGTGCCGAGGTGCGCGGCGAGGGTGCCGGCCGCCGAGCCGACCAGGGCACCGACGCTCCACATGCCGTGCAGCCCGGACATGATCGACCGCTCGAGCCGGTTCTCCACCTCCACCCCCAGGGCGTTCATCGCGACGTCGGACACGCCGGCCGTGGCGCCGTAGACGAACAGGACCAGGCAGAGCGTCAGCAGGTTCGGGGCGATCGACGGCAGGACCAGCGCGAGCGTCCACAGGGCGATCAGTCCGCGCAGCGCGGTGCGGGCGCCGAAGCGGTGGCTGACCCGCCCCGCCAGCGGCATCGCGAGGGACGCACCGATCGCGGGGAAGGCGAGCGCGAGCCCCAACTGCCCCGGGCTCACGCCGGCATGGTCCTGGATCCAGGGCACGCGCGTGGCGAACGAGCCGGTCACGGCGCCGTGCACGGCGAACACGGCGCCCACGGCGTACCGCGCCCTCCGTACCTTGTGTTGCCCGTACACCTCTGCGGTCATGGTCCCGCCCCTCCCGGCCGCACGTGGCCCTCACGCGCCGCCGTAAACTATCAGGGAGGCTTCCTGATGGATAAGGGGATTTTCGCCAGTCTCCCGGGCCGCGTACCGATCCGGTCCCGCCGTCCACCGCCCGCCGATCACGGGCAGCCGATCACGGCAGCCGATCTGGAAGGATCACGCCATGGCCGCATCCCCCAGCACCGCCAGAGCCATCAACGACCGGAACGCCCTGCGGCTGCTCCAGCAGGAAGGTCCGCTGACGGCAAGGCAGTTGAAGCAGCTGACCGGCCTGTCCCGGCCGACCGTCGCCGACCTCGTCGAGCGGCTGACCGCGGCCGGGCTGATCACGGTGGTCGGGGAGGCCGGGGAGCAGCGGCGCGGACCGAACGCGAAGGTGTACGGGATCGTCGCCGACCGGGCGCACCTGGCGGCGCTCGACGTTCGTACCGAGGGTGTCGCCGTGGTCGTCTCCGACCTCGTCGGTGCGGTGCTGGCCGAGGCCTGGGCGCCGATCGCGGTGGACGCCGGGACCGGCCCGGCCGTGGAGCGGGCGGTGACGCTGGTCGAGCGGACGGTGAAGGAGGCGGGCGCCGACCGGTTGCACACCGTCGGCATCGGTGCCCCTGGGCTGATCGACCCCGCGAGCGGCGAACTGCGGGTGTCCAAGGGGCTGCCGGAATGGCACCGTCTGCTGGTGGCCACGCTGCAGGAGCGGCTGCCCGCGGCACGCGTCAGCCTGGAGAACGAGACCAACCTCGCCGCCCTGGCCGAGCAGCGCGAGGGCACCGCCCGGGGCCGCGACACCTTCGTCCTGCTCTGGCTGGGCCACGGCACCGGCGCGGCCGTGATCCTGAACGGCTCCCTGCGCCGGGGCGCCTCCGGCGGCACGGGCGAGATCGGCTTCCTGCCGGTCCCGGGCACCGCCGGTCTGCCGTCGGCCGCCGACTGCGGCGGCGGCTTCCACTCCCTCGCGGCCGCGGCGGCGATCGCCGAACTGGCGGGGGAGTACGGGGTCGTGGCCGAGCCGGACACGGAACCGGTGGCGGCGGGGGCGGTACGGGCCGCCGCCGCGAGGGCGCGCGAGGAGCCGGCCTCGGCGGACGCGCGCTTCCTCGACGCCCTCGCCGACCGCGTGGCCGTGGGGGTCGCGGCGGTGGCGGCGCTGCTGGACCCTGGATGCGTGGTGCTCGGCGGGGAGATCGGCCAGGCCGGAGGCACGGAACTCGCCGCCCGCGTACAGGACCGGACGGCCCGGATGTCACCGCTGTCCACCGAGGTGCGCGCGAGCCTCCTGGGCGGCGGCGCGGTGCTGCGCGGTGCCCTCCTGACGGCCCGGGACCGCGCCCAGGACGAGCTCTTCGGCCCACCCGCCGCACTTTGACGCCGGGCGCCCCGCTCCGCCACCGGGCGCTCGCCCCGGCCCCCTCCGGCTCGCCCGCCTACTCGCCGACGCGTCCCCGCCCCGCCCGTGCGGCCAGGAACTCCTCGAAGGTGCCCTTGCCCACCGCGCGCTCCGGGGCGAGGTGGCTGCCGGCGCGGAAGGCCCGGTAGGCGGCGCCCCGGAGCGGAACCCTGACCACCGCGCGGCGTCGCCCCGTCGCCCGGAGGTAGGAGCGCGCCAGGGAGTCGAGCGTCCTCACCTCCGGGCCGCCCATGTCCTCGACGCGCCCCGCCGGCCCGCCCCCGGCCAGCTCGGCCAGGCGGTCCGCGACCTCGGTCACCTCGATCGGCTGGTCCTTCACACGGGACGGCAGCAGCAGCACCGGGAGCCTGCCCAGCCCTTCGAACACCGTGAGCAGCAGGTCGTGGAACTGGGTCGTGCGCAGGACGGTCCAGCCGATCCCGGACTCCTCGACCAGCCGTTCCACCGCGAACTTGGTCCGGTAGTAACCGAACGGCACCCGGTCGACACCGACGATCGAGATGTACACGAGGTGCCCCACCCCGGCCCGCCGTGCCGCCGCGAGAAGGTTCTCCGCCGCCTGCTCGTCTCCGCCGCGCGGTGTGCTCGCACAGTGGACGACCGTGTCCACCCCGGTGACGGCCTCGTCCAGCGTGCTGCCGCCCCGGCGCAGGTCGACGGCGTACGGACGGGAGTGCCGGCTGAGCACCCGCACCTCGTGCCCGTCCGTCCGCAACCGTTCGGTCAGGTGCCGGCCGAGGGCTCCGGTGCCGCCGGTCACCAGGATCGTGCTCATGCTGTTCAGCCCCTCGGGAGATGCGGTGCTCCCCGCTGGAGCACCCTCGTCCACAGGGACGGATCGGCGGCCCCGGATGTGACACGGGATCACGGACGACCCCGGCGGACGGCGTGGTGAGGCCCGGCGGCGGGCAAGGGCCGTCGTCACCGCCGCCGGGCCGGTCTGTGCGGAGGCCGCATCAGACGCTAAAAGGACTAGACCACTGTGGTCAATGGGTGGGTGCAGGTCGGGAGGGCGCGTTCGACGGCGTTCAAGGGGGCAGGCGGGGCGCGGGTGGGCTGCTGTGCGCCGGTTGTGCGCCGGTTGTGCGCCGGTGGCGCGTGATGTCCGAGGGCCGGCCGCGGGCGGGCGGCGCGCACGGACGCCTTTTTCTGTGAGGCACCCCACACCCCTCACCTGTATGGGTGGTGGCCGGGCATGGCACACTGGGCCCAGTACCAGCAGCAGCGCACTCCGGGGTCGGTGAAAGTCCGAACCGGCGGTTACAGTCCGCGACCCGGCCGCTTCCAGTGGCCGGTTGACCAGGTGAAATTCCTGGACCGACGGTTAAAGTCCGGATGGGAGGCAGTGCGCGGCGGGCGGGCATTCGTGCGCGCCGCCGTATCGGTTCACCCTCGGGTGAACTCCGTCCGGCGTCGCCCCCGGTGTACCTGCCCGTACCTCTGTCGTCATCGACAGCCCCGGAGTCCGTGCCCGAAGAGGCAGGAGGACCCGGGAAGTGTTCACCGGAATCGTCGAAGAACTGGGCGAGATCACCGCTGTCGAGACTCTCGACGACGCCTGTCGCTTCCGTCTGCGCGGCCCCGTCGTCACCGAGGGCGCCAAGCACGGCGACTCGATCGCCGTCAACGGTGTCTGCCTCACGGTCGTGGACCACGAGGGCGACGAGTTCACCGCCGACGTGATGGCCGAGACCCTGAACCGCTCCAGCCTCGGCGCCCTCGCCGTCGGCTCCCGGGTCAACCTCGAACGCCCCATGGCCCTGGGCGCCCGTCTCGGCGGCCACATCGTGCAGGGGCACGTCGACGGGACCGGCCGGATCCTCGAGCGCAAGCCGTCCGAGAACTGGGAGATCGTGAGGATCTCACTCCCGGCCGAACTCTCCCGCTACGTCGTGGAGAAGGGCTCCGTCACCGTCGACGGCATCAGCCTCACCGTCGTCGACGCCGGCCCCGACTTCTTCACCGTCAGCCTGATCCCCACCACGCTCGCCCTGACCACCCTCGGCCTCAAGCAGAGCGGCGACCCGGTCAACCTGGAGGTGGACGTCATCGCCAAGTACGTCGAGCGGATGATCGGCGACCGGGCCATCGGTGAGGGGGCCACGCGGTGAACTGGCTGAACTCCGAGGCGTTCGTCCTCTTCGACCAGCACATCAAGTGGTCGGACATGATCGGCAACGTGATCGGTCTGATCGCCCTCGCCCTCGGCTGGCAACGCTCCATCTGGACCTGGCCCGCCCAGTTCGTCTCGGGCCTGATCCTCTTCGCGGCCTTCGCCACCGCCCATCTCTCCGGCAGCGCGGGCAAGCAGATCGTCGTCATGCTCGTCGCCGTCTGGGGCTTCCGGCAGTGGAACCGCGGCCGGCAACAGGCGCAGGACGGCTCCATCGCCGTCCGGTTCGCCACCTGGCGCGAACGCGGGATCCTGGCGGGCGCGGCGGCACTCGGCACCCTCGCGGTGGGCGGACTGTTCACGCTGTACCCGTCCCTGTCCTGGGACCCCTGGCCGGACGCGTACATCTTCGTCGGCACCGTCGTCGCCATGTACGCCCAGGCCCGCGGCATGGTCGAGTTCTGGTTCGCCTGGCTGCTGGTCGACCTCGTCGGCGTACCGCTGAACTTCGCCAACGGCTTCGCCTTCTCCGGCTTCGTCTACATCATCTACGGCGCGCTGGTCCTGTGGGGGCTGCGCGACTGGTGGCTGCGCTCCCGCGAGGACGCACGGCCCGCCCTGGAAGGAGCGCCGGCATGAGCACGGCACCGATCCTGTACAGCACCGAGGACGTCGAGGACCTGACGCTCGACCCGGTCGAACAGGCCGTCGCCGACATCGCGGCCGGCCGCCCGGTCGTGGTCGTCGACGACGAGGACCGCGAGAACGAGGGCGATCTCGTCATCGCCGCCGAGAAGGTCACCCCCGAGATCGTCGCCTTCATGATGAGCGAATGCCGCGGCCTGATCTGCGCTCCCCTGGAGAGCGACGAACTGGACCGGCTCCGGCTCCCGCAGATGGTCGAGGACAACACCGAGTCGATGAAGACCGCGTTCACCGTCTCCGTGGACGCCTCCGCCGCCCACGGCGTGAGCACCGGCATCTCGGCCGCCGACCGCGCCACCACCCTCCGACTGCTCGCGAACGGCACCGCCCAGCCGGACGACTTCGTCCGCCCCGGTCACATCTTCCCGCTGCGCGCCCGCTCCGGCGGCGTGCTCGTGCGCGACGGCCACACCGAGGCCGCCGTCGACCTGGCCCGCCTCGCCGGACTGCGCCCGGCCGGTGCCATCGTCGAGATCGCCGGCGAGGACGGGCAGATGCTGCGTCTGCCCGAGCTGATCCCGTTCGCCCGCAAGCACGGCCTGACGATCATCTCCATCGAGGACCTGATCGCCTACCGCCGCAGCTCCGAGCCCACCGTCCGCCGCGAGGCCGAGGTCCGGCTGCCCACCTCGCACGGCACCTTCACCGCCTACGGCTACCGTTCCACCGTCGACGGCGTCGAGCATGTCGCCCTCGTCCACGGCGAGATCGGCGACGGCGCGGACGTCCTCGTGCGCGTCCACTCCGAATGCCTCACCGGCGACGTCTTCGGCTCCCAGCGCTGCGACTGCGGCCCCCAGCTGGACGCCTCCCTGGAGCGCATCCAGAAGGAGGGCCGGGGTGTCGTCGTCTATCTGCGCGGACACGAGGGACGCGGCATCGGCCTGATGTCCAAACTGCGCGCCTACGAACTCCAGGAACGCGGGCGTGACACCCTCGACGCCAACCTCGAGCTGGGCCTGCCCGCCGACGCCCGTGACTACGGCGCCGGCGCGCAGATCCTCGCCGACCTCGGGGTGCGCGGCGTCCGCCTGCTGACCAACAACCCCGACAAGGCCGACGCGCTCGTCCGGCACGGCATCGAGGTCATCGGCCGCGAACCGATGCCCGTCACCGCCGGCGAGCACAACATCCGCTACCTGCGCACCAAGCGCGACCGGATGGGCCACGACCTGCCCTGGCTGGACACGCCGACCGTGCCGGCCTGCGGCAACCAGTAGCCGGCCTGCGGCAACCAGTCAGAGAACCCAGAGAACCCAGAGAACCAAGAGAGCACCGAGGAGAGACGTGAGCGGCAAGGGCGCACCGGAACTGTCCGTACGCGACGTGGGAGACCTCCGCGTCGCCGTGGTCGCGGCACAGTGGCACGAGAAGGTGATGGACGGACTGGTCGACGGCGCCCTGCGCGCCCTGCACGACCTCGGCATCGACGAACCGACCCTGCTGAGGGTCTCCGGCAGCTGGGAACTCCCGGTCGTCGCCAAGGTCCTCGCCGGACGCGGCTACGACGCGGTCGTCGCCCTCGGCGTCGTCATCCGGGGCGGCACGCCCCACTTCGAGTACGTGTGCCAGGGCGTCACCCAGGGCCTCACCCAGGTCAGCGTCGACACCGGGGTGCCCGTCGGTTTCGGCCTGCTCACCTGCGACACCGAGGAACAGGCCCTGGACCGCGCCGGACTGCCCGGCTCCACCGAGGACAAGGGGCACGAGGCGGTCACGGCGGCGGTGGCGACCGCGGCCACGCTGCGTTCAGTATCCGAACCCTGGCGGTGAGCAGGCCCCGACACCGCGTAGGGTAAGGACCACCATGTCCAAGAAGACGTTCGAGGAGCTCTTCACCGAGCTCCAGCACAAGGCCGCGCACGGCGACCCCGCCACCTCCCGCACCGCCGAACTGGTGGAAAAGGGCGTCCATGCCATCGGCAAGAAGGTCGTCGAAGAGGCCGCCGAGGTCTGGATGGCCGCCGAACACGAAGGCAAGGAAGCGGCCGCCGAGGAGATCTCGCAGCTGCTCTACCACGTCCAGGTGATGATGGTCGCCCGCGGCATCTCCCTCGACGACGTCTACGCCCACCTGTGATCGCAGGCACCGCCCCACCACCACCCACACTCCGAAGGAAGCCGACCTCATGCTGCGCATCGCACTCCCCAACAAGGGTTCACTGGCAGGCCCTGCGGCGGAGATGCTGCATGAGGCCGGCTACCAGCAGCGCCGGGAGTCGAAGGAACTGAGGATCGTCGACCCGGTCAACGAGGTCGAGTTCTTCTACCTCCGCCCCCGCGACATCGCGATCTACGTCTCCTCGGGCCGCCTCGACATCGGCATCACCGGCCGGGACCTCCTGGTGGACTCGGGCGCCGAGGCCGAGGAGATCCTGCCCCTCGGTTTCGCCCGCTCCACCTTCCGCTTCGCCGCCAAGCCCGGTGTCGCGCGGAGCGTCACGGACCTCGGCGGCAGGACGGTCGCCACCTCCTACGAGGGGATCGTCGCCCGGCACCTCGCCGAACAGGGCATCGACGCCTCCGTGGTCCACCTCGACGGCGCGGTCGAGACCGCCATCGAGCTGGGCGTCGCCGAGATCATCGCGGACGTCGTCGAGACCGGCACCTCCCTGCGCAACGCGGGCCTGGAGGTGCTCGGCGAGCCGATCATGACCTCGGAGGCGGTCGTCATCCGCCGCACCGGCGCCGCGGCCGAGCCCGACGAGACCGTCGAGCCCAAGGTGGGGCAGTTCCTGCGACGTCTCCAGGGCGTCCTCGTCGCCCGCACCTACGTGATGATGGACTACGACTGCCGGGTCGAGCAGTTGGAGAAGGCCGTCGCGCTGACCCCGGGCCTGGAGTCCCCGACCGTGTCCCCGTTGCACAACGAGGGCTGGGTCGCCGTCCGCGCCATGGTCCCCTCCAAGGAGGCCCAGCGCATCATGGACGACCTCTACGACATCGGTGCCCGCGCCATCCTCACCACGGCCATCCACGCCTGCCGCCTCTGACCCGGACCGATCCCGGAGCCGCACCATGCCGGACACCCCCTCGGACCAGCCGTCCGACAAGCCCGCCCTGCCCGCCCTACCCGTCACCTTCCGCCCCGGCCGCACCCGTGCGGTGCTGCTCGGTGCGGCCGCCGCGCTCTTCGGGGCCCTCTCCCTGATCGCCCTGCTGCTGGAGCAGGTCGACCCGGGCGAGCGGCTCAGTTTCGTGTTCACCGGCGCCCTGCTGGCCGGCGGGCTGGTGCTGCTGGCCCGGCCGAGGGTCGAGGCCGACGAGTCCGGCATCACCGTCGTCAACATCGTCGGCAGGCGCCGCCTCGAATGGGCTCAGATCCTTCAGGTGAACCTCCGTCCGGGTGACCCCTGGGTCTTCCTCGACCTCAGCGACGGCACCAGCATGCCCGTGCTCGGCATCCAGCCGGGCATCGCCAGGGAACGTGCCATCGCCGACGCGCAGGCCCTGCGGGCGCTCGCCGTGGCGCGTTCCGTGGTCGACCCCGATGCGTCACGGGGCTGACCCGGGGCATCTCGGGGAGACATCGGGGCCGTTCCACCTGACGCGGTCGCCCTTGTCCTGATTAGTCTGGTGGGCGACGGCGCGCCGACAGCGCCTTCGCCCCTGCCGCCCCGCCCGGTGGCCCAGGGGCTCCAGCTAACCGAGGAGTGACCCTCTCCGGCGATGGACGGATCGTCCTGCAGTACCTGCGCCGCCCCCTGTCGACAGAGCGCGAACCCGTTCCACGAGGTTCGCGACCGTGCGCAAGCGGCGGCATCATGACCACCCCCCTGCTGCTCCTCGCAGCCGCATTCCTGCTGATTCTCGCCAACGGGTTCTTCGTGGCAGCCGAGTCCGGCCTGGTCACCGTCGAGCGACCGGACGCCGAACGGGCCGCCGCCGACGGCGACCGACGCGCCCACCGGGTCGTCGAGTCACTCAAGGAGCTGCCCTTCCAGCTCTCCGGCACCCAGCTCGGCATCACCCTCACCTCCCTGGTCGTCGGCATGCTCGCCGAACCAGCGCTCGCCGGGCTGCTGCGCGGCCCCTTCACCGGCACGGGTGTCCCCGAGGGAGCCGTCTCCACCCTCGCCGTGGTCGTCGGCGTGCTGCTGGCCTCGGCCGTGCAGACGGTGATCGGCGAGCTCGTGCCCAAGAACTGGGCGGTGTCCCGGCCGCTGCAGGTCGCGCGGTTCGCCGCCGGCCCGCAGCAGGTCTTCGCCCGCCTGTTCCGCCCGGTCATCGCCGGAGTGAACGCCGTGGCCGACCGGGTGGTGCGCACCCTGGGCGTCGAGCCGACCGCGGAGCCGGCCTCCGCCCGCACGCCCGGCGAACTGGTCTTTCTGGCCCGGCACTCCGCGCGGGCCGGCGCCCTGGAACAGGACACGGCGGACCTCTTCGTACGGACCCTGTCCCTGGGGGAGCTGACCGCGCAGCACGTCATGACCCCGCGGGTGAGGGTCAGCGCCCTGCAGTCCTCGGCGACCGTCGAGGACGTGGTGAACCTGACCCGGGCCACCGGCCTGTCCCGGTTCCCCGTCCACACGGAGCGGATCGACGAAGTCGTGGGCATGGCCCATCTCAAGGACGCCCTCGCGGTGCCCCCGCGGGAGCGGCTGCGCACCCCCGTCAGCGACATCGCCCGCCCGGCGCTGCTCGTCCCCGAGACCCTGCCCGTCCGGCCGCTGCTGACGCGGCTGCGCGGCGAGCAGCCCATCGCGGTCGTCGTCGACGAGTACGGCGGCACGGCCGGAGTCGTCACGCTGGAGGACATCGTCGAGGAGATCGTCGGCGAGATCTGGGACGAGCACGACGGGCACGGCGAACGCGGCGAACGCGGCGAACGCGGCGAACTCTTCGGTAGGGCCACCGAACCCGTCGCCGCTCCGCCGGAGGACGGCCGCCCCGCCTGGGACGTCGACGGCAGCGTCCGCGTCGACACCCTGCTCCGTATCGGCCTCGACGTGCCCGACGGACCCTACGAGACCGTCGCCGGCCTGGTCGCCGACCTGCTCGGCCGGATCCCGGCCGTCGGCGACCACGCGGAACTGCCCGGCTGGCGGCTGTCGGTCCGCCGCGTCGGCCACTACCGTGCCGAGCGCGTCCGCCTGGTCGAGGCGGCCCCGCCGCCACTCGTGGGGGCAGCCCGATGAGCGTGCTGCACCTCCTCTTCGCCGCCCTGCTCGTCCTCGTCAACGGATTCTTCGTGGGTGCCGAGTTCGCGCTGGTCTCCGTGCGCCGCAGCCAGATCGAACCGCTCGGCACCGCCCGTGCCCGTCAGGTCCTGTACGGGCTCGAGCACCTGCCGCGGATGACGGCGGCAGCCCAGTGCGGCATCACCGTCTGCTCGCTGACCCTCGGAGCGATCGCCGAACCGACGGTCGCCCGCTTGCTGGAGCCGGTGTTCGCGTGGATCCGCCTGCCGCACGGCATGATCCATCCGCTCGGCTACGTCGTCGCACTCGCCGCCGTGGTCTTCTTCCACCTCGTCATCGGCGAGATGGTCCCGAAGAACCTCGCGAGGGCCGCCCCCGAGAAGGCCGCGCTGTGGCTGAGTCCCGGCCTGGTCCGGTTCGCCCGGTGGTGCCGGCCCGTCACGACCGCGCTCGGCGCCTGCGCCGAGACCGTCCTGCGGGCCTTCCACGTCGAGCCGAAGGGCGAGGCCGAGGCGGCCTTCACCAGCGAGCAGCTGAACCGGCTGGTGGAGGACGCCGGGAAGGCGGGCCTCCTGGACCCCGAGGAGGCCGAGCGCCTGGAGGACGTCCTGGAGCTGGGCTCCCGCCCGGTGACGGACGTCCTGCTGCCCCGTGAGTCACTGGTGACGGTCGGCCCCGAGGTCACCCCGGCACGGATCGTGGAACTCACCGCCCGCACCGGGTACTCCCGTTTCCCGGTCGCCGCGCAGGGCGGCGCCTTCATGGGCTACCTGCACGTCAAGGACGTGCTCGACCTGGAGGAGACCGACCGGGCCGTGCCGCGGCGGCTCTGGCGGCGCATGCCCACCCTCCGGCCCGAACTCCCGCTGGACGACGCCCTCACCGTGATGCGCCGAGCCGCCACCCACCTGGCCCAGGTGGCCGACGCATCCGGCCGGACACAGGGGCTGGTGGCCCTGGAGGACGTACTGGAGCTGCTGGTCGGCGAGGTACGGGACCCGGCACACCGGGAGGCCCCGGGAGCGCGGCCGGAGACCGGGACACACCTCGGTTCCAGGACCCGTGCCGACTCCGGAACACACCCCGATTCCGGGACGCTTCCGGACGCCGGGGCGGGCATCGGGGCCGGCATCGATGCGGATGCCGGACCGGCCGAGGCCAGGAGCGGCGCCCCGGCGGGAGCGCTCACCCGCTGACCGCCCGCGTCGCGGGATCCGCCGCTGTCAGGGCGCCGGCGGATCCTGTGGGCCCCGCCCGGACAGCACCTCCCCGTACGCCTGCATCAGATCCGGCAGCCGCAGCGTCGCCAGGTCCTCCCGGGTCAGCGTGCCCGGGTACGCCGGGTACGCCGACAGCCGCAGATCCCGGTACGCGCAGCTCTTCTCGTACAGCGTCCGCAGGAACCGCCCGTTGCCCAGCTCGTCGATCCACCCCTGGTCCACCACGTGACCGGCGATGGACCGCAGCTCCTCCAGCGCCTCCTCGTCCCACACGTCGCCGTTCTCCGCGGCCAGCACCTCACCGATCGCGGTGAGTTCGGGTGGCCGGTAGGACGGGAAGTCGACGCGCGTCGTGAAGCGGGAGGACAGCCCCGGGTTGGCGCCGAGCAGACGGTCCATGCCCTCCGGGTAGCCGGCCAGTATGACCACCAGGTGGTCGCGGTTGTCCTCGGCCCGCTTCAGCAGCACCTGGAGCGCCTCGTCACCGTACGCGTCGCCCTTGCCGTACCCGGAGTTGGAGAGAGCGTAGGCCTCGTCGACGAAGAGGACCCCGCCGAGCGCGGAGTCGATCAGCTCATTGGCCTTCACCGCCGTCTGCCCCAGGTACTCGCCGACCAGATCGGCCCGCTGCGCCTCCACGAGATGGTCCCCGCCGAGCAGCCCGAGGGCGTAGAAGACCCGGCCCAGGATGCGGGCCACCGTGGTCTTGCCGGTACCGGACGGGCCGGAGAAGACGAAGTGCCGTTTCGGCGGTTGTACCGGCAGCCCCTGCCCGGCCCGCAGCCGCGCCATGTTCAACTGCGCCGACAGCGCCTTGACCTGGCGTTTCACCGGCTCCAGCCCCACCATGCGCTCCAGCTCGGCGAGCGCTTCCTCCAGTAAAGCGGGGTCGGTGGGACCCGTGGGCAGTGACGGCACCGGGTCGCCGGCCCGCTCGCGCACCGAAGGCCCCGTGGTCGGCCGCGGGGCCGCGGGCTGCGGGTCCGGCTCGGACAGCATCAGATCGCGGCCCTCGGTGCCGAACAGCGGATCGAGTGTGTCCGGACCGTCCAGCAGGTCCGGGCCCGTCCCGCCGAGTGTGAGCGAGCCGAGATCGGTGGGGTCGTCGTAGCCGTCCCCCTCGGCGATGGCGGCGAGCCGGGCCGAGGTGTCCATGAAGGCAGGGTCGACACGGTGCACGGCCCGGTACAGGGGGACCGCGGCGGCACTGCGGCCGGTGCCCTCGTGGGCGCGTGCCAGCCAGTACCGCAGCTCCTTGCGCTGCGGCTGCTCGCTGCGGCAGCGCATCAGGGCCGCCGACAGCAGGGGTTCGGCCTGCCCGTACATCTCCAGGCGCACCCGGGCCATACCGCCGAACAGGCCCGTCTCGATGCCGAGCAGCGGATCGCCGTGCAGCGGGTCGGTGTGCCGGACCAGCTGCTCCCAGTCCTTGACCAGATAGGCGCGGCAGGCGTGCAGGAAGCGGACCTGCGGGTCGGTGTCCACGGGAGGCAGTCCGGCGAGCGCGCGGTCCAGTTCGGGGACGTGGCGGCCGTCCAGCCAGTGGGAGGCGTGCGCGAGCAGCAGATCGCGGGGACTCTCCAGCACCGGCTGAACCCACCAGCCCAGCCAGTACCAGGAGTTGAGGGTACGGCGGTGCCGGGTGCGTTGTTCGCCGAAGCGGTCCCGGTGCCGGAACATGCGCAGCAGCGAGGCCGTCGTGTCGACGCGCAGCGCGTGCAGCCCGAGCCAGCCGTCCGCCATCCCCGGGTCGATCCGCACCGCGGCCCGGAACTCCTCCTCGGCCTGCGGATAGGCGCCCATGGTGTAGGCGTCCACGCCCCGCAGCCAGGCGAGATCGGCCGGGGCCTGCGGGCCCTGCGTGCCGAAGTTCATCACGTCCCCCCACAAACCGTGCCTCGTCGGTATGCCCCACCGGCCCTCGCCCGCCGGCTGCCGTGAGGCGAACCGCTGTGCTGCGGGCCGGAGTTGCACGGTGCGCGAAGCGGCGTCCGTAGGTCGCACCGAAGGCATCGTACCTGCGGCGGCGCCGCCTCCGTAGGGGTGCCGCACCCGCGGGGGGAGCGAGGCGGGCGGGAGGGTTTCGACGGCAGGCCGTGACCGAGGGTGATCGGCATATGCCGCTCGGCAGTCGAAAGGGGCGAAGAAGGCAGAACGAAGCCCCCGATCACGGGGGAACAACCGGGGGCTTCGCGTCTGCGGGCGGCTCCGAACGGCCGCACATTGAGAACGTAAGACCTGTACGGGCCCCTGGTCAAGCGAAGTTGAAGCGCTCCGGCGACTTGTCCGACAAGGCCCTTCGCCTGTTCAGCGCGGTGCGGACGGCCCGTCACCGTCCGTGAGCGGAGAGAGGGGTTCGGCCGTCCCGGCAGGCCCGGCGAGTACCTCGTACCCCTCCTCGCGCTCCCGCACCAGAAGGTCGGCGAAGGGGCGTGACGGGTCCTCGGCGAAGTGCCGGCGTTCCGCCTCGACCCACCCTTCCCAGAACTCCCGCTGCTCCGCCCCGTCCCGTGCCCGACCCCGCGACCAGGCAGCCTCCGCGGGCAGTTCCATCCACAGCAGCAGCGCCAGATGGGGCCGCAGCGCCCGGCGTCCCGCTCCGACGCCCTCGACGACGACCACCGGGGCGGGCGGCAGCGGGTGTGGCTGTCCGAAGGCGCGGGCCCGCCAGTCGTAGGGGGTGTAGTACGCCTGCTCACCGCGGCCGAGCGGACCGATCACCTGGCTCAGCAGCCGTTTGGTCCAGCCGAACAGCTCCTGGTGGCTGGCGATGTCGTCGAGTCGCAGCACCGGGACGCCGCCCAGTGCTCCGGCCAGCCGGCCGGCGAACGTGGACTTCCCGGAACCGGCGTGCCCGTCGACACCGACGAGCCGGACGGGTCCGCAGGAGGGGGAGAGACCGCGGATGCGGGAGACGAGATCGTGAATGGCTGATTCCTGGGGGAGGGGCGGCATGGGGCGGGGCGGCATACGGAGAGACGGTGACGCGAGCACTCTAGAACCTGACCGGGACCCGGTGGCCGGCGCCCGTGCCCGTGCCCCGGAACGATCCGCCGGTCCTCGGATCCGCAGGCCCCCGATCCGCCGGCATGTGTGTCATTGGTCGAGTCCCATATTGGTCGGCGCGGCACGGTCTTGGGTGCTGGCGGGGCCTGCCCCGGTGTGCTCATAGTGGGCGGACATCCGCTCCACCCGGTGGACGTACGCCGTACGACCCGCCGTGTTCCGGACCTGCACCGACTCCGACACCTGGGGGTCCTCCACCCATGAGCAGAGCCGAACAGCCGTCTCGCAGAACTCTTCTGGCCGCAACGGTCGTCGCCGCCGTGGCGAGCACCGGCCCGGCGTTCGCCGGTACCCCGACCGGCCGGTCCGCCGCAGGCCCGACAGGCGGCTCCACAGACCCCGAACGGACCGCAGGGGCCCGACCCGTGGACAACAGGGCCTGGACCTCCTACAGCGACTGGCGCGGCGGCACCGCCGAGGGCACCCGGGCCGTCGCGGGCGTCCGCCCCGGCCTGGTGATCGCGAAGGCCGCGGGCACCACCGACCACACCGACCCGCGCACCGGCGACACCGCCGCCTGGGAGTACGCGGCCTGGACCTCACCCGTCCACCGGCTCACCGTGCCGGCGACGGAGGCGATCGCCTCCTGGAACGCGCACACCCCCGACGGCACCTGGATCCAGGTCGAGTTGCAGGGCACCTACACGGACGGCACCGACACACCCTGGTACGTGATGGGCCGCTGGGCGGCCGGCGACCAGGACATCCGGCGCACCTCGGTGGACGGCCAGAGCGACGGCCGGAGCACGGTGTGGACCGACACCCTCGCCGTCGACGACCCCGCTTCGGGGCTGCGCCTGGTCTCGTACCGGCTGCGGCTGACCCTGCACCGCCGTCCCGGGACGGCACTCACCCCGACCGTCTGGCGGCTTGGCGCGATGGGCTCCGACGTCCCCGACCGCTTCACCGTCCCGGCCTCCACGCCGGGTCCGGCCCGGGAACTGATCGTCCCGCGCTACTCGCAGGAGATCCACAAGGGCCGGTACCCGGAGTACGACAACGGCGGCGAGGCCTGGTGCAGCCCGACCTCCTCACAGATGATCATCGAGTACTGGGGCGGACGGCTCACCGAGGAGCAGTTGGCCTGGGTCGACCCGTCCTACACCGACCCGCAGGTGTGCCACGCGGCCCGCCACACCTACGACCACCAGTACGCCGGCTGCGGCAACTGGCCGTTCAACGCGGCCTACGCGGCCACCTTCGAGGACCTCCAGGGCGTCGTCACCCGGCTCGGCTCGCTGAGCGACCTGGAGACCCTGATCGGGGCGGGCGTCCCGGCCATCACGTCCCAGTCCTTCCGTGAGGAGGAACTGACCGGAGCGGGGTACGGGACGTCCGGGCACCTGATGACCGTGATCGGGTTCACTGAGGACGGCGACGTGATCGCCAACGATCCGGCCTCCCCGGACAACGAGGCCGTCCGGCGCGTCTACCGGCGGCGCGAGTGGGAGAACATCTGGCTCAGGACCAAGCGGTACAACGCCTCGGGCAAGGTCGTCTCCGGCACCGGCGGCGTCTGCTACCTGTACTTTCCGGCGCGTCCCACCTCGCGCATGCGCAAGGCGCTCGCGGCCGTCGGAGTGCGCTGAACCGGTCCGTGCGGCGGGCCGCCCCCGCCGCACGGGGCCCCGGCCTGTGACCAAGCTCTCGGCCGCAAAAGCCGCCGACGGTGGCAAGGTGGACAACGGCGCGTAAAGGCCCGGCGCGCACCACCGAGATCCGAGATCGGCGAGAAGTCATGACCGCGAACGCAGCCACCGTCACCGCTCCCGTCACCGCCCCCGGTGTGCGCACCGGCGGCCCCCGGGAGGACGGCCCGGACATCCTCGAGCACGTCATGGGATGGGTTCTCGTGGTGGTCGTGGCGATGCTCGTGACCCGGCTCGGAATGCTCTGACCTGACCCGGAAGGCGACCTGACATACTGCGGAGATCAGCCCCCGCAGGAAACCTGGGTCAAGATTGAACATCAGTCAGCAGCCTGCCGTGCGCCCCGGCGCGCGCAGCACCGAGCGTTCGCTGGCACGCCGTGCCGAACTCATCGCCATCGGGCGGAAACTGTTCGCCGACACGTCGTACGACGCGCTCTCCATGGACGACATCGCACGTCAGGCGCATGTCGCCAAGGGGCTGATCTACTACTACTTCCACTCCAAGCGGGGCTACTACCTGTCCATCATCCAGGACTCGGTGGCCGGCCTGGTCGCCTTCGCGGCGGGCGGCGTCGGACTGCCGCCCGCGGAGCGGGTGCACCGCACCGTCGACAGCTATCTGCGCTACGCCGAGCACAACCAGGCCGCGTACCGCACGATCGTCAGCGGCGGTGTCGGCTTCGACACCGAGGTCCATGCCATCCGGGACGGGGTGCGCGAGGCGATCGTCGAGACCATCGCCGAAGGCGCCTACGGGACCAGTGACATCACGCCGCTGGCGCGGATGGGTCTGCTGTCCTGGGTGTGCAGCGTCGAGGGTGCCACCCTCGAATGGATCGACCGTCCCGAACTGCCCCGCGAGACCATGCGCGAACTGCTGGTGAAGATGCTCGGCGGGGCCATGCGCGCCATCGAGGAGCTGGATCCCGCGCACCCGGCCCCGGAGCCCGCCCGCCGCGACGGCTGACGCGTCGGCGTCCGCGGACGCCGACGCCCGGAGCACCGGCGTCCGCGATCGCGGTGCGGCGCGGTGGGAGTCGCGTCCCGTGCGCCTCTTCGTGGAGGAAGCACGGAAGGCCATTGTCATGGACACGGCGATTTCTCGAGGTGGAGCGGCAGGAGGGCCGGATCGGCGAGGTCAGTGGTGCGGACCGATTTCGACGTCCGGAAAATTCTTGTAGTAAGCGGTCGTTAACAAGTGACGCGCTCGGGCTGATCGGGCATACTCACAGCTCACAGCGGCTGGTCAGCAGCTCCCGAGACCCGGGGGCGACAGTATCGGCCAGGCACCGGAACCACCCGGCGGAGCCGCCCCTACCCAAGGCGCGCATCCGCCGATGTGCCCGAACAGGGAGGAGAGCGTCGCCATGTCCGACCACGCCCCGCAGCCGGTGGACCGGCAACTGCCCACGGACGAGGCACGGGACCTGATCTCGCTCGTCCGCGACATCGCGCAGCGCGAGATCGCCCCGAAGGCGGCCGAGGAGGAGGACGCCGGCCGTTTCCCGCGCGAGGTCTTCACCCTGCTTTCCGAGGCCGGACTGCTCGGACTGCCCTACGACTCGGCGTACGGCGGCGGAGACCAGCCCTACGAGGTCTACCTCCAGGTCCTCGAAGAGCTCTCCACGGCCCGCCTGACCGTCGGCCTCGGCGTCAGCGTGCACACCCTCGCCTCCTACGCGCTCGCCACCCACGGCACCAAGGAGCAGCAGGCCGAGCACCTGCCGGCGATGCTCGGCGGCGGCCTGCTCGGCGCCTACTGCCTCTCCGAGCCGTCCTCCGGGTCGGACGCGGCCTCGCTGCGCACCAAGGCGGTGCGCGAGGCCGGGGGAGGCTGGGCGATCACCGGCACCAAGGCATGGATCACGCACGGCGGCATCGCCGACTTCTACACCGCCATGACCCGCACCGGTGCGGACGGCCCGCGCGGGATCACCGCGTTCCTGGTGCCCGGCGACGCCGAGGGGCTGAGCGCCGCCGCTCCCGAGAAGAAGATGGGCATGAAGGGCTCGCCCACCGCGCAGGTCCACTTCGACGGCGTACGGGTCGGGGACGACCGGCGGATCGGTGAGGAGGGCCAGGGCTTCGCGATAGCCCTGTCCGCGCTGGACGGCGGACGCCTCGGCATCGCGGCCTGCGCGATCGGTCTGGCCCAGGCGGCGCTCGACGAGGCGCTGGGGTACGCGGCCGGGCGGCGGCAGTTCGGGCGGCCCATCGCCGACTTCCAGGGACTGCGGTTCATGCTCGCCGACATGGCCACGCAGATCGAGGCGGGACGCGCGCTGTACCTCGCGGCGGCCCGACTGCGGGATGCCGGGCGGCCGTTCGCCAAGCAGGCGGCCATGGCCAAACTGCACTGCACCGACACGGCGATGCGGGTCACCACCGACGCCGTCCAGATCCTCGGCGGCTACGGCTACACCGCGGACTTCCCGGCCGAGCGCTACATGCGCGAGGCCAAGGTGCTGCAGATCGTCGAGGGGACGAACCAGATCCAGCGCATGGTCATCGCCCGCCATCTCGCGGGGCCGCCGACGAGCTGATCCGGCTTCCTCGCCGGGGTGCCGCGAGCCGGACCCGCTCCGGGGCGTGCCGGCCCGGCAGGGCGCGGCCCTTGTCGGCCCGGCTCCGCATCGGATCGCGGCAGATCGGCGGATCCGGGAGTTGCGGCGGCGGGGAGGCGTGTGCCCGGCGGGCTGCGGTACGGGCGGTGGAGCGAGGGCGCGGCGGTGACGCCCGGTCCTCGAGAGCGTGGGGCCGTCACGCCCGGGCGACGCGGGAGCGACCGGGCAGGTCACCGACCGCCCGAACAGGGCGTACGTTCGCGGACGTCCGGTCCGGCCCGTCCGCGCCGGGTGACGCACCGCGCGCGGAGGTCCCGTCGCGGTGCGCTTGACAGGCCCCGGGCCGGGGCGGGACGGCTCAGGCGGCGTGGCGCCGTATGACGGGCACCCTGATCGGACGCGAAGCCGGACCGCCGACGTGCGAGAAGGGCTGGGTGCGCCAGTCGAGCCCCTGAGGGAGCGTCAACAGCAGGGCGGTGTCCTGTTCCTGGAGCGTGGCGGACTCGTCCGCCGGCCGGGCCTCACCGGCACCGCGGCCGGTGCCGGTGCAGACGGTGAGCCCGAACGGGTTCCACGGCGAGGCGCACAGCGCGTGCTCCGGCAGGACCTCCTCGTCCGCGAGCAGCGCGATCGGCTGCGCGCAGTCCGGGCAGACGACCCGGTACATCTCGAAGGTGTCGTACGCGTCGAGTTCGTCGTCGAGAGCGTCGGGGTCGACGTACTCGGGGACGAGTTCGACGACGGACTGCTGCCGCTTGGGCGTGGTACGACCAGGGCGCTTAAGACTCTGCATGGGTTCTCCCCCTCGGGCTGGGCCGTGAAGGCGCTGCGGCCTCGACCACAGCAAGCACTTCCCGTCCCCCATCGGGGGTAATCACGAGAACATCACGGAGACTGTTCGAAGGGTGTGGTATTCGTCACATGCCGTTCGGGGGCGCCGCCCGCAACCGGTTTCGTCCCCCGCCCGGCTCGGGCCGGATGCCCGGTACATCACGAACCGGGCATGACCTGGACAGCTCAGGTATCCGAGGAGATCGGCGGCACTGTAGGTTCTTGCGCCATGGAGGAGCTGGACCGACAGATCGTGCAGCTGCTCGTCAAGGACGGGCGGATGAGCTACACAGACCTGGGCAAGGCCACGGGCCTGTCCACGTCGGCCGTGCACCAGCGGGTGCGCAGGCTGGAACAGCGTGGCGTCATCCGCGGCTATGCCGCGGTCGTCGACCCGGATGCCGTCGGTCTGCCCATGACCGCCTTCATCTCGGTCAAGCCGTTCGACCCCAGCGCCCCCGACGACATCGCGGACCGCCTCGCGGGCGTGCCCGAGATCGAGGCCTGCCACAGTGTCGCGGGCGACGAGAACTACATCCTCAAGGTGCGGGTGGCCACTCCGCGCCAACTGGAGGAACTGCTCGCCCGCGTGCGCTCGCTGGCGGGCGTCTCCACCCGGACGACGGTGGTCCTGTCCACTCCGTACGAGGCCCGTCCGCCGCGCGTCTGACCCGCACCCGCGCGGGGGTGCGCCGCCGCGACCGGATGTGCGGCGCGCAGGCGCAGCGGTGCGCAGGTGAGGTGAGGAGCGGCCCTGGGTGCGGGCCCGGCCCCGCGAGGGGCGACACTGTGGGTCATGAGTGAACGCACCGTCCCGCCGCACACCGTCCTGCTCCGCCGCGGCGAGGTCCACAGCCCCGCCGACCCCTTCGCCACCGCGATGGTCGTCGAAGGCGGCCAGATCGCCTGGGTCGGCTCCGAGGGCGCCGCCGACTCCTTCGCGGACGGTGTGGACGAGGTGATCGACCTCGACGGGGCGCTGGTCACCCCGGCGTTCACCGACGCGCACGTGCACACCACGGCCACCGGACTGGCCCTCACCGGCCTCGACCTGTCCGACGCCCCCTCCCTGCAGGCCGCGCTGGCCCGGGTGCGGGAGTTCGCCGCGGCCCGCCCGGCCGACCGGGTCCTGCTCGGCCACGGCTGGGACGCGTCCCGCTGGCCGGACGGCCGCCCCCCGACCCGCGCCGAACTCGACGCGGCCACCGGCGGACGCCCTCTCTACCTCAGCCGGATCGACGTCCACTCCGCGGTCGTCACCACCGCGCTGCTCGACCTCGTCAGCGGTGAGAACACCCGCGAGATCGCCCGCGAGGCACCCGGCGGGGCCCGGCCGCTCACCGGTGACGCCCACCACGCCGTACGCGCCGCCGCCCTGGGCGCCGTCACGCCCGCCCAGCGCACCGAGGCGCAGCGTGCCGCCCTGGCCCACGCCGTCTCCCTGGGCATCGGCACCGTCCACGAGTGCGGTGGCCCGGAGATCTCCTCCGAGGACGACTTCACCGGCCTGCTGCGGCTCGCCGCCGAGGGCGGCGGCCCGCGCGCCGTCGGCTACTGGGCCGAGCGGGACGTCGCCAAGGCCCGCGCACTGGGCGCGACCGGCGCCGCGGGCGACCTGTTCGCCGACGGGGCCCTCGGCTCGCACACCGCCTGCCTGCACGAGCCGTACGCCGACGCCGGCCACACGGGCACCGCCCACCTGGACGCCGCCGCCGTCGCCGCCCACGTGGTCGACTGCACCGGGGCGGGCCTGCAGGCGGGCTTCCACGCCATCGGCGACGCCGCCCTCGGCGCGGTGGTCGACGGGATGCGCGCCGCCGCCGAGAAGGTCGGCCTCGCGCGTGTGCGGGCCGCCCGGCACCGGGTCGAGCACGCCGAGATGCTCACTGCCGAGACCGTCGCAGCGTTCGCCGAACTCGGCCTGACCGCCTCCGTCCAGCCCGCCTTCGACGCCCTGTGGGGCGGCGAGGACGGCATGTACGCCCGGCGTCTGGGCGTGGCGCGGGCCCGCTCCCTGAACCCCTTCGCGGCCCTGCTGCGCGCCGGTGTCCCGCTCGCCTTCGGATCGGACAGCCCGGTCACGCCCCTCGATCCGTGGGGCACCGTCCGGGCCGCCGCCTTCCACCGCACGCCCGAGCACCGGGTCTCCGTGCGGGCCGCGTTCACCGCGCACACGCGGGGCGGCTGGCGGGCGATCGGACGTGACGACGCGGGCATCCTGGTGCCGGGAGCCCCTGCCGACTACGCCGTGTGGCACACCGGCGACCTTGTCGTACAGGCACCCGACGACCGGGTGGCGCGCTGGTCCACCGACCCCCGCTCCGGCACCCCCGGGCTGCCGGACCTGACCCCGGGCGGCGACCTGCCCGTCTGTCGGCGCACGGTGGTCGGCGGACGCACGGTCTTCGTACGGCCGGGAGAGTGATCTCCACGGACCGCCCGGCGACGAGCACGTGCCGAGCCCCCGTCTCGCGACCTGCGCATCCTCCCCGCCGGCCGGACACCTGAACCGCATTGCGCAGGTCAAACGTCTGTTGGCGGGAAGCAGCGGGGGGAAAGCTAGGTTCGGCGGGGTCCACCATCGGACGCCCGACCGGGGAAGTTCCGCCCACTCGAGGCAGCGCCGCTGGGTCAGGGACGGTGTGCCGCGCCGGGCACCGTCACCGGGAGCCAGGCTCAGCATCGGCGCGGCGCGAGGGAACGTTCCGGTGGGTCGGGAAGGTGTGGCCCCGGGTGGGGCCGGGCGCTCAGTAGACAACGGCTTCAGGTCGACTCGCAGCCGGCGGGTCCCAGGTCGGACCGAAGGGCGCCGGGCCCCCATCCGCCGTACACCGCCGCCCGGGGCCTTCTCCACGGGGGAAGGCCCGTTCCCACTCGATCTTCGGAAATTAACACCATCATATGAACGTCATGCCATGTCGGTGCAGGCTGTGACCACTATGGTGGGACCCTGAACATGACATGAAGGGGCAGTTGTGGACGACGGCGAGGGGACCCGCGCGGCGGAAGCCCAGGGGAGGACTTTCGGCCCGCTCGGCACGGCCTTGGTGATCATCCCGACCTACAACGAGGCGGAGAACATCAAGGCGATCGTCGGCCGGGTGCGCAAGGCCGTTCCCGAGGCTCACGTTCTCGTGGCCGACGACAACAGCCCCGACGGCACCGGCAGGCTCGCCGACGAGCTGGCCGCCACGGACGACCACGTCCAGGTACTGCACCGCAAGGGCAAGGAGGGCCTGGGCGCCGCGTACCTCGCGGGCTTCCGCTGGGGCGCGGAGCGCGACTACGGCGTACTCGTCGAGATGGACGCGGACGGCTCTCACCAGCCCGAGGAACTGCCCCGTCTGCTGACCGCACTCAAGGGTGCCGACCTGGTGCTCGGTTCGCGCTGGGTGCCCGGCGGCCGGGTGGTCAACTGGCCCAAGTCCCGTGAGTACATCTCGCGCGGGGGCAGCCTCTACTCGCGGGTGGCGCTCGATCTGCCGCTGCGCGACATCACCGGCGGCTTCCGCGCGTTCCGCCGCGAGACCCTGGAGGGCCTGGGTCTGGACGACGTCGCCTCCCAGGGCTACTGCTTCCAGGTCGACCTCGCCCGTCGTGCGGTCAAGGCCGGCTACCACGTCGTCGAGGTGCCCATCACCTTCGTCGAGCGGGAACTCGGCGACTCGAAGATGAGCCGCGACATCGTCGTCGAGGCGTTGTGGCGGGTCACCGCGTGGGGCGTGGGGGACAGGGTCGGCAAGGTCCTGGGACGTGAGGACGCCGGACGGACCGGGCGGTCGCAGCGGGCCGAGGAGACGAAGCAGGGCGGATAGGCGGCAGGGCCCGCCGGGCGGACGGGCGGGCCGCGGGTGCGTTCACCGCCCCGAGGGCCCGCCGGGCCCGCTTATCCCGTGCTGAGCAGGGGCCAGGCACACTGGGAGCATGACGACTGGCGCTCAGACCCCGAACCCCGTCCGGCCCCGGCGCTCCCGGCTGCGCACCGTTCTGCCGCTCGGCGTCGCCGCGTGGCTGGTGCTGGAGATCTGGCTGCTCACGGTCCTCGCCGGAGCGTCGAACGGGCTGGTGGTCTTCCTGGTGCTGCTGGCCGGCCTGGTGCTCGGCTCGGTGGTGATCAAGCGAGCCGGCCGACGCGCCTTCAAGAACCTCACCGAGACGCTGCAGCAGCAACAGGGCGGCGTGCTGCCCGAGCCCCGGCCGAACAGCGAGGGCAACGGCCTGATGATGCTGGGCGGGCTGCTGCTGATCATCCCGGGCCTGGTCTCCGACGCGGCCGGTCTGCTGCTGCTGGTGCCCCCGGTCCAGAAGGCCGTGAGCCGCCACGCCGAGCGCACCTTCGAGCGCAAGCTGCGCGAGGCCGCCCAGGGCTCCCTGGGCGGTGCCTTCCAGCAGGTGCGTATCCACCGGCCCGACGGCAAGGTGGTCCAGGGCGAGGTGATCAGGGACGAGCGCGGTACCCCGCCGGGCGACTTCCCGCAGGAGCCCCGGCCGCCGCTCCCACGCTGAGGACCGAGCCGGACGCACATGGACCGCGGGCGCCGTACCAACTGGTACGGCGCCCGCGGTCCATGTGCTGCTGTGCGCTGTGCTCCCGCACGATCATCCGTCGGGATCAAGCCGACTTTCGGCTGTCCCGGGGGTGAACCGCGATGTTCATCGCACCGGAGCGCAGAACGGCGAGACGCTCCTCGAGGACCTCTTCGAGTTCCTCACGGGTGCGTCGCTCCATCAGCATGTCCCAATGCGTACGTGCGGGCTTGGCCTTCTTCTCCTCGGGGCCGTCGCCGTCCACCAGGAGTGCCTGGGCACCGCAGACCTTGCACTCCCACTCCGGCGGGATCTCCGCCTCGACCGAGAAGGGCATCTCGAAGCGGTGCCCCTTCTCGCATGCGTACTCCACGGCCTGGCGTGGTGCCAGGTCGATGCCGCGGTCCGTCTCGTAGCTGGTCACCACGAGGCGCGTGCCGCGAAGAGCTCGCTCACTCATGAATCGTGCCTCCCGGGCTTGTCGCCCACAGGACAGGTGTCGCTGTCGTCGTCATCCGGTCAACGTCCGGTCGGCGGTAAAGATTCCCGTTCCGGGCCATGTGTCGCCGTCGTAGCCGCAGCCTTGTCAACCAGTGCAGTACCCACCGGCGCCTGGTTTGTCACATCTAATGACAGATGCAACACGGCGTTTCGGCATCTTTGACGCGCAGTAACGGTACACCTGGCAGGCCAAACGCGTACACTACAGCCCTTTCGCGCCGAGTGCTAAATCTTCTCCGGAACGGGGTTCCCCGCGGCGGCGACCGCCCGGCGTACCGGAACCCGCGCGAGCAGCGCGAAACCGAGGACGAAGAAGACCACCAGCGAGATGATCGCGTCCCGGTAGCTGCCCGTCAGCTGGTAGGTGAGTCCGAACAGCAGCGGACCGAGCCAGCTCATCCCGCGATCGCTCAGCTCGTACGCCGAGAAGTACTCGGCCTCCTTGCCGGGCGGTACGAGGTGGGAGAACAGCGACCGGGACAGGGCCTGGCTGCCGCCGAGGACCAGGCCGATCCCGGCGGCCAGGACGAAGAACCACACCGGCTCCCCGGCGGGCAGGAAGTACCCGGCGGCCAGCGTCAGCGTCCAGGCGACCAGTGAGCCGAGGATCGTGTGCTTCGCCCCGTGCATCCGGGCCAGCCGGCCCAGCGCCAGCGCGCCGACCACCGCCAGTACCTGGACCAGCAGCACGGCGACGATGAGTGTGGACTGCCCGAGCCCCAACTCCTTCGAGCCGTAGACCGAGGCCTGCGAGATCACCGTCTGGATGCCGTCGTTGTAGACCAGGTACGCCAGCAGGAAGGCGAGCGTGAGCGGGTGGCGCCGCATGTCGCGGACGGTCGCCGCGAGCTGCCGGAAACCGGACAGGGCGGACGACGCCTCCCGAGCGGGGGCACGGCGGTCGCGCAGCCGCCGCAGCGGCACCAGGGTGAAGGCACCCCACCACAGACCCGCCGACGCCAGGCAGATACGGACCGCCATGCCCTCGGAGAGTCCGAAAGCGTCATGGGCGGAGTAGAGGATCAGGTTGGCGACGAGGACCAGGGCGCCCGCCGCGTAGCCGAAGGCCCAGCCCCGCGAGGAGACCGCGTCGCGTTCCTGGGGAGTGGCGATCTGCGGCAGGTAGGAGTTGTAGAGCATCATCGCCACGGACTGCGCCGCGTTCGCCACGACCAGCAGGGCGCCGCCCAGCAGATAGCGCTCGCCGTCGAGGAGGAACATGCACGCCGTGGCGGCGGCTCCCGTGTAGGCGGCGGCCGCGAGGAGCGGCTTCTTGCGGCCGGTGCGGTCGGCGGCGGCCCCCACCAGCGGCATCACGAGCACCGCCAGGATCACCGACAGGGACACCGAGTACGCGAAGAACGACCCGGCGCGCACCGGAACGCCGAACGGATGCACGAACCCGTCCGCGTCCGCCGCGGCCTCGGCGACCGACGTCAGATAGGGGCCGAGGAACACCGTGAGCACGCTCGTGGAGTACACGGAGCACGCCCAGTCGTAGAAGTACCAGCCGCGCTGCTCGTACCGTCGGCCGGCCGCCTCGTCCGCTGCCGGTGATCGCACGGTGCCGTCGCCCACCCGTGCCCTCGCTTCCCCGTGAACGCGCTCGGTGTTCGGGCGGGGCCTCAGACCCACAGGCCGCGGTCCTCCATGACCGTGCGCAGTATGTCGATGTGATCGGTCATGATGCCATCCACCCCCAGGTCCAGGAGCCGGTGCATCCGCTCGGGTTCGTTGACCGTCCACACGTGCACCTGGAGCCCGTGCGCGTGGGCGGTGCGCACGAAGCGGTGATCCACCACCGGGACGCCGGACTGGGCCTCCGGGACCTGGGCGGCGACGGCCGACCGGCGCACCGCGGCCGGCAGCCCCCACGAGCGCAGCCGCAGACTCAGCACCCCCCGCGTGCCGTACGACGTCGCGAGGCGGGGCCCGGCCAGCCGCTGGGCGCGCACCACGCGGGCCTCGGAGAAGGAGCCGAGGCAGACCCGGTCCCAGGCGTCCGTCCGCTCGATCAGGTCCAGGAAGGGCAGGAGAGCCGGCTCGGCCTTGACGTCGACGTTCCACCGCACCTCGGGGAAGGCGGCCAGCAGTTCCTCGAAGAGGGGCACCGGCTCCCGGCCCGCCACGCGCGCCTGCCGCACGTCCCGCCACGGCAGGTCGGCGATCCGGCCCGCCCCGTCCGTCACCCGGTCCAGGGTCGCGTCGTGGAACGCGACGAGCCGGCCGTCCCGCGTGACATGGACGTCCGTCTCGATGTAGCGGTAACCCGCCTCGACGGCGCACCGGAACTGGCGTGCGGTGTTCTCCAGTCCGTCCGCCGCCCCGCCGCGGTGGGCGAACGCGATCGGGCCGGGATGGTCGAGGTAGGGGTGGCGTATCCGTGAGGTCACGGACGCAGTATCACCCCGTGCGGTTGACCGGTGGCAACGGCCGTGGGGCCGGTGGATGCCGAGGGGACGGCGAACACCCGCAGGAAGAGCTGGGCGAGCGGACCGATCGTCACCGCGTACAGGAGGGTCGCCACGCCCACGGTGCCGCCGAGGGCGAAGCCCGTGGCGACCACCGCGACCTCGATGGCCGTACGCACCAGCCGGACCGACACCCCCGTGCGCTGGTTCAGGCCCGTCATCAGCCCGTCGCGCGGGCCCGGCCCGAAGCGCGCCGCGATGTACAGCCCGGTCGCCGCGCCGTTCAGCACGATCCCGGCCACCGTCATCGGTGCGCGCAGGGCCATGCCGTGTGCCTCGGGCACCACGGCCAGGGTCGCGTCCATGGCGGCGCCGATCACCAGGACGTTGGAGACCGTGCCGAGTCCCGGGCGCTGGCGCAGGGGGATCCACAGCAGCAGCACCGCCGCGCCCAGGGCGGTCACCACCAGGCCCATCGACAGGCCCGTCCGCTCGGACAGGCCCTGGTGCAGCACGTTCCACGGCTCCAGGCCGAGCCCGGACCTGACCAGCAGCGCCGAGCTCGCGCCGTACAGCGCCAGCCCGGTGTAGAGCTGGAACAGGCGCCGTGCGAGATACCTGTGCCGGGGCGATCGGCTGGACAGGGCATGCCCCCCGTAGTGGAAGTGGACTGACCCGTGACACCCTGTGGCGGGAAGGGGGATGCCATCCATGGCCAATTCGAGGAAGGTGGACTGATTCAGATGGTGCAGTGGACCTCGGCGGTGGGTACGGCGCAGCTCGCCCGGCTGCTCCACTCCCAGCAGGACCGGCCGGCCGGCCCCGGCACCCGCCGCCCGCCCGCCTACCGGGCCCTGGCCGACGGGATCCGGCTGCTGGTGCTCGAGGGGCGCGTCCCGGTGGCCGCCCGGCTGCCCGCCGAGCGGGAACTGGCCCTGGCCCTGTCCGTCAGCCGCACCACCGTCGCCGCCGCCTACGAGGCGCTGCGCGGCGAGGGCTTCCTGGGGTCACGGCGCGGCGCCGGCAGCTGGACCGCCGTGCCGGCCGGAAACCCGGTGCCCGCGCGGGGACTGGAACCGCTGCCCCCCGAGGCCCTCGGCTCGATGATCGACCTCGGCTGCGCCGCCCTGCCCGCACCCGAACCCTGGCTCACCCGCGCCGTACAGGGCGCCCTCGAGGAACTGCCGCCCTACGCGCACACCCACGGCGACTATCCGGCCGGACTGCCGGCGCTGCGCTCGACGATCGCCGACCGGTACACCGCGCGGGGCATCCCGACCATGCCCGAGCAGATCATGGTGACGACCGGGGCGATGGGCGCCATCGACGCCATCTGCCACCGCTTCGGAGGCCGCGGCGAGCGCATCGCCGTCGAGTCGCCGTCCTACGCCAACATCCTCCAGCTGATGCGGGAGGCCGGGGCCCGGCTGGTCCCCGTCGCCATGGCGGAGGGGCTGGCCGGCTGGGACCTGGACCGCTGGCGGCAGGTGCTGCGGGACGCGGCACCGCGCGTCGCGTACGTCGTCGCGGACTTCCACAACCCGACCGGCGCGCTCGCCGACGAGGACCAGCGCCGCCGGCTGGTGGACGCGGCGCGCTCGGCGGGAACGGTACTGGTCGCCGACGAGACCATGAGCGAACTCTGGCTCGATCCGGATGTGGAGATGCCGCGCCCCGTCTGCGCCTTCGACCCGGCCGGGTCGACGGTGGTCACGGTCGGCTCGGCGAGCAAGGCGTTCTGGGCCGGGCTGCGGATCGGCTGGGTGCGCGCGGCCCCCGACGTGATCCGCGGTCTCGTCGCCGCGCGCGCGTACGCCGACCTGGGCACGCCCGTACTGGAACAGCTCGCGGTGAACTGGCTGTTCGGCACGGACGGCTGGGAGCGGGCCGTGGAGATCCGGCGCGCGCAGGCCCGGGAGAACCGGGACGCGCTGGTCGGCGCGGTGCGCCGGGAGCTGCCCGACTGGGAGTTCGAGGTCCCGCGCGGCGGGCTCACCCTGTGGGTGCGTACCGGTGGGCTCTCGGGATCGCGGATCGCCGAGGCGGGGGAGCGGGTCGGGGTACGGGCGCCGTCGGGGCCGCGCTTCGGGGTCGACGGGGCGTTCGAGGGATATGTGCGACTGCCGTTCACCGTGGGCGGCGCGGTGGCCGAGGAGGCGGCGGTACGGCTGGCCGCGGCGGCACGGATCGTCGAGACCGGAGGGACGTCGGGGACGGAGGTGCCGCGTTCCTTCGTGGCGTAGCCACGGCGGACGGGCGGCACCTGCGCGCGGTGCCCCGGGGGAGGCCGGCGGTGTGCGGTGGGCGGTCAGGAGGATTCGGCGACGGCCGCCTCCGCGGGCACGGCGGCCTCGGGGTGCCGGTCGGCCGTCGCCGGGGCCGTGTCCGCGGAGGGCTCGTCGGCAGGGGCCTTGGACAGGAGGCCGGGTGCCGGCCGGGTGCGCCCGGGCGCCCGGGCCTTTGGTGCCGCGTCCGCCGTGGTCGTCCTGGCCGGGAGCAGGTCCAGTACCGCCTGCCGGTGGGCATCGCCGGTCGCGTCGTCGTACGGGTTCGGCGTGGCCGGCACCTGGAGCCGGTGGACCGGGCCCGTGCCCAGACGGGCGTAGCCACGGCCCGGGGGGACGTGTTCGACGGGTGTGGTGTGCGGGGGAGCGCCCAGGACGGCCGCCACCTGATCCGGTGTCGCGGGCCCGAGGACGACCCGCGCGCGGGTGTGCTGCCGCACCGCGTCGGTGAGGGCCTCCATGCTGTCGAGCTGATCGGCGACGACCACCGTGACGTTCACCGGGCGGCCGTGCCGTAGCGGGACCTGGAGCAGCGACTGGGGGTCCTCACGGCCGTCCGCGGCGGCCAGGTGCGTGAACGCGCTCGGGCGGTCCAGCAGAATCCAGAGCGGCCGCCTGGTGTCCGCGGGCGGCGGATCGCCCGCCTGGTGGGCCCGGTTGGTGGCGATCAGGCGGCGCTCCGTCTCGTGCGCGGCCCACTGAAGACTCGCCAGAGCTCCCGCCAGGCCGCACTCGACGGAGCGCACACCGTCCCGGCCGGTGAGGCACGCGTACTCACCGGTGCCGCCGCCGTCGATGATCACCACATCGCCGTGGACCAGCGCCTGCAGGGCGACGGAGCGCAGCAGCGTGGAGACACCGCTGCCGGGGTGCCCGGCCGCCAGCAGGTGGGGCTCGGTGGAGCGGACACCGGTGCGCCAGACGACGGGGGGAACGTCGCGCTGCTCCTCGCCGTGGGTGAGCGGCAGGGTCCGCCGCACCCAGGTGGGATCGGTGAAACCGAGGACCGTCTCGCCGGGGGACGTGACGAAGCGCTGGGCGGCGATGTCGGCGGGCAGCGGGGCGAGGACGCGGACCGTGAGCTGGTTGCCCTCCTCGTCCCAGGCGAAGTGGTATTCCCGGCCGCGCCCCGACTTGGCGGCGAGCAGATGCTCGATCCGGGCACGGGACTCCGGTTCGCCGTCGGTGTAGTACGCGGGATAGCTGATCAGTAGGTGGGTGATGCGACCGGTGCCGTCGAACTCGTACGCGGGGAAGGCGTTCTCCCACGCGCCGCCGTGGGTGTAGAGGGGATCGGGGTCCCCGGCGGACGAGAAGTACGGCACCAGGGCGTGGTACAGCGACCTCAGGCGTTTGACCTGCGACTCGTCGGGCCCGCCGGACCCGGCCGGGACGCGGTCCCGGCCCTGCCAGGCCGCCGCCGTCATCAGGGTGATGACGGCGAGCAGCGGACCGTACGGGAGGAGCGCCACGACCAGGACCACCGACGCCACCAGGAAGAGCAGCGCCCCGCGCCGCTCCTTGGGGGTGTCGAGCCACCTGCGCCGTCCGGCCGAGGCGAGCCGGCGCAGTCCGCGCATGATCGTGATGAGCGGATGCAGGACGTCCGTGGCGCTGTCGGCCGCCGTCCGGGCCAGCTCCCGGCTCCGGGCGAGCTGCGCGCCGCCGTTCCTCAGGATGCGGGGGAGGGGGCGCCGGGCCACTGCTGCCTCCAGTGTGTGCGGGTGGGTGAGGACGTGGGTGAGCGGTGGGTCAGAACCTGATTCCGCCGAGGAGGCCGGCCAGGCTTTCGCCACCCGCCTTGATGCTCGGCGCGATGGCCGTACTCGCCAGATAGAAGCCGAACAGCATGGCCACCACGGCGTGCAACGGCCTCAGGCCGTCCTTGCGGCAGAAGATGAAGAGGACGATGCCGAGCAGGACCACGCCTGAGATCGAGAGGATCATGTGAGTTCTCCTGGTTCGCGGGGACAGTCACCATGAGTACTTCCAGGATCACAGAATGTATCTATACGACAAAAGGTGCAACTGGGTTAATCGGCGTATGTTTCGCCCGGTCGGCGGACCGTTGCGGACCGTTTCCGACCCGGCGGACACGGGCTGGCGCATCCGGCTGGGTGCCCCGTGATCTTTACCTCCGACACGTCGGCTCATGTGCCGCGCGAGCCAGTACCCTGGCGATTCACCCGTACGGCTCTGCACCGCTCGCAGACGTACACCCTGTCCCCGATGTGCGGAGTGATCCGTGGTGAGAGGCGGCCCGGCCGACATGACTGAAGCCCCTGACCCCGAGGTCGTGGAGCTGGCGACCAGGATCTTCGATCTGGCCCGGCGCGGCCGGACCGAGGAGCTCGTGGCCTACGTCGACGCGGGTGTGCCTGCCGACCTCACCAATGACCGGGGCGACTCGCTCGTGATGCTCGCCGCCTACCACGGTCATGCCGCGACGGTCCGCGCGCTGCTGGAGCGCGGCGCCGACGCCGACCGGATCAACGACCGGGGGCAGACCCCGCTCGCCGGAGCCGCCTTCAAGGGTGAGACCGAGGTGGTCAAGGCCCTGCTGCACGGTGGTGCCGACCCTGCCGCAGGCGCTCCCTCGGCCGTCGACACGGCCCGGATGTTCGACCGCGCGGAACTGCTCGAACTGTTCGGTGAACACTGAACCGCGCAGAGGGCCGGAGCCGGACCGGGCGCTGAACCGGACGGTGCGCTGAGCGCTACCGGACGGTGTGCTGAGCGCTCCGGCCGGCGAGGACACGGGAACCGCGTAACCGCAGAACCGCGGGCCCGCAGAAACCGCAGAAACCGCGGAAACCACGGGAAACGGAGTAGGCGGTGCGAGGCCGCCGGAATTCGGTCGCGGCAGATGTGACCGCCGGGTCATCATGACGACGTGATTCACGGACGTGATGGCTGGGCAGGTGTTGCCGCACCGCGCGGGCCGTGACGCGGCCCGCTCGGGCCACCGACGAGAGGCAGAGGAAGATGGTCTACAGCAAGCAGGAAACGGCGGGCGCCCCGACGTGTTGGCACGCGGCCAGGTAATGCACGTCCCCGGTTGCGTCGACGCTTGATGTGAGGCTGTTTCCCATGTTCGATCCGGTCATAGCGCCCAGCGGTACGCTGCTCGGCCTGCTTCAGCGTGGCCGCGGCGACGGCACGCTGCACGCGCTCACCGCCCCGCGCTCCGAAACGCTCGCGGCACTGAACCACTGCGTGCTGCACGATCCGCGCCACGACTGGCAGGTGGAGAACCGCTCCCTCTACTACGCCCGCCTCTATCTCGATCTGCACGGCGAACTGGACGCGATCGAGGCGCACCTCTTCGAGGCCGAGGACCTCCTCGACACCGAGGAGTCACGCACCGGGCTCGCCCTCGCGGTCCTCGGGCACCTCGCCTCCTACGGCAGGCGGGACGCGCTCGTCCTGCTGCGCAGGTACGCCGCCCAGGGCTCCAACTGGGCCTGGGCCCTGGACGAACTCGCCCTCCGGGACGACGACGAGGGCCTGCGCGCCCTCGCCGTCCCGGTGCTCGCGCGGTTCAGCACCGACGCCGAGGGCGAGGCCGAACTGGCCGCCACCGTCCGTGACGCCTTCGAGCCGCGGCCCTGGCGCCTGTGGGCCGACGATCCACGCGAGTCCGTCGCCACACGCGTGCGCGGCGCCCAGGAGGCCGGCTGCTTCGACCGCTGGCAGCGGCAGATGCGCCCCACCGGCCCCCGTCCCGGGTGGAGCGTGCGGGCCGTCTTCGAGTGGGCCCAGCAGGGAGTCGAACGGGGCGCCGCCCTGCATGTCCCGGCCGCCCGATGCCTGAGCGCCGTGGCGGGTCCGGAGGACCGGCCCGAGATCGTCCGGGCCGCCGAGGACGGCACCGAGGGGGCCCGCTGCACGGCCCTGCGCTATCTCGCCGACGGCAACGACCCGGACGCCCTCACCCTGATCGAGGGCGCCGTGGCCACCGGGCCGGCGCCCGTCGTGGAGACCGCCGTCGACGCGTTCGAACGCATGCGCAGTCTCGCCGCCGTCGACCGCGCGCGCCGCTGGGCCCACCGGCCCGATGCCCTGGGCGCCGCCGCCGGCCGTGTCCTCGCCCTCCGGGGCGGCGCACAGGACCGGGACCTGGTCCTCGCCGCGCTGCGCGAGGCGGTACGGGGCGAGGGCCCCGACGCGACGGCCCTGTGGACCCTCGTCGACGGCGCCGGACGCCTGGGCATCGCCTGTGCCGCTCCCGTGCTCCGCCACATCTACCGGGAGACCGCCTCCTCCCATTTGCGCGGCCGGGCCGCCCGCGCACTCGCGGCCACCGATCCCTCCTTCGGCAGCGGCTTCGCCGTCGAGTGCCTCTGGGACTGCGAGGAGTCCACTCGCGAGATCGCCGCGCGGCACGCCGAGACCGGCGACGCCCGGGTCTTCGAGCGCCTGCGACGGCTCGCCGTCGACCCGGCCGAGGAGGCGGAGGTGCAGACCGCCGTACGCAGCCGGATCGGGCCCGGGGAGACCGTCGTGTGACCCGCCCGGGGCGCGCGGTGTGAACGCCGGACGACCCGCGGGACAGGAGCGCATGGCCGGCGTTCGACCCCTGTGGGTGTGCGACGCAACGCTCATGGGACGTTCCCCGGCCGGAAAGATCCACGTTGACGTGGCCACGTTCGGCGCGGCGAGAACACCCGTATGCGAGTCGTCATCGTGACCGAATCCTTTCCCCCTGACGTGAACGGCGTGGCTCACTGCGCGCTCCAGACCGCACGGCACCTCGTGGACCGCGGTCACAGCCCTGTTGTCGTCGCCCCCGCCGTCCCCACTGCCGCGGGCGACGAACCCGACGACCGGGCCCCGTGCCCCGTCGTCCGGATCCCCTCCCTCCCGCTCCCGGGCTACCCCCAGGTGCGCGTCGCACTCCCCAGCCGGCGTGTCACCACGGCGATCACCGAGCACCGGGCCGATCTCGTCCATCTGGCCAGCCCCTTCGTGCTCGGTGCGCGCGGCATGGCGGCGGCCTCGCGTCTCGGCCTGCCGGCCGTGGCCGTCTACCAGACCGACCTCGCCGGGTACGCCCGCACGTACATGGGCGCGGGCGAGGCCGCGGCCTGGCGCCGGATCCGGTCCGTGCACTCGGCCGCCGACCTCACCCTCGCCCCGTCCGGCGCCGCGCGGAGCGACCTTCAGGAGCACGGGATCCCCAGGGTCGAACTGTGGCCGCGCGGCGTGGACACCGTCCGTTTCCGGCCCGAACTGCGCAACGAGGCACTGCGCCGGGAACTCGCCCCGAACGGCGAGCTGATCGTCGGCTACGTCGGCCGGCTCGCCCCCGAGAAGCAGGTCGAGCTGCTGGCCGGGACGAGCACCCTGCCGGGAGTGCGGGTCGTCGTCGTGGGCGACGGCCCCAGCCGGGCGGGTCTGGAGCAGGCCATGCCCGGCGCGGTCTTCCTGGGACGGCGCACCGGTGACGAGCTCGCGAGGATCTTCGCCTCGCTGGACGTCTTCGCCCACACGGGACCGTTCGAGACCTTCTGCCAGACCGTGCAGGAGGCCATGGCGAGCGGCGTGCCCGTGGTCGCGCCCGCCGTGGGCGGCCCGCTGGACCTGGTCGCGCACGGGCGCACCGGGTTCCTGGTGCCGCCGTGCGACGCGGCCGCGGTACGGGACGCGGTGTGGTCCCTGGCCGCCGACCCCCGGCTGCGGGCCGCCTACGGGGCAGCGGGGCGCGCGACGGTCGAGGGCCGTACCTGGGCTGCCGTCGGGGACCGGCTGATCGGCTACTACACGGATGTGCTCGCCGGACGCAGAACGGCGGTGGCGGCGTGAACGGGCCGATGACGACGGGAAACCCGTCGGCCGGCGTGCCGGGTGCCGACGGCACGCAGGGCGTCGGGTGCCCGCAGGACGTCGACGGCCCGCTGCGGATCGTGCGGCTCGCGAACTTCGTCGCACCGGCCTCCGGCGGGCTGCGCACCGCGTTGCGGGAACTCGGCAGGGGCTACCGGGCGGCGGGGCACGAGCCCGTGCTCATCGTTCCCGGGGAGCGGGAGAGCGACCGGGAGACCGGGCAGGGGCGGGTGATCACCCTGCCGGGCCCGCTCCTGCCCGGCACCGGCGGCTACCGCGTCCTCACCGACAAGCGGCGGATCGCCGCCCTGCTGGAGGAACTCGCTCCCGACCGGCTCGAGGTGTCCGACCGTACGACCCTGCGCTGGACCGGCAGATGGGCGCGGCGGGCCCGGGTCCCCGCGGTCATGGTCTCCCACGAGACCGCCGACGGCGTGCTGCGCACCTGGGGGCTGCCGGAGGGGGCCGCGCGGCGTACCGCCGACGCCCTCAACGCCCGCACCGCCCACACCTACGCGCGGGTCGTGTGCACCACAGAGTTCGCCGAGCGGGAGTTCGCCAGGATCGGTGCCCGCAACGTCGTACGGGCACCGCTCGGCGTCGACCTGACGCAGAGGCATCCCTCGCTGCACGACCCCGCGCTGCGGGCCCGTCACGCGCGCGGGACGGAAACACTGCTGGTGACGTGTACCCGGCTGTCCGTGGAGAAGCGGCCCGGGACGGCGCTGGACGCGCTGGAGGCGCTGCTGCGGCGCGGGCGGCGGGCGGTACTGGTGGTGGCGGGGGACGGACCGCTGCGGCCGCGGCTCGAACAGCGCGCCCGGGAACGCGGACTGCCGGTCGTCTTCCTGGGCCACGTCCTCGACCGGATGCTCCTCGGGGTGCTCCAGGCATCCGCGGACGTGTGCCTGGCGCCGGGACCCGCGGAGACCTTCGGGCTCGCCGCGCTGGAGGCGATGGCGTGCGGCACCCCCGTGGTGGCGAGCACCTCGTCCGCGCTGCCGGAGGTGATCGGCTCCGCCGGGGCGGTCGCGGGGGACCGGGGGGAGTCGTTCGCGGACGCCGTCGAACTCCTGCTGGGACGGCCGGAGACGGAACGGCGCGCGGCCGCACGCGCGCGTGCGGAGTGCTTCGGGTGGGAAGCGGCCGTGACGGCGTTCCTCGACGCCCACGAGGCCCCGCGGACGGCCGCGCGGGAGGGCGAGCGGGAGGACACGGTGCCGGTCCGGCCCGTGCCCGCGGTACCGGGGGGCCCGAGATGAGACCCGTGCGGTTCGTGGCCCTCGGCGACTCGCTGACCGAGGGCATCGGGGACCGCACCGGTGACGGATGGCGGGGCTGGGCCGCGCTGCTCGCCGGGTCGCTGGGCGAGCAGCCCGTACGGTTCACCAACCTGGCGAGGAGCGGGGCGCAGACGCACGACGTGCTCGAAGACCAACTCCCCGGGGCACTGGCCCTGCGGCCCGACCTCGTGTCGGTCGTCGTCGGGGTCAACGACACCCTGCGCCAGGGCTTCGACATCCACGCCGTGGCCGGACGGCTGGACCAGGTGTACGCGGCCTGCGCGGCCCGGGGCGCCGTGCTGCTCACCGCGTGCCTGCCCGACCCCGGCGGCACCATGGGCCTGCCCGGAGCGCTGGCCAGGCCGCTCGCCCGCCGGCAGCGCGCGGTCAACACCGTCGTCCACGCGCTGTCCGACCGGTACGGCGCGGTGCACCTGCACGCGAGCGACGGTGACTGGGTCGCCGACCGTACGATGTGGAGCGCGGACCGGATGCACCCGGGCGAGCGGGGACACCGCCAACTGGCCGTGAGGTTCCACGCGCTGCTGGCGGAACGCGGTCTCGCCCCCGGACCCGCGCCCTCGCCCGAGCCGGAGTCCGCGGCACCCACCCTGACGGCGAGCCTGTGGTGGCTGGCCACCGCCGGCACCGGATGGGTGGCGCGCCGGTGCACCGACCTGCTGCCCCAGCTCCTCGCGCTCGCCGCCGACGACCTGCGGCACCGCGCGCGGGGGACGAGCGTCCGGCTCGACCTGCGGACCTCCGCCGCGGTGTCGGCGGCACTGGCCGCGCTGACGGCGGGGGAGTCCCCGCGGCTCCGGGGCGGCACACGGCAGTGAGGGGCGCCGTACGGCGCCCCGGAGCCCCTCCGGTGCGGTTCCGGCCGTGGCGCGGCCCGATGCGTACCGCGTCCGGAGCGAACCGGTGGTCAGCGGGCCCCGGCGGTCCCCGTGGGTCCGAACCGGTGTGACAACCGTGACACCGGGGCACATCTGCGTCGTTTGGGTTGTTGTCAGACCGAGGACCTAGTCTGTGCACCGTGACTTCACCTGCATCGACGGACAGTGCTCCGCCCCAGCTCAGCGCGGGCCCGCGGCCCGCGCCGGGCCCGGCGGCCGACGAGGGGCTGGCCCGGCGGCTGCGCGCCCTCGCCTGCACCGCGCCGCTGCACGACCTGGACGCCCGCAAGGTCAATCTGGCCGGAGAGTACTCGGTGTACGGCATGGCGGAGATCGCCCTGGCGGCCATCGACCTGGTCACGCTGAACATGGACTTCGACACCGGTGCCGACCATGACCATATAGTCGCCCGGCTCGTCCCGCGCATCGCCGCCCAGGCACCCCGCCGGCCGGTCGCCGAGCACGAGCGGGTGGCCCGCTGGGTCCTGGAGAACCTGATCAACGTCGGCAGCGTCGATCGCGGCTTCCGCGCGGTGTACGGAGTGTTCGGCGCGGACGGCAGCTATGTCCGCCGCGACTACGACTTCAAACTGATCGAGGAGGTCCCCGGCCCCGGCGGCACCGTCTACCTGCGGACCACGGACGAGGCGGTCAACGTCCTGGTCGGCGCCCTGGACACCGATGTCACCAGCGCCCAGATCGCCGCCGAGGTCAAACTCGAGGTGCTGATCAGCCGGGGCAGGCTCGCCGACGCCCAGCTCGCCGCCGAGCAGGCCCGCTACCGGACCGTGCAGTACTCCGAATCGCTGCGCCGCGCCCTGGACGCCACCCGGCGCAACGTACGCGCGGTGGACTGGCTGAGCGCTGTTCCCGACATGATCGCCGAGGCCCTGGACCACGTCGCGGACCGGTACCGCCACGAGAACGCGATCCTCACCAACATCCGCAAGGCCCGTGACGAATCGGAGGACCCCGAGCACAAACGCAGGGCCGCCGAGCTGGTGGACATCGTCAAGGACTGCATCCGTCGGCACACCCAGCTGCAGTCCCGGCTGCTGGAGGCCGGCCCGCTGTTCCGGGCCGAACAGGACCGGCAGGCCTTCGCCACGCCGGCCTCGGCCTCGGGCACCGACCTCTACGGACACCTCCTCTCCCCCCTGCTCCCGCTGCCCCTGGAGCAGGCGGTCCGGGTCACCGACGCCTTCTTCACCCGCGGCACCGGGCTGCGTACACCGGTGTCCGTCCGGGTCGCCGATCTCGTCGACATCCTGCTGACCCCGGCGGTGGAGCGGGAGCACCTGGGCGCCGAGATGCCGGAACCCGACCTGATCGCCACACCCGACGACAGCCGCTTCACCGAGAAGCAGCTGGCGGCCGCGACCACCCTGCTGGAACTGCCGGCCGACGCGCCCCGACGGCTGTCCGGACTGCTCGCCGAGGCTCGCGGCCAGGACCCCGAACTTCCGTACCTGGTGGCCCTGCTGGCGGTCCACGCGGCCAGCCCGCCGGTCGGCACCGCCTACCGTCAGGGCGAGCGGCGCCTGCTCTTCGCGGTGGACGACGGTGTGGAACTGGACGACCCCGAGTTCGGCGGCGCCGATCTCATCGTCGGTACGGCCCTGCTGGACGCGGCGGGAATGGCGGCGGACCGGACGGAGGCGGCCTGATGAGCGCTCCGCCGGACCGCGGGGAGCCGGCGGTGGCCGCAGGCCCCGGGCCGGCCGCCGGTACCGTCGCCGCCCCCGTCACCGTCGTTCGCCAGCGCGAGGAGGAACCGTGTCCGTGAACGAGCATGCCGAGTGGAGCGAGGCGGAGCCCTCCACCGCACCGGCCGTTGCCACCGTCACACCCGCCGACGCCGCCGACGCGGCGCGGCTCGTCGCCTTCGGCCTCCAGCCCAAGCTGCAGCCGGCCCGCGACCAGGAGTACGCGGACCTGCTGCGCCGCTACCGTGAGGACCCGCCGTTCGCGCGCCTCGCCGACGCCGTGGCCACCGGCCTCGGCCTGATCGTGCTCGAGGTGTCCCCGCGCGCGGGGATGGCCGTGACCGCCGCCGAGGACTCGGTGTTCGCCGTCCGCATGGGCGACTACGCGCGGCGGACCTCCGCCGACGGTGGCGACCGGTTCCTGCACGGGCTCGCCCACCTCGCCGTCGCCGTCATGGCCTTCCCGCGTCCCGAGGACCTCGCCGACGACGCCTACATCGGGCGGGTGACCGTCAACGGCGTCGACGCCTTCGTACGCCAGGCCTGCCACCGTCTGGAGGAGAGGGCCGCGGAACAGGGCGAGAACACCGACCCGGCCAGCGACGCCCCGGGGCTGGAGACGGCCTGGCGGATCTGGGCGAGACGCAGCGCGACCGGCGCGACCAAGGACGCACGCCGGCTCGCGGGTTCGACCACCGGCATCGTCGCCAAGGCCGTCACCTTCCTCACCGACTCCGGATTCCTGCAGCGCACCGGCGACGACCACGGCGGCACCTACCGCACGACGGCCCGCTACCAGCTCCAGGTGCGAGAGCTGGCGGGCGGTGCGGCCATGGCCGAACTGCTGGAACTGGGCATCGTCCCGGTCACCGACGGCACCCCGACCCTGCTGCCCGCGGACAGCGGTGAGGACCTGGAACTGGTGGCCGGCGCCGGTCTGCCGTTCCATTCCGCCTGAACCGGCCCCCGCCGCACGTCCTCGCCTCCGTCCCCGCCCCCGCCCCCGCTCCCCTTCCCGTCCCCGCCTCCGTTCACATTCCCCATTCCTGTCTCCGAACCACCCCGACCTGCCGAAGACTTCGAGAGTCCGCCATGTACGAGCTGTCCCGGGTCCGCCTCTACTCCATCGGGCCCGCCGGCGCGCGTTACGCCGACACCGTGCTCGACCTGCGCGGTGTCGGCGCGACCGTGCCCGAACCCGCGCCGACGCAGGCGGAGTTCTTCGCGGAGGAGCCGGTGGGCCCGCCCCGCCGGCCCGCGCCCGCCGGGGTGCTCTTCCTGGAGAACGGCGGCGGCAAGTCCGTCCTGCTGAAGCTGATCTTCTCCGTGATGCTCCCGGGCCACCGCAACACCCTCGGCGGCGCGAGTTCCGGCGTGCTGCGCAAGTTCCTGCTGGCCGACGACTGCGGACACGTGGCGCTGGAGTGGCAGCACGTGCTGACCGGCGAGTGCGTCGTCGTCGGCAAGGCCAGTGAATGGCGTGGCCGCCAGGTCTCCAACGACCCGAGGAAGTTCGCCGAGGCCTGGTACTCGCTGCGGCCCGGCCCGGGACTCGGCCTGGACAACCTCCCCGTCGCCGAGGCCACCGCCGTACGGCCGCCCGCCGACGGCCAGTCCGGCGCGAGGGGCCGCCGCCGCACCATGAAGGGCTTCCGGGACGCCCTCACCGAGGCAGGCCGGACGTATCCGCACCTGGAGGTGCACTGGGAGGAGACCCACGAGCGCTGGACCGAGCACCTCGGCGACCTGGGACTCGACCCCGAACTCTTCCGCTACCAGCGGGAGATGAACGCCGACGAGGGCGAGGCAGCCGGCCTCTTCGCGGTCAAGAAGGACTCGGACTTCACCGATCTGCTGCTGCGTGCCGTCACGGACACCCGGGACACCGACGGACTCGCCGACCTGGTCGGTGGCTTCGGCAACAAGCTGGGCCGACGCGCCGAGCTGATCGCCGAACGGGACTTCACCGCCGGGTCGGTCGAACTGCTCGGCAGGATCGTCGAAGCCGCCGGCGCCCGTACCCGGTCGCGGGAGATCCACACCGCGGCCGAGCGCCGCACCCGCACCCTGGCCCGCAGGCTCTCCGCGCGCGGCAACCAGGAACGCGTCCGCGCCGCCGACCTCGCGCAGCGCGTCACCGCCGCCGCCCACGCCGTCACCCAGGCCGGAACGGCACGCGAACACAGCGCACTGATCTCGGCGGAGATCGCCTACCGGCACGCCTCCCTGGCGCTCACCGCGGCCGAGAAGTCCGCCGCCGCCCAGAAACGGGAACTCGCCGACGCGCGCACCCTGTACTCGGCGTGGCAGGCCGCCGAGGCGGCGCTGCGCCACCGCGCCGCCGCCGACCGGGCGGCCAGGGTCTCGGCCGCGATCCAGGAGGCCGAGCGGGACGCGGCACCCGCGCTGGCCGCCCGCGCCAAGGCCGCCGTCGACCTCGTACGCGCCCTGCACACCGCCGCGCAGAACGCCGAGAACCTCGCCAACGAGCAGGAGGAGCGGTCCGCCGCCCTCCAGGAGGTCAGCGACGCCGCCCATCGCGACGCCACCGCCGCCGCCACCGGGGCACAGCGGGCCCGCAGCGAGATCGGTCACCTCAGACAGCGCCTCACCGAGGTCGAGCAGGAGACCGCCGAGGCCGTCCGGGCCGGCTGGCTCGACGACAGTGCCCCCGACGCCGACCCGGCCCGCGCCGCCCTCGCGGCCGGCGACGCGGAGAAGACCGCGGTCGCCGCCTGGGACTCGGCCCGCGAGGCGGCCCGCCGGGCGACCGAGCACGCGCGCGAGGCCGCCGCCACCCAGGCGCGCGCGGAACTCACCGCCGCCCGCGCGGCGGACGCGGCCACGGCGGCCGACCGCGCCCACGAGAGCGAACTGCGCACCGCACAGGCCCTGGCCGCCGAGGAACGGCCGGCCGAGCTGCTGGGCCTGACCGCCACCGACGCCCGCTCCTCGGTCCCGTGGCCCCGCCCCGACACGGACGCCGAACCAGGCGGCCGCCCCGCCGAAGGCGCCCTCACCGCCACCGAACTGGACCGCTTCGCCGACGACCTGTGCGAACTGCTCGACGACGCGGTCTCCTCCGCCGAACGCCAGTTGTTCGAGCTGCGCACCGCCGCCGCCGACGACGCCCGCATCCTCGGCGCCCTCGGAGACGGCGGACTGCTGCCGCCCGGCCCGGACGTGCTGGCCACGGTCGAGTACCTCGGTGAGCACGGCATCCCCGCCCTGCCCGGCTGGCGCTATCTCGCCCAGGCCGTGGACCCCGCCGACCACGCACGCGTGCTGGCCGCCCGTCCCGAACTGGTCGACGGTGTCGTCATCACCGACCCGGACTCCCACACCCGCGCCCGCGCGGCCCTGAGCGACGCGGCCCTGCTGCCCCGGTCCACCGTCGCCGTCGGCACGGCCGCCGCCCTGCTCGCGCCGGCCCCGGCGCAGGACGCGGACACCGGGGACGTCTTCCTCGTACCGCCGAACCCGGCCATGCACGACGAACACGCCGCCGACGAGGAGCGGCAGGCGCTGCGCGTCCGGGCGGCCGCGCGGGACGAAGAGATCCGTGCGCTGGCGGCGCGGCTCGCCAAGGACCGGGAGCTGGCCGCGCGGCTCACCTCCTGGCGTACCGGCTGCCCGCCCGGCCGGCTCGACGAACTGGCCCGCGCGGCGCACGATGCCCGCGCCTTCGCGGCGGAGTGCGAGGCGGAACTCGCCGAGGCACGCGCTCTGCGGGCGGAGGCCGAGGAGGCCGCAGCCGAGGCCGCCCGGGTGCGTGACGAGCGACAGGAGACCGCGCAGAAGGCCCGGCGCGCCGCAGACGCCCTCGCGGGACTCGCCTTCCGGCTGCGCGAGCGGGGCGGCTGGCAGACCACACTGCGGGAGCTGGCCGACGACGCCGCCGAGGCGGAGGCCGGCGCCCAGGCCTGCCTGGAGCGCGCGCGGGCCGCCGACGAGGACCGGCGCGGCGCGCAGCGGGCCGCCGACGACGCCCGGCGCACCGCGCGGGCGCTGCGCGCCGAGCGCGCCGAGATCGCCGGCGCCCCCGACGACGTGCCGGAGGACGGCACCGAGGCGCCGCAGATCTCCCTGCCCGCCCTGCGCGAGGCGTACCGGGCCGCCTCCCAGCTCTACGAGAAGGTCGGCGTCGGCGCCGACCTGCGCGCCGAGCAGGCCCGCGCCGAGAGCGACGAGAGCGCGGCACGCGCGGAGCTGGACCGGCTGAGCAACAAGGTCCGCACCCGTGCGGAGCAGTTGCTCCAGTCGCCCGAGGGTTCGGACGGTCCCAGTCGCCAGGCCGCCGCGGCCCGCGCCGAGGAGCTGGTGCAGCTCCTGGAGACCCGCATGTCGAGTGCGAGCGAGCAACTCGGACGGCTGCGCGGCGAGGCGGAGCGGCTCGCGCCCGAGGACGGCGAGGAACACACCGGGCTCCCCGAGGAGTCGGTGCCCCGTGACGCCGAGCACGCACAGGCGCTGCTGCGGACCGCCACGGCCGAACTGGCCTCCCGGACGGAGGAACTGGGCCGGACCGGGCAGGCCCACGGAGAACTCCTCGACGCGCACCGCGCCGCGGAGGACGCCGCCGGGGGGTTCGACGAGATCGCCGCCATGCTCCGCGACCTGCTGCGTGATCAGGCGTCCGAGGAGGAACCGGAGGGGCCCGAGCCCTACCCGGGCAGCTTGGCGGAGGCCCGCAGCTCCGCCGCGGAAGCCCGCCGGTCACTGCGGGGCTGCGCCGCCGATCTGTCCGCCACCGAGTCCGCGGTGCGCGAGGCGAGCGACATCCTCGTCCGGCACGCCAACTCCACCCGCTACGAGCAGGTCCGCACCCCCGCACGGCAGCAGATCCGCGAACTGCCCGCTTCCGCACTGCCCGAGCACGCCCACAAGTGGGCGGACGCCTTCGCGCCCCGGCTCAGGGTCCTCACCGACGAGCTCGAACAACTGGAACGCAACCGGGACTCGATCGTGGACCGGCTCAGAGGACTCGTCGAGTCGGCGCTCGCCACCCTGCGCTCCGCGCAGCGGCTGTCCCGGCTGCCCGAAGGGCTCGGCGAGTGGTCCGGACAGGAGTTCCTGCGCATCCGCTTCGAGGAACCCGACCAGGCGACCCTCACCGAACGGCTCGGTGAGGTCATCGACGAGGCGACCCGCGCGGCCGTGCGCAAGAACTCCGATCTGCGGCGCGACGGCATGTCCCTGCTGCTGCGCGGAGTCGCAGCCGCCCTCCGGCCCAAGGGCGTCGCCGTCGAGATCCTCAAGCCGGACGCCGTGCTGCGCGCCGAGCGGGTCCCCGTCGGGCAGATGGGCGATGTGTTCTCCGGAGGGCAGCTGCTCACCGCGGCCATCGCCCTGTACTGCACGATGGCCGCGCTGCGCTCCAACGACCGGGGCCGGGAGCGGCACCGGCACGCCGGCACGCTGTTCCTCGACAACCCCATCGGCCGCGCCAACGCCACCTACCTGCTGGAGCTCCAGCGGGCCGTCGCCGACGCGCTCGGTGTGCAGCTCCTCTACACCACCGGCCTGTTCGACACCACGGCACTGGCGGAGTTCCCGCTGGTCATCCGCCTGCGCAACGACGCCGACCTGAGGGCGGGCCTGAAGTACATCAGTGTCGAGGAGCACTTGCGGCCGGGCCTGCCCCAGGAAGCCACGGACGGGGAAGCCGTGCACAGCGAGATCACGGCCACCCGGATGTTCAAACGGCCCACCCCGGCGAACGGCTGACCAGGCCGTCTGAGCGAAGCGTCCGGGCCGTCCGGGCCATCCGGGTCAGGAGTGGGACAGCCGACCGGTCCCGCCCCGGCGGCGTATTCGTGCCTGCGCACGCTGGGCGGACCTCTCCCTGCGACGGGCCCGGCGCCGCTCGCGGCGCCGGGCCCGCGCGGTGCTGCTGGGTGAGGACACCACGCCGTTGCGCTGGTTCCAGACCTGGCGCGTCACCCACACGTCGAGGACCCCCCAGGTCGCCAGGATCGTGCTGACGACGCTGCTGATGACCATGGGGAAGGCCAGCCAGGACCCGGCCAGCGTGCACAGAAGGGCCACCATGGCCTGAATCAGTGTCAGCGCGACGATGAGCACGGCCCGTACGGCCGCCGTGCGCACCGGATCCGGCAGGCGGCGCCGCCGCGCGGGTTCCTCGACCCACAGCGGCCGGTAGTACGGCCGTGGGCGCGCGTCTGCCTCCGAGCGGACGTCCGCACCGGGTGCGCGGGCCGGTTCCCCGGGGCCGGCGCCGACCACCGCGGTCCCGGGCTCCGCCGCGGGGGCGCCGCGGTTCGGCACCTCGGTGTCCGGCCGCTTCGTCATCTGCGCCACCGCGGCGCCCTCGGGCGCCTCGTACCGCTCCGCCGTGCCCATCAACGTGTCAACTCCCCACCGCCGGCAGTCCGCCCGCTCGCGTCCGAAGACCCGGCTCCCCAACGACTGCCCGGCTTGCACTGATTTACGCCGCCCGGATGCGAGGCGCGGCTCCTGCGGCCGATTCCGCCCCCATCTCCCACAGAGAAGGACGAACGGCACGTCGCAAAGATTCCCGGACAAGGAAAGAAATCGGCCAACTGTACCCATCAGGGTCCGCAGGCCGGCACCCGGCCTCCCCTCGATCCGGGATGGAATCTCCCGTAATGCAGGGACAACTCGCCATGTCCCGCCGTCGGTACGGAAGTTCGGATTCCGGAGAACTCTTCGAGTCGGCCGCGGCTCGGTAGTAGGCTCGCGCCGTTTGTTGACACACATGTGTGCCCTCGGTCACCCGAGGGCGAGCTGGGGGAGGCCATGCGCTTTCGCGGGAAGTCCGTCCGCCGGAAGATCGTGGCGCTGCTTCTCGTGCCGCTGGTGTCCCTGACCGCGATCTGGGGCTTCGCCACGGTATTCACGGGACGGTCGGTCACTCAGCTGTTCCGGGTCTCCGCCGCGGTCGAGGACATCGGCCACCCGATCGAGAAAACCGTCCGCGTCCTCCAGCAGGAACGCCGCCAGACCCTCGTCCACCTCGCCGATCCGCGGGCCTCGGACACGCTCTCCGCGCTCCGCGCCACCCGCACGGCCACCGACGGCGCCATCGCCGAGGTCCGCAAGAACGCGGGCACCCCCGACGTCCGCGACGGGCTGAGTACGGGCGGCGAGGACCGGATCACCGCTGTCCTGGACGCGTTCGACGGCATCGACTCCCTGCGCGGCAGCGTCGAGCAGGGCACGATGAACCGCGCCGAGGCCCTCCACCAGTACAACCTTCTCGTGGACTCCTGCTACGCCCTCCTGACCTCCCTCGACGGCATCGACAACGTGGAGGTGGACGAGCAGGGCCGCGCCCTGCTCAACCTCAGCCGCGCCCGTGAACTCCTCGCCCGCGAGGACGCCCTGCTCGGCTCGGCCCTCGTCGTCGGCACACTGTCCCGCACAGAGGTACGCGACGTCTCCGACCTCGTGGCCCAGCGCACGCTGCTGTACGACATCGCTCTGCCGCAGTTGCCGGCCGCGGACCGGGGCCGCTACGAGAGCTTCTGGAGGAACGCGGCGTCCGCTCCGCTGCGCGTCGCCGAGGAGGCGGCCGTCTCCTCCGGCACCGGACCGCCTCGCGGAGTCACCGCGAAGAGCTGGGACACCGCCGCCGGCCATGTGCTCGAAGAACTCGGTACCCTCGACGACCAGGCCACCGACCGCTATCAGGACCGCGTCCAGCCGGTCGCCATGAGCGTCATCACCTGGGCCGTCCTCGTCGGCGTCCTCGGACTGGTCGCCGTCCTCGTCTCCCTCGTCCTGTCCGTGCGCATCGGCCGCGGCCTCATCCGTGATCTGCGGCAGTTACGTCTCGAGGCGCATGAGGCCTCCGGCGTGCGACTGCCCAGTGTGATGCGCCGTCTCTCGGCGGGCGAACAGGTCGACATCGAGACCGAGATCCCCCGCCTGGAGTACGACAGGAACGAGATGGGCGAGGTCGGCCAGGCCCTCAACACCCTGCAGCGCGCGGCCGTGGAGGCGGCCGTCAAACAGGCCGAACTGCGCTCCGGGGTCTCGGAGGTGTTCGTCAACCTCGCCCGCCGAAGCCAGGTTCTGCTGCACAAACAGCTCACCCTGCTGGACAGCATGGAGCGCCGGACCGAGGACACCGAGGAACTCGCCGACCTGTTCCGTCTGGACCATCTGACCACCCGCATGCGCCGGCACGCCGAGGGGCTGGTCATCCTCTCCGGGGCCGCGCCCTCCCGGCAGTGGCGCAAACCGGTCCAGCTCATGGACGTCGTGCGCGCCGCCGTCGCCGAGGTCGAGGACTACGAGCGCATCGAGGTCCGCAGACTGCCGCGGGTCGCCGTCACCGGCCCCGCCGTCGCCGACCTCACCCACCTGGTGGCCGAACTCCTGGAGAACGCCACGGTGTTCTCCCCACCGCACACCGCCGTCCAGGTCCTGGGCGAGCGTGTGGCCAACGGCTTCACCCTGGAGATCCACGACCGCGGTCTCGGCATGGCGGCCGAAGCGCTGCTGGATGCCAACCTGCGGCTCGCCGAGACCCCGGAGTTCGAACTCTCCGACACCGACCGGCTCGGACTGTTCGTGGTCAGCCGTCTCGCGCAGCGGCAGAACGTCCGGGTCTCCCTGCAGCCCTCCCCCTACGGCGGCACCACCGCGGTCGTCTTCATCCCGGACGCACTCCTGACGGACGACGTCCCGGACACCAACGGAGCCGGCTTCCGCCTCGACCGGCCCCGGCGCGCCAAGGAGAGGGAACCAGGGGAGAACCGTCGTCCCGCGCTGTCCCAGGTGCCCGTACAACGGCCCGGAGTGTCCGCCTCGCTGCTGGACGGACCGATCGAACTCGAGGGCCCCGTCGACCTGGACGCCCTCGACGACTACCCGGGGGCCCCGGCGGACGAGGACGGCGAACACAGCGGCCTGTTCCGCCCCCGGCGCTCCTCGGGCCGCACCGAGGACGAGCGGCCGGGCCCTCGGCGTGAGCTGCATCAGCGGGCTCCCGAGAACCGCGACGGACCGGACAGGGGCAGGGACAGGGACGGGCAGGCGAACGGCCCCGCTCCGCTGCCCCGCAGGGGAGTCCCCAAGCTGGTCAGTTCCCACGGCCGCCCGGTCGACGACGAGCACGTCCGCCGGGAGCGGACGGACCACGACACCGGCACCCCCTCTGCCCACCCGGGGCAGGAGCCCGCACCGCCGCCCCTGCCCGCCCGCCGACGGAGCACGGAGTCCCGCCCCGGCAGCACCCCACAGGAGGCAGGCGACCGGCCCGACCTTGGATCGCTGCCCCGACGGGTACGGCAGGCCAGCCTCGTCCCACAGCTCAGACGAAGCACGCGACCACGGAACGAGGAAAGATCCCAGCCCGTCGAACGGGACGCGGAGGAAGTGCGCAGCCGCATGGCCTCGCTCCAGCGCGGCTGGCAGCGCGGCCGCGACGAGAACGCCGAGGCCGACGACGGCCCCGGCGGGACAGCACCACGAGGAACGACCAAGAACGACTGAGGGGGACGGTCGATGACCGCACCGAACACGACCGGCCACGCCGAAGGCGGCAAGGGGGAGCTGAACTGGCTCCTCGACGACCTGGTGGACCGCGTCGCGAGCATACGGAAGGCCGTCGTGCTCTCCGGCGACGGCCTCGCCACGGGGGCGTCCGGGGGACTGACCCGCGAGGACAGCGAGCACCTCGCCGCCGTGGCCTCCGGGTTCCACAGCCTCGCCAAGGGGGTGGGCCGCCACTTCGAGGCAGGCGGTGTCCGACAGACCGTCGTCGAACTCGACGAGGCCTTCCTGTTCGTCACGGCCGCCGGAGACGGCAGCTGTCTCGCCGTCCTCGCCGACGCCGACTCGGACGTCGGACAGGTCGCCTACGAGATGACCCTTCTGGTGAAGCGGGTCGGCCCGCATCTGGACGCCGAACCACGCACCGATCTGCCTCCGGGTGGGTAGTGGGATGGCATGAGTGCTGACGGCGAGGGAAGAAGCCACTGGTTCGACGAGGAGGCCGGACCGGTCGTCCGTCCGTATGCCATGACGCGGGGCCGCACCTCGAGTGCGGCCCAGCACCGCCTCGACCTGATCGCGGTGGTCGTCGCCGAACCCGAAGCGGACGATCCCGAAGCGGACCCCACCCTCTCCCCGGAACACGTGGACATCGTCGGGCTGTGCCGTGACACGCCGCAGACCGTCGCCGAACTCGCCGCGGAACTCGACCTGCCCGTCGGAGTGGTACGCGTCCTCGTCGGAGATCTCGTCGACCTCGAATCCGTCCACGTGAACCGGCCGGTTCCCCCCGCCGAACTGCCGGACGAGAGTATTCTGCGCGATGTGATCAACGGCCTCCGAGCGCTGTGAGCGGCGCGGAAGCGGGGTACTGACATGGCAGGCTGGCAGTTCTGGGTGGACCGAGGCGGCACCTTCACCGACATCGTCGCGCGCCGCCCGGACGGGTCACTGCTCACCCGCAAACTCCTCTCGGACAACCCGGCCCTCGCGCCCTCCCGGCGTCGCCCCGGCGGGGCGGCCACCGCCACCGACGCGGCGGTCGCGGGCATCCGCGAACTGCTGGCCGGCTCCGGCGAACCCGTCGAATCCGTACGCATGGGTACCACGGTCGCCACCAACGCCCTCCTCGAGCGCACGGGCGAACGCACCCTCCTGGTCGTCACCCGCGGCTTCCGGGACGCCCTGCGCATCGCCTACCAGAACCGCCCCGCCCTCTTCGCCCGTCGCATCGAACTGCCCGAGCTGCTGTACGAACGGGTCCTCGAGGTGGACGAACGCATCGCCGCCGACGGCACCGTCCTGCGGGCCCCGGACCTGGACTCCCTGAGCGGGCCGCTGCGCCGGGCCCACGCCGACGGCATCCGGGCCGTCGCCGTGGTCTGCCTGCACAGCCATCGCCACCCCGCCCACGAGCAGGCGATCGGGGAACTCGCCGCCCGTATCGGCTTCCCGCAGATCTCGCTGTCCAGCGAGGTCAGCCCTCTGATGCGACTCGTCCCGCGCGGGGACACGGCCGTCGTCGACGCCTACCTCTCGCCCGTGCTGCGCCGCTACGTGCAGCACGTGGCCGACGAACTCGACGGGGTACGGCTGATGTTCATGCAGTCCAACGGAGGCCTCGCCGAAGCGGCGCAGTTCCGCGGCAAGGACGCCATCCTGTCCGGTCCGGCCGGCGGCATCGTCGGGATGGCCCGCATGTCGCAGCTCGCCGGCCACGACCGGGTCATCGGCTTCGACATGGGCGGAACCTCCACCGACGTCTCGCACTTCGCGGGGGAGTACGAACGCGTCTTCACCACCCGGATCTCCGGCGTACGGCTGCGCGCGCCCATGCTGGACATCCACACGGTCGCCGCCGGCGGCGGCTCGGTCCTCCACTTCGACGGCTCCCGCTACCGTGTGGGGCCCGACTCGGCGGGCGCCGACCCCGGCCCCGCCTGCTACCGGGCCGGCGGCCCGCTCGCCGTCACCGACGCCAACGTCATGCTCGGCCGCATCCAGCCCGACCACTTCCCGGCGGTCTTCGGCCCGAACGGCGACCAGCCCCTCGACACCGAACTCGTCCGGAACCGCTTCACCACCCTCGCGCGTGAGATCCGCGAACGGACCGGCGACGACCGCACCCCGGAACAGGTCGCCGAGGGCTATCTGCGGATCGCCGTCGCCAACATCGCCGCCGCGGTGAAGCGGATCTCCGTCCAGAAGGGCCACGACATCACCCGCTACGCCCTCACCACCTTCGGCGGTGCGGGCGGACAGCACGCGTGCATGGTCGCCGACTCCCTCGGTATCCGCACCGTCCTCGTGCCACCCGCGGCCGGTGTCCTCTCCGCACTCGGCATCGGCCTCGCCGACACCACGGCCATGCGCGAACGCTCCACCGAAGCACCCCTGGAGCCCGCCGCGATGCCCGGCGTCCACCGGACCGCGGACGACCTCGAAGCGGCGGCCCGCGCCGAACTCCTCGCCGAGGACGTCCCCGAGGACCGGATCGAGGTCACCCGTCGCGCCCAACTCCGCTACGACGGCACCGACACCGCCCTCACCGTCGAACTGACCGACGCCGACACCATGCGCAGCGCCTTCGAAGAACGTCATCGCGCCACGTACTCCTTCACGCTCGACCGCCCGATCGTCGTGGAGTCCCTCTCCGTCGAAGCCACCGGCATCACCGACCCCCCCGATCTCTCCACCCTCGCCCCCTACCGGGGCCGCCCCGCCACCGCGCGACCCGTCCGCCTCCACACCGGCGGCACCTGGCGCGACGTCCCCCTCCACCGCCGGGAGGACCTTCCTCCCGGCGAGACCGTCTCCGGCCCGGCGATCGTCACCGAGGCCGGCTCCACGACCGTCGTCGACGAAGGCTGGCGGGCCTCGCCGACCGAGCACGGGCATCTGGTCATGGAACGCGTCGCGGTGACGCAGAGTTCCGACCTGGACACGGAAGTGGACCCGGTTCTGCTCGAGGTCTTCAACAACCTCTTCATGTCCATCGCCGAACAGATGGGCGCCCGCCTCGAGTCCACCGCCCAGTCCGTCAACATCAAGGAGCGCCTGGACTTCTCCTGCGCCCTCTTCGACCCGGACGGGAACCTGGTGGCCAACGCCCCCCACATCCCCGTCCACCTGGGATCGATGGGCACCGGCGTCAAGGAGGTCATCCGGCGGCGCGGTGCCACCATGCGCCCGGGCGACACCTACGCCGTGAACGACCCGTACCACGGCGGCACTCATCTCCCCGACGTCACCGTGATCACCCCGGTCTTCGACACCGCGCCCCCCGCCACCGTGGACGGTGACCCCACGGAGGGCGACCGGAGGGTCCTCTTCCACGTCGCCTCGCGAGGCCATCACGCAGAGATCGGTGGCATCGCCCCGGGTTCCATGCCCGCCGACAGCCGCACCATCGACGAGGAGGGCGTCCTCTTCGACAACTGGCTCCTCGCCGAGAACGGCCGGTTCCGCGAGCGGGAGACACTCGGCCTCCTGACCGGAGCGCGGTATCCCTCCCGCAACCCGCAGACCAACCTCGCCGACCTGCGCGCCCAGATCGCCGCCAACCGGAAGGGCGTCGACGAGGTCGGCCGCATGATCGAGAACTTCGGCCTCGACGTGGTCCAGGCGTACATGCGGCACGTCCAGGACAACGCCGAGGACGCGGTACGGCGCGTCATCGACGCCCTCGACGACGGCGAGTACACCTACGAAACCGACTCGGGCGCCGCCATCCGCGTGAGCGTGCGCGTCGACCGAGAGAACCGCTCCGCGACCATCGACTTCACCGGCACCACGGCACAGCTCCCCACCAACTTCAACGCACCCTTCTCCGTCGTCAACGCGGCCGTCCTCTACGTCTTCCGGACCCTGGTCGCCGACGACATCCCGCTCAACGACGGCTGCCTGCGCCCGCTGCGCATCATCGTGCCGCCCGGCTCCATGCTGGCGCCCCGGCCCCCGGCAGCCGTCGTCGCGGGCAACGTGGAGACCTCCCAGAGCATCACCGGTGCCCTCTACGCGGCGCTCGGCATCCAGGCCGAGGGCTCCGGCACCATGAACAACGTCACCTTCGGCAATGCCCGCCACCAGTACTACGAGACCGTCGCCTCCGGCTCGGGCGCCGGAGAGGGCTTCCCCGGAGCGTCCGTCGTGCAGACCCACATGACCAACTCGCGGCTCACCGACCCCGAGGTCCTGGAGTGGCGGCTGCCCGTCCGCCTCGAGGAGTTCGCCGTGCGCGCGGGCAGCGGCGGCGAGGGACGGTGGCGCGGCGGGGACGGAGCGGTCCGCCGCATCCGGTTCCTGGAACCCATGACCGTCTCCACGCTGTCCCAGCACCGCAGGGTCCCTCCGTACGGCATGGCGGGCGGTGCGCCCGGTGCGCCCGGTGCCAACCGGGTCGACCACGCGGACGGCAGCGTCACCGAACTCGGCGGAAGCGACTCGGCGGACGTCCGCGCCGGCGACGTACTCGTCATCGAAACCCCCGGCGGCGGAGGATACGGTCCACCGCCCGACCCCCACCGAGCAGGAGAGAAGAACGATGATCTTCGGGCGTTCTGAGCGCGGCAAACCCCCGGTCGAGCCCGTCACGCTCAAGATCCTGGTGGCCGGTGGCTTCGGCGTGGGCAAGACCACGCTCGTCGGAGCGGTCAGCGAGATCAGGCCGCTGCGCACCGAGGAACTGCTCACCGAGGCGGGACGCCCGGTCGACGACCTCAGTGGTGTGGAGGCGAAGAACACCACCACCGTGGCCATGGACTTCGGCCGCATCACGCTCCGCGAGGATCTGGTGCTGTACCTCTTCGGGACTCCCGGCCAGGAGCGGTTCTGGTTCATGTGGGACGAGCTGGCCGAGGGTGCCCTCGGGGCTGTGGTGCTCGCCGACACCCGGCGGCTGGAGGACTGCTTCGCGGCCGTCGACTACTTCGAGCGGCGCTCCATACCGTTCCTCGTCGGCGTCAACTGCTTCGAGGGAGCCCCGCGTCACCCGGTCGAGGACGTCCGACGGGCCCTCGACCTCGACGCGCACGTACCGCTCGTGATGGGCGACGCCCGGGACCGCGAGTCGGTCAAGGAAGTGCTCATCGGTGTCGTCCAGCACGCCATGGCACAGGCGGCCCAGCGCCGCCGGACCGTCACCGTCTGAAGCGCACCCGGACGTGTCCCGTACCTCCCGCACACAGGGGGGGGGACAACGGGCCGACGGGCTGCTCCTCGAGACACTCCGAAGACACCCCCGCCGTGATCGGCTACAGTCCGCCCGTGCCCAGAAACCGAACCCCCGGCCCGGACCTCGCCCCCGTGCCGGACTCCCACTGTTCGAGCTGCGGCACGTCCTTCGGCGCGGGCGTCTCCGGCTGGCCCCGGCGCTGCCCGGCATGCGGTGCCGTCGCCTATCGCAACCCGCTGCCGGTCGCGGTCGCCCTCCAGCCCGTGTACGACGCGAAGGGCACCGCCCTGGTCGTCATCACCCGCTCCATCGCCCCCGCGCGCGGAGGCACGGCCCTGCCCGGCGGGTACATCGACGACCGGGAGGACTGGCGCCAGGCCGTCGTACGCGAACTCCGTGAGGAGACCGGCATCGACGCGACGAGCCGGGAGGTGCGGCTCGCGGACGCCATGAGTGCGCCCGACGGACACCTCCTGCTGTTCGGTCTTCTCCCGGAACGTCCCGCGGAAGGCCTGCCGGCCTTCGCCGCCACGGACGAGACGGAAGGCCGGCACCTGCTGCGCCGCGCGGAGGAGCTCGCCTTCCCGCTGCACACGCGGGCCGCGCGGGCCTGGTTCGAGGGCCGGTACATCTGACGTCGGCCCGCCCCGGCACGGCTCAGCGCGGCCCGAGCCCGCGCACCCGCACCGGGTAGGGCGACTCGCGGGCGCCGCCCTTCCCCTCCCGCTCGACGACGATCCGGGCTCCCGCCCAGCGGACGCCGTACCGCTCGATCTCCGGCTCCTCCCAGCCGTCGCCGACATCCGCGACGACCGTCCCGCCCCCGGTCCGCCCCCGCACGGGCGCCCACACCTCCAGCTCCAGCCCCCCGTCCTGCCCGCGCACGGGAATCACGGCGCCCGCACGGGCGAACACCGGAATGCGGTCCAGGGGCGCGTCGACCAGCACCTGGGCGGGCCCGTCGTACGCCCGTCCCGTAGCCGACTCGTACCAACGCCCGCCGGGCAGCCGCACCGTACGCCGTTCCACCCCCGGCACCAGCACCGGTGCCACCAGCAGACAGTCACCGAGCAGGAAGGTGTCCCCGCAGTCGCGCAACGCGCGCTCCTCCGGCGCCGACCACCACAGCGGCCGCACACAGGGAGCCCCGGTGTGCCGGGCCAGATGGGCCAGCGTCACGAAGTACGGTTGCAGCCGGCGACGCCCGACGAGGGCCGCGCGCGCGTGCCGCACCACCTCGGCACCGAACTCCCACGGCTCCCTGTTCCCCGCCCCCGCGTGCGTGCGGAACAGCGGCAGATGGGCACCCAGCTGGAGCCACCGCAGATACAGCTCTGCGGACGCGTCCCCGTCGACCCCGCCGACGTCCGGCCCCGCATACGGGACACCGCACAACCCGAGCCCCATCACCAGGGCGAGGGAGGCCCGCAGCCCGGGCCAGCCTGTGGCCACCTCCCCCGACCACGTCCCTCCGTAGCGCTGCATCCCGGCCCACCCCGAACGCGAGAACACGAACGGCCGCTCCTGCGGCACCAGCGTCCGCAGCCCCTCGTAGGCCGCCCTGGCCATGCACAGCGCGTACACGTTGTGCGCCTCACGATGATCGCCGCCCCGCCCGTCCAGGGCGTGCCGTGCCGAACGGGGAAGCGTCGGCTCCCCGAACGCGGTGAACGACGTCGGCTCGTTCAGGTCGTGCCAGAAACCCGCGAAACCCTGCTCCAGCCGCTCCGTGTACAGACCGCCCCACCACCGGCGCACGCGCGCGTGGGTGAAGTCCGGGAACACCACGTCTCCGGACCAGGAGACGCCCTGAACGACCTCTCCCGAGGCGCCCCGCACGAACGCCTCCTGCGCCGCACCCGAGTCGTGCACGGCGTCGCCGCCCTCGGCGGCGACCGCCGGGCCGATGGCCGACACCAGCCGGATCCCGTCCCGCCGCAGCTCGTCGGCGAGCGCCGGCAGCCTCGGGAACCGCTCCCGGTCGACGGTGAACACCCGGTGCGCGTCGTGGTGGTCGACGCCCAGATGGACGGCGTCGAGCGGCAACCCGTGCTCCCGGTAGCGGGCGACGGTCCGCCGCACCTCCTGCTCGCCGCCCCGGCCCCACCGCGCGTGATGGTGGCCGAGCGCCCACGCGGGCGGCAGCGCGGGCGCACCGGTCAGCGAACCCCAGGCGAGCAGCACCCGTGCGGGGGTGCCCACCATCACCCAGCAGCGCAGCGGGCCCCCGTCCATCCGCAGCGTGCTCGTCCCGGTCCGGTCGTGCCCGGAGCCGGCGCCCTCCGCGCCCTCCCGCAGGGTCACCGTGCCGTCCCACGAACTGTCGTGGAACGCGAGATGCGTGCCCGCGTCGGCCACCACCAGCTGCACCGGCATCGTGATGGGGCGCGGATCGTCACCGGGCCCGACAGCGCGACCGGGGCCCGTGTTCCACAACCGGTAGGTGCCGTCCCGCAGCCCCGGCCCGAAAGCGCGCCCCCCGAGCCCGAAGAACCGGGCGTCCGCCCGCACCTCCGACCGCTGCATCCAGCGCGCGGTGCCCCCTCCTGTCGGCTCCCACCAGCGCGGCGGCAGATCACGCCGCAGCACCACGCCTCCCGGGGTGAGCACCTCCACCGAGCCGAGCCGTGAGACGGCGACCGTCACCCGCTCGGCGACCACACGCCAGCCGCCGTCCGTGTCAGGCTCCAGCACCGCCCGCGGATCCGGATCGGGACAGCGGCCGGCCAGCGCGTACGACGGCTCGGGAGCTGCCCCGTCCCAGCCGCAGAAGACGGCGCCGTTCACGGCGACGAGGATCCGCAGCTCGGAGCGGCTGAACCGGACGACACCGCCCCCGGGCCCGGGCTCCACCTCCCGCACCTGTCCGGGCGTCCGTGCGCGCTCCGTCCCCCGGGGCGGCAGCCCGGCGGCGTCGGCCCGTCGCCTGCGCCACGCCGCCCGTACGGTACGCAACCCCCGTGCCGCGCCCACCGAACCGACCGATCTCACCGAACGCACCAGGCCACGACCGTCCATGGTGCTCACCCTGCCATTGCGTGCACGTCACACGGGTGTCGTTCAACTGCCGTTCACCCATGATCGGGTCACATCTTCACGACACGGGTCGCGGGGGCGCACCCTGGTTCCGAAGACGATCACATGGCATCGTTCCTGTCAGCCGCGTCACGCGCACACCCCAGCCCGTGCGCGCAGGACGCACACGACGCGCACAGTCCGGGAGCCGACCATGTCGACCGAGAACCCCCAGCCGCTCTGGCAGCCTGATCCACAGCGCATCGCCCGGGCCAGGATCACCACGTTCCAGGCATGGGCCGCCGAGCGGCACGGTGCCCCCGCCGAGGGCGGTTACGCGGCACTGCACCGCTGGTCCGTGGACGAGCCGGAAACCTTCTGGAAGGCCGTCACGGAGTGGTTCGACGTCCGCTTCTCGACCCCCTACGCACGCGTGCTGGGCGACCGCTCGATGCCCGGCGCCCAGTGGTTCCCCGGTGCCACCCTCAACTACGCCGAACACGCCCTCCGCGCGGCGGCCGCCCGCGCGGACGAGCCGGCGCTCCTGCACGTCGACGAGACCCATGACCCCAGGCCCGTCACCTGGGCCGAGCTGCGCCGCCGGGTCGGCTCCCTCGCCGCCGAGCTGCGCGCCCTGGGCGTACGTCCCGGAGACCGCGTCAGCGGCTACCTCCCCAACATCCCGCAGGCCGTCGTCGCCTTCCTGGCCACCGCGGCGGTGGGCGGCGTGTGGACCTCCTGCGCACCCGATTTCGGCGCCCGCAGCGTGCTCGACCGTTTCCAGCAGGTCGAACCGGTCGTCCTGTTCACCGTCGACGGATACCGCTACGGCGGAAAGGAGCACGACCGCCGCGACGTCGTCGCCGAACTCCGCCGTGAACTGCCCACCCTGCGTGCGGTCGTGCACATCCCCCTGCTCGGGACCGACGCCCCCGACGGAGCGCTGGACTGGTCGGCCCTGACCTCCGCGGACACCGAACCGGTCTTCGAGCAGGTGCCTTTCGAGCATCCGTTGTGGGTGCTCTACTCGTCCGGTACCACCGGACTGCCGAAGGCGATCGTCCAGTCCCAGGGCGGCATCCTGGTCGAACACCTCAAGCAGCTCGGACTGCACTGCGACCTGGGTCCGGAGGACCGTTTCTTCTGGTACACGTCGACCGGCTGGATGATGTGGAACTTCCTCGTCTCCGGCCTCCTCACCGGAACGACGATCGTCCTGTACGACGGCAGTCCCGGCTACCCGGACACGGGCGCCCAGTGGCGGATCGCCGAACGCACCGGCGCCACCTTCTACGGCACCTCCGCCGCGTACGTCATGGCCTGCCGCAAGGCCGACGTGCACCCCGCCCGCGACTTCGACCTCTCCGCGGTGCAGTGCGTCGCCACCACCGGCTCCCCCCTGCCGCCCGACGGCTTCCGCTGGCTGCACGACGAGTTCGCCGAGAGCGGGGCCGACCTGTGGATCGCCTCCGTCAGCGGCGGTACGGACGTCTGCTCCTGCTTCGCGGGAGCCGTACCCACCCTCCCCGTGTACATCGGCGAGCTGCAGGCACCCGGTCTGGGCACCGACCTGCAGTCCTGGGACCCGAGCGGCACACCCCTGACCGACGAGGTCGGCGAACTCGTGGTCACCCACCCGATGCCGTCCATGCCGATCCACTTCTGGAACGACCCCGACGGCAGCCGCTACCACGACAGTTACTTCGACACCTACCCCGGCGTGTGGCGGCACGGCGACTGGATCACCCTCACCTCGCGCGGTTCCGTCGTCATCCACGGCCGCTCCGACTCCACGCTCAACCGCCAGGGCGTCCGCATGGGATCGGCGGACATCTACGAGGCCGTCGAACGTCTTCCTCAGATCAAGGAATCCCTCGTCATCGGCGTCGAACAGCCCGACGGCGGCTACTGGATGCCCCTGTTCGTGCACCTGACACCGGGCACCGTGCTCGACGAGGACCTGAAGGGACTCATCCGGCGGACCATCCGTGAGCAACTGTCGCCACGCCACGTCCCGGACGAGATCATCGAGGTCCCCGGGGTGCCGCACACCCTGACCGGCAAGCGCATCGAGGTCCCGGTCAAACGCCTCCTCCAGGGCACGCCGCTGGAGAAGGCGGTCAACCCGGGGTCCGTCGACGACCTGGCCCTGCTCACGTTCTACGAGGACCTGGCCCGCCGACGCACCTGACCCTCCCCGGACGAGGACCGGCCGGTCACCCGGCCGGCCCGTCGCCACCCACCGTCACCGCCGTACGCCGCTGTCAGTGCTCCCGGTTACTGTGAGTGAGTACTGATCGACTGTGCAGGGGGAGACATGACGTACACCGACCACCGAACCGTCCGACGTGTCCTGCGCCGGGAAATCGCGGGCACCATCGGGGTGCTGACGGACGAGCACGACTTCCGTGCCATGCGGCACTACCGAAGCTTCGTCTTCGACGACCACGCCGTGTACCTCGAACAGATGGAGGCCGTCCTCAGGACACGTGCCCTGCAGGGCGACCACACGACACTGGCCCTCTTCGACCCCGAGGAGTACGCGGCATTCTGCGCGCGCTCGGGCCTCGACCCCGACCGCCGCACCAGCCGCACCCGCTTCACCGCCGAACTCGCGGCCACCGGACCCACCGTCCCCTACGAGGGACAGCCGTTGGCCGACCTCCTGCCCGCCCTCGTCGACGAGGCGGTCCGCCGGGCGACCTGGGAGTACGCGACCACCCTCCTCGCCCGCCTCGGCGCCTGCGCCTCGTGTGGTGAGGACCTGGGCCGCGAGGCCTTCGCCCGCGCCTCCCAGCTGATCGTCCGCATCCTCGACACCGCGGGACCCGGCAACCGGCACCTCGTCTGCAGTGTCTCCGGACCGCCCCAGACCTTGGTCGCCGTCCTGCACGCCGACGACAACGACGGACATATGGAGCTGGACGACGCCGAGCTCCTCGAATTCACCACGGTGCTGGCAGTCGGCCTCGCCACCGGCAGCCCGGGCGGACTCGTCATGCGGACCACCGCACCAGGCACCGCCGACCGCATCCACGGCTGGCGGCTGCGCGCCCACGGCCTCGAACCCCTCACCGCGGGAGAGGTCTTCGACGCCTACTGCACCGACGTGGAATCCGGAGACCTCATCTCACCCGAGTCCAACGTCGACTACTGCGAGCCGCCCGACCTCGCGGACGGGAGCCCGGGCCCGACCCACCGCCACTGAACACGAACGGAAAACGCAAAAGGGGATCGGAGGATCGGAGGGAAGGAAAAGGGGCGCCCCAGCACCTGGAGCGCCCCTCACGAAGAGCGGGCCGGCCGATCTACCTGCCTGCCCGGCCGGCTACTCGCCCGACAGCACTGCCTGAGCGGCCCTGCGGGCCTCTTCGGCGCTGTCGGTCGCGCGAGCCGCCGCCGCGGCCCGCTCGCACTGAGCCAGCGTGAACTTCGCCAGCGCCGCCCGTACATAAGGGATGGACGCCGCGCCCATGGAGAGGGAGGTGACACCCAGACCGGTCAGCACCGAAGCGAGCAGCGGGTCGGAAGCGGCCTCACCGCAGACACCGCAGCTCTTGCCCTCGGCCTTCGCCGCCTCGGCGGACAGCGCCACCAGGTCGAGCAGCGCGGGCTGCCACGGATCCTGCAGCCGGGACACCGCGCCCACCTGACGGTCCGCGGCGAACGTGTACTGCGCGAGGTCATTCGTCCCCAGGGAAAGGAACTCGACCTCCTGCAGGATCGAGCGCGCACGCAACGCGGCCGACGGAATCTCGACCATCGCACCGAACTTCGCACGCAGGCCCGCCTCACGGCACGCGTCGGCGAAAGCCTTGGCGTCGGTACGGTCCGCCACCATCGGGGCCATCACCTCGAGCTGGACGGACAACCCCTCCGCGGCCTTGGCCAGCGCCGACAGCTGGGTACGCAGTACCTCCGGGTGGTCGAGCAGCGACCGCAGACCACGCACACCCAGCGCCGGGTTCGGCTCATCGGCCGGGGTG